>NZ_JBFUFO010000004.1:0-182916 GCF_056403395.1 Variovorax sp. P2_H12 | reverse complement strand
CCTCCTGACCGTGGCCGACTACGCCGGCAAGGCCCTGAGAAACTACCGCTACGGGCCGGTGATCTACACCGACGGCAAGTCCTGCCCGGCGCCCAACGGGTGTCCCGTGACGCCCACGGGCTCCATCGGCATCGAGTACGGCGGCTCCATGGCCCTGCCCGGCAAGCCGTACCACGTCAAGACGGCCAACGTGCCTTGATCTTGTAGAACGGCCGGGATGACACCGGCATGCACGGAACGGCCCGCTTCACGCGGGCCGTTTTATTTGTGCGCCCGGCCTGGCCGGCCCCGATGCATTCAGCGCCGCGAGGCGTTCTGGCGTTCCGACGTCGGTCCACGGTCCTGTATAGAGCTCGGCGCTGACGGTGCCGGCGGCCATGGCGGCGCGTAACAGCGGCGCCAGCGCCGCCTTCGTTCCGCAGGCGTTGCCCGACGGCATCGCGCAGAACGGCGGCGCGAACAGGCCGGCCCGGTACAGTGCGATGGTCGAGAAAGTGTGCTTGCGCGGCGATTCCGCCAATGCGCTGCCATCGGCGGCGATGCCGAAATCCCCGGACGGGTTGTGCGGCGGATTCGGCACCAACCAAAGATGCGCCAGTCGCCCGCTCGCCGCGAAGCGGTCGACCGCCTGCTGGGTGAAGGCGAATTCCGGCGCAAACACGTCGCCCGCGACCACCCAGAACACCTCGCCCAGCGCCGGCAGTACGCGCACGATGCCGCCCGCGGTCTCGAGCGCGCCGCCGAAGTCGCGGCCTTCGTGCGAGTAGCGCAGTGCGGCCGCGCCGTGCCGGCTGCCGAAGCGCGCCTCGATCTGCTCGCCCAGCCAGGCCGTGTTCACGATGAGATCGGTGAATCCGCCCGCGGCCAGCGCGTCCATCGGCCACTGCATCAGCGGCTTGCCGTGCACTTCGAGCAGCGGCTTCGGTGTGTGGTCGGTCAGTGGCCGCATGCGCTCGCCGCGGCCGGCGGCCAGGATCATTGCCGGGATGCCGCTCATGCCACCGCCGCCCCGATCTCGCCGCGCTGCAGGGCATGCCGCTGCGCATGGCCGGGAACGAAGAGCGCCTCCAGTGCGGTCATCAGCGCCTTCGCCTTGGCCGAGTGATCGGCACCGAAGTTGCAGACATAGACGTCGATCGTCACGCCGCGCTGCTCCGGCCAGGTGTGGACGCACAGGTGCGACTCGGCCAGCAGCACCGTGGCCGTCACGCCGCCCGGGCCCTGCGGCGTGGCCGGGAAGGCATGGAACAGCCGGCCGACCACCTGCAAACCGGCGGCTTCGGCATGCGCGGCACAGGCGGCGCCAAGGGTTTCGGCGTCGACCAGCCAGCGTTCGTCGCAACGGCAGTCGAGGAGGTCGGCGGTGAGGTGAAGGCCCTGCATGGAGCGGCACTCTAGCTGAATGTGGCCCCCACGCTCCCCCACTGCGTGTGGGTCGCTGCCCCCCGAGGGGGAAGCAGCAGGCCGCCCGTCCGTGCGAAGCGCGGGCCTCGCCGCGCTGGCGGCCCGGCGCCGGCCTGATCCGAGCCCATTCCGGGGCCCCTCCACCCCGCCCGTTAAAATACCGGGTTCCCCCTAACCTGCTCCCAGAAAGCCACAGATGGCCAACCAAGCCTTGATGGCCAACGCGATTCGCGCGTTGGCAATGGATGCCGTTCAACTCGCCAACTCGGGGCATCCGGGCGCGCCGATGGGCATGGCCGACATGGCGGTCGCGCTGTGGGGCGACCACCTGCGGCACAACCCGGTCAATCCGCAGTGGTTCGATCGCGACCGCTTCGTGCTGTCGAACGGCCACGCCTCGATGCTGATCTATTCGGTCCTGCACCTCACGGGCTATGCGCTGCCGATCGAGGAGCTCAAGCACTTCCGCCAGCTGCACAGCAAGACGGCGGGCCACCCCGAGGTCGGCATCACGCCCGGCGTCGAGACCACCACCGGCCCGCTGGGCCAGGGCATCACCAATGCGGTCGGCTTCGCGCTGGCCGAGAAGCTGCTCGCGGCCGAGTTCAACCGCAAGGGCCACGAGATCGTCGACCATCACACCTACGCCTTCCTGGGCGACGGCTGCCTGATGGAGGGCATCAGCCACGAAGCCGCCGCGCTGGCCGGGGCCTGGAAGCTCGACAAGCTGATCGCGCTGTACGACGACAACGGCATCTCGATCGACGGGCCCGTCAAGCCCTGGTTCGTCGACGACACCGAGCAGCGCTTCAAGGCCTACGACTGGAACGTGGTCGGCCCGATCGACGGCAACGATGCCAGGGAGGTGTCGAAGGCCATCGAGAAGGCGAAGAAGCACACCGGCCAGCCGACCCTGATCATCTGCAAGACGCATATCGGCAAGGGCAGCCCGAACCGCGCCAACACCGCCAAGGCGCACGGCGAGCCGCTGGGCGCCGACGAGATCGGCCTCACGCGCAGTGCGCTGAACTGGACGCACTCGCCCTTCGAGCTGCCGGCGGCGGTCTACGAGGAATGGGACGCCAAGGCGGCCGGCGCGAAGAATGAGGCAGCCTGGAACGACCGGTTCGCAGCCTACGCCGAAGTCTTCCCCGACCTGGCGGCGGAATTCACGCGCCGCATGAAGGGCGAGCTGCCGAAGAACTTCCACCAGACCGCCTTCGACACCGTGGTGGCCGCTCACACCAAGGCCGAGACCGTGGCTTCGCGCAAGGCTTCGCAGCTGGCGCTGGAAGCCTTCACCGCCGCCCTGCCCGAGTTGCTCGGCGGCAGCGCCGACCTGACCGGCTCCAACCTCACCAACACCAAGAGCACGCCCAGCCTGCGCTTCGACGACCACGGCGCCGTGATCCGCATCGAAGGCAACGAGCAGTTCCCCGACGGCCTGCTGGGCCGCCACATCAACTACGGCGTGCGCGAATTCGGCATGGCGGCCATCATGAACGGCGTTGCGCTGCATGGCGGCTTCATTCCCTACGGCGGCACCTTCCTGACCTTCAGCGACTACAGCCGCAACGCGATCCGCATGGCGGCGCTGATGAAGCAGCGCGTGATCCACGTCTTCACCCACGACTCCATCGGCCTCGGCGAGGACGGCCCGACCCACCAGTCGATCGAGCATGCGGCTTCGTTGCGGCTGATCCCGAACCTCGATGTCTGGCGTCCCGGCGACACGGCCGAGACCGCCGTGGCCTGGGCCGTCGCGCTGCAGAATGCCGACCGCCCGACCGCGCTGCTGCTGTCGCGCCAGAACCTGCCCTACGCGCCCAAGAATGACCTGAGCGACATCAGCAAGGGTGCCTACGTGCTGTCCGAGCCCGAGGCCGTCGGCCTGAAGAACAAGAAGGTCAAGGCGGTCATCATCGCCACCGGCTCCGAAGTGCAGCTGGCGCTGCGCGCCCAGGAGCTGCTGGCGGCGAAGAAGATCGGCGTGCGCGTCGTCTCCATGCCTTCCACCACCACTTTCGACCGCCAGGACGTGGCCTACAAGAAGAGCGTGCTGCCCAAGGGCACGCCGCGCATCGCGGTCGAGATGGGCTGCACCGACGGCTGGTGGAAGTACGGCGTCGCGGCCGTCGTCGGCATCGACAGCTATGGCGAGTCGGCACCCGCGGGCGTGCTGTTCAAGCATTTCGGATTCACGGCAGAGAACGTCGCTGCCACGGTCGAAGCGGCGCTCGCGCGCTGACATCGATCGCATCTTCAAGTTGTCAACTATCCAGGAGCATCAGACATGGCTATCAAACTCGGCATCAACGGTTTCGGTCGCATCGGGCGCAACGTGCTGCGTGCGGCGGTTCAGAACTTCAAGAACGACATCGAGATTGTCGCGATCAACGACCTGCTCGAGCCTGACTACCTGGCCTACATGCTCCAGTACGACTCGGTGCACGGCCGCTTCCAGGGCGAGATCACGGTCGATGGCAACACGCTCGTCGTCAACGGCAAGAAGATCCGCCTGACGCAGGAGCGCGACCCGGCGAAGCTCAACTGGAGCGACGTCGGCGCCGACATCGTGCTCGAATCGACCGGCCTGTTCCTGACCAAGGACACGGCGCAGAAGCACATCGACGCCGGCGCCAAGAAGGTGCTGCTGTCGGCCCCGAGCAAGGACGACACGCCGATGTTCGTCTACGGCGTGAACGACAAGAAGTACGCCGGCGAAGCCATCATCAGCAACGCCAGCTGCACCACCAACTGCCTGGCGCCGCTGGCCAAGGTGCTGAACGACAAGTGGGGCATCAAGCGCGGCCTGATGACCACGGTGCACGCCGCCACGGCAACCCAGAAGACCGTCGATGGCCCGAGCAACAAGGACTGGCGCGGCGGCCGCGGCATCCTGGAGAACATCATTCCCTCGAGCACCGGCGCTGCCAAGGCGGTGGGCGTGGTGATCCCCGAGCTCAACAAGAAGCTCACCGGCATGAGCTTCCGCGTGCCGACCTCCGACGTGTCGGTGGTCGACCTCACGGTCGAGCTGGTCAAGGAAGCCACCTACAAGGAAATCTGCGCCGAAATGAAGGCGCAGAGCGAAGGCGCGCTCAAGGGCGTGCTCGGCTACACCGAGGACAAGGTGGTCGCCACCGACTTCCGCGGCGACCCGCGCACCTCGATCTTCGACGCCGAGGCCGGCATCGCCCTGGACGGCACCTTCGTCAAGCTGGTGAGCTGGTACGACAACGAATGGGGTTACTCGAACAAGTGCCTCGAGATGGTCCGCGTGATGGCGAAGTAAGCCCGCGCCACGCCATGAAAAAACGCGCCCTCGGGCGCGTTTTTCTTTGGCGGACCGGGCTTGCCCAGACCGGCGCCGGGCCGCCCCAAGCCGGTCTGCGCCCCCTTGGGGGCAGCGAGTACACGAAGTGACGAGCGTGGGGGCTTAATCAGACCGGTTCGAGCACGTGGATCAGCCGGCTCTCGGTCCAGTCCTTGACCTTGGCGCCATAGGCAGCCATGTGCGGCGCCGCGGCGTGCGCCTGCAGGTCGGCCAGCGTTTCCCACTTCTCGATCACGACGAAGGTGTCGGCGCCGAAGGAGCCGCGCGAGGCCGGCATGCCCGCCGCGTCGATGGTCGCGGCGTACTCGATGCAGCCTTTCTCGGCCAGCACGGCGGGCCGGTTGGCCCGGTAGGCCTCGAGGATCAGATCGCGTTGGCCGGGCTTGGCCGTGATGACGGCAACGACGTGAATCATGTGCGGGTGCTCCTTTGGAATGAAGCGTCGAATTTAAGAGCAAAGCGCCGTGCCCGCCTGTCGCGTCGGTACGCCTCCTCGGAGGGCGACATTCACATCGGCACTGGCACCTGCACCATCCATGAGATGCCGAAGCGGTCTTCCACCATGCCGAAGGCCGGAGACCAGAAGGTCTTGCCGAGCGGCATCTGCACCTGGCCGCCCTCGCCCAGCGCGGAGTACAGGCGCTGGGCCTCGGCTTCGTCGGCCGCCATCAGCGACAGGGAAAAGCCCTTGAACGCCGGTTGGCCGGAGGCGCGCCCGTCGGACGCCATCAGCGTGGACTGGCCCACGGTGAAACTTGCATGCATCACCTTGTTGTCGGAGCCCGGGGGGACCATCCCGGGGGGCGCCGGCTCGGGGCTGTCCTTCGGCTGTCCTTCATGCGCATCAACATCGTGATTTCTGCGCCGACCGACTTGCGGTGGAACTCGAGCGCCTCCTCGCAGCGGCCTTCGAAGAACAGGTAGGGCTGGACTTGCATGATGATCTCCTGGAGTGAATGTGGGTGGGGCGGCTCAATTCGCGGGCGGCATCGCGCTCGCATCCATGTGCACGAGCTCCCACAGGTGGCCATCGAGGTCCTGGAAGCCGTGCTGGTACATGAATCCATGGTCTTGTGGCCTGTTCGGCGTCGTGGCGCCGGCGGCCACCGCCTTGGCGACCATGCCGTCGACCTCGGCGCGGCTGTCGCGGGAAAGGGTCAGCAGCACCTCGGTGGTCTGGGTCGCATCGGCGATCGGCTTGTGCGTGAAGGTCTTGAAGAAGCTCTCGACCAGCAGCATCACGTAGATGTCGGCGCCGACGATCATGCAGGTGGCTTTCTCGTCGGTGAACTGCGGGTTGAATGCGAAGCCGAGCTGTGTGAAGAACGCGACCGAGCGGTCGAGGTTCTTGACGGGAAGGTTGACGTAGATCTGGGTCGCCATCGGATTCCTTTGCGAGATGGTTGTGTACGACGTCCACAAAAATAGCAGAGATAATGGACGCTGTCCACATGAAAGAACCAATGACCGCTCCGCCCGTTTCCAGTCCGCCCGCGCGCAGCACCTACCGCCATGGCGATCTGCGGCGCGCGCTGCTCGAAGCCGGTGTCGAACTGGCGCGCAGCGGCGGCCCGGATGCGGTGGTCCTGCGGGAAGCGACACGGCGCGCGGGTGTGGTTCCGAATGCGGCCTACCGGCATTTCGCGAGCCGGCGGGCGCTGCTGCAGGCGGTGCGCGCCGCCGCCCTGTCGGCGGTCGCACGGGCCATGGAGGCCGAACTCGCGACCCTGGACCCGACGCGCCAGCCGGCCGACTACGCCCGTGCCAGCGTGCGCGCGGTGGGCACCGGCTACCTGCGCTTCGCGCAGGCCGAGACCGGCCTGTTCCGCACCGCCTTCGCGACCCCGGTGGACGTCGATGACGCGCCCGTCGAAGCCAAGGGCGGCGAAAGCGGCCTCAACCCCTTCGAATTGCTCGGCGCGGCCCTCGACCGGCTGGTCGATGCGGGCGCGATGCCGCCGGAGCGCCGCCCGGGCGCCGAGTTCCTGGCCTGGTCGGCGGTGCATGGCCTGGCCCTGCTGATCATCGACGGGCCCCTGCGCGGGCTGCCGCAGGCGCAGGTGGACGCGTTGGGGCAGCGGCTCCTGGAAATGGTCGAAAAGGGACTGTGAAAAACGGGATGTAACCGTATCGCGCTTGTACTTTGATGGGCGAGTGGCTACCTTCGATCGCCTCACGGAGCGTTCACGAATGGCGATGCTGATCCTGATGACACCGACCGGCCTGACCACCCAGGTGCCGGTGTCCGAGCCCGGCATGACCATCGGCCGCGCCGAGCGCAACCACGTGGTGCTGGCCTCGCCGCGGGTGAGCCGCTTCCACGCCAGGCTGAGTACCGAGGGGCCGCTGGTGATCCTGCGCGACCTCGGCAGCCGCAACGGCACTTTCGTCAACGGCAAGCGTGTCGAGACGCAGGTGCTCGCCAACGGCGACAACATCGACATCGCCGGCTACTGGATGCGCTTCCTGGCCCTGGAGCAGGAAGTGATCGGCGACGAAAGCATGCGCCTGCTGAGCGAACGCGGCAGGCTGGTCTGAACCCCCTGCCGAGCGCCGTCAACGCGTATGGTGCACCGGCGCGAGTTCGTGCACCGGCGTCTCGAGGCCCTCCATGCGCGCCTTCAACTGCAGCGCCAGGAACTGCGAATAGTGGCGCGACTGGTGCAGGTTGCCGCCATGAATCCACAGCTGCGGCACCTGCGTCGGCTTCCACATGTTGCGCAACTCCCCTTCCCAGGGCCCCGGGTCCTTGGGCGTGTCGGAACCCAGGCCCCAGACCTTGCCGACGCGGTCCGCCACTTCAGGCGAGATCAGGTCGGTCAGCCAGCCGTTCATCGAGCCGTAGCCGGTGGCATAAACGATCAGGTCGGCCGGCAGCTCGCTGCCGTCGCTCAGAGTCACCGACCTCGGATTGATGCGCTCGATGGTGACGCCGCTGCGCAGCTTGATGCTGCCGTTGGCGACCAGCTCCGAGGCGCCGACGTCGATGTAGTAGCCCGAGCCGCGCCGCAGGTACTTCATGAACAGGCCCGAGCCGTCAACCCCGAAGTCGAGCAGGAAACCCGCCTTCTCGAGGCGCGCGTACAGGTCGGCGTCGCGCCGCTTCATCTCGTCGTACACCGGCACCTGCATCGGCGCCATGATCTTGTAGGGCACCGACGCAAAGATCAGGTCCGCCTTGTCGGTCGTCACGCCGGCCTTGAGCGCGGCCTCGGAATAGAGGCCGCCCAGCGCCAGCTCCATCAGCGAATCCGAGGGCGCGATGTGGGTCGAGCTGCGCTGGATCATCGTCACGTCGGCGCCGTTCTCCCACAGCGCGGCGCAGATGTCGTGGGCCGAGTTGTTGGAGCCGAGCACCACGCACTTCTTGCCGCGCCAGGCCTCCGGCCCCGGGTGCGCGCTCGAGTGATGCTGCTCGCCCAGGAAGGTCTCGGCGCCCGGGATCTTCGGCAGGTTCGGGTAGCCCGAGACGCCGAGCGCGAACACCAGCTGCTTCGGCCGCAGCGTGATCTCGCGGCCGTCGCGTTCGACGACCACTTCCCATTCCTGCTTCGCCTCGTCGAAGCGCGCCTTTTTCGCGGTGGTGGAGCCCCAGTAATTGAGCTCCATCACCCGGGTGTACATCTCGAGCCAGTCGCCGATCTTGTCCTTGGGCGAGAACACCGGCCAGTCCTCCGGGAACGGCAGGTACGGCAGGTGGTCGTACCAGACCGGGTCGTGCAGGCACAGGCTCTTGTAGCGCCTGCGCCAAGAATCGCCGGCCCGGGCGTTCTTCTCGACGATGATCGTCGGCACCCCCAGCCGCCGCAGCCGCGCACCGAGCGCGATGCCGCCCTGGCCGCCGCCGACGATCAGCACGTAGGGCTGCTCGGAATGGCCCAGCGTCTCGGCCTCCTGCTGGCGCCGTTCGAGCCAGGTCCTGCGCTGCGGGTTCGCGCCATGCTCGGCCCCCTTGATGCGCCGCTCGCCCTTGCGCTCCTCGAAGCCCTTGAGTTCGGTCATCGTCGTGAGCAGCGTCCAGGCCTTGCCGCTGCGCAGCCGGAGGTGGCCGCGGCCGCGCGCCACCGCGGTCTCGAAAGTGAACCAGGCATCGACCACGCCGTCGGCTTCGGTGGCATCCCCCTCGACCGCGAAGGCGGTCGGCCGGGTGTCGGCCAGCCGCGCCTCGAGCATCGCGCGGATCGCCTCGGGGCCTTCCTGCGTGCGGATGTTCCAGGTGAAGGCGACCAGGTCGCGCCAGTAGCAGTCGGGCTCGAACAGCGCCAGCACGGCGTCGATGTCCCGGCGCTCGAGCGCGGACTGGAAATCGGCCAGCCAGGCGCCGGCAATCTGCGTCGGATGGGTGGACAGGTCGGTCATCGTCGTTGTCTCCTTCGTTCGCGTCCCGCGGGCGGGCCGGGCGGCAACCGTACGCCCATCGCCGGCGGACGTCAAACGGCCGGCCGCCGGGCCATGGGTGGCGTGCCTTGACATCCGGGCGCCCGGCCTGATCTCATTCTTCCCCCGTGCTGCAAGACTTCCATCCCGCCGTCGCGAACTGGTTCCGCGCGACCTTCCCGGGCCCCACCGAGGCCCAGGCTGCCGCGTGGCCGGCGATCGGCGCCGGCCGCCACACGCTGATCGCGGCGCCCACCGGTTCCGGCAAGACGCTCACCGCCTTCCTTGCGGCCCTCGATGGCCTGGTGCGCGAAGGGCTGGCGCCGGCCGGGCTGCCCGACCAAACCACCGTGGTCTACGTCTCGCCATTGAAGGCGCTGTCGAACGACATCGGCCTCAACCTGCAGGCCCCGCTGGCCGGCATCCGGGCCGAACTCGCGAAGCTGGGCTTGCCCGATGTCGCCATCCGGACCGCCGTGCGCACCGGCGACACGCCGGCCCGCGAACGCCTGCAGGCGCTGCGCCGGCCGCCGCACGTGCTGGTCAGCACGCCGGAGTCGCTGTACGTGCTGCTGGGCTCGGTGTCGGGCCGCCAGATGCTGTCGACGGTGCGCACGGTGATCGTCGACGAGATCCACGCCATCGTCGCGAGCAAGCGCGGCAGCCACCTGGCGCTGTCGCTCGAGCGGCTGCAGTCGATCTGCGCGCAGCCGTTGATCCGCATCGGCGTCTCGGCGACACAGAAGCCGATCGACGAGATCGCGCGCTTCCTGGTCGGTGCCGGCGCGGTGGTCGATGGCGTGGCCGATTGCGAGATCGTCGACATCGGCTATGCCAAGCAGCGCGACCTGGCGCTCGCGCTGCCGCCGACGCCGCTGGCCGCCGTGATGTCGAACGAGCAGTGGGAACAGGTGTATGCGCGCCTGGCCGGGCTGATTCACGCACACCGCACCACGCTCGTGTTCGTCAACACGCGCCGGATGGCCGAACGCGCGGCGCGGCACCTGGGCGAGATCCTTGGCAAGGAAGTGGTCGCCGCGCACCACGGCAGCCTGGCGAAGGAGACGCGCCTCGAGGCCGAGCAGCGCCTGAAGCGCGGCGACCTGAAGGTGCTGGTGGCCACCGCCTCGCTCGAGCTGGGCCTGGACATCGGCGACGTCGACCTGGTCTGCCAGCTCGGCTCGCCGCGCTCGATCGCGACCTTCCTGCAGCGCGCCGGACGCTCCGGGCACGCGGTCGGCGGCGTGCCCAAGGCGCGGCTGTTCCCGCAATCGCGCGACGAACTGGTCGAGTGCGCGGCCCTGCTGGACTGCGTGCGCCGCGGCGAACTCGACGCGCTCGGCGTGCTGCCGGCGCCGCTCGACGTGCTGGCGGCGCCGCTCGACGTGCTGGCGCAGCAGATCGTGGCCGAAACCGCCTGCCGCGAATGCGGGGAAGACGAACTCTTCGCGCTGGTGCGGCGCGCCTGGCCCTACGCCGAACTGAAGCGCGAGGATTTCACGGCCGTCGTCCGGATGCTGTCCGAGGGTTTCACCACGCGGCAGGGGCCGCGCGCCGGGTATGTGCACCGCGATGCCGTCCATCACCTGCTGCGCGAGCGCAAGGGCGCACGGATGACCGCCCTGACCTCGGGCGGCACCATCCCCGAGGCCGGCGACTACACCGTGATGCTCGAGCCGCAGGCGCACAAGATCGGCACGGTCAACGAAGACTTCGCGGTCGAGAGCCTGGCGGGCGATGTGTTCCAGCTCGGCAATGCGAGCTACCGGATCCTGAAGATCGAGCCGGGCCGGGTGCGGGTGGAGGACGCGCATGGCGCCGCGCCCAACATTCCGTTCTGGCTCGGCGAAGCGCCGGGGCGCAGCGACGAGCTGTCGTTCGGCGTGTCGCGCCTGCGCGCCGAGATAGAGGAAGCGCTGAAGGCAAGCGGTGTCGAGGGCACGGTCGGCTGGCTGGGCCGCACGGTCGGTCTCGAAGCCGAAGCCGCGCGCCAGATCGTCGAGCATCTGGCCCGCTGCGTGCGCGTGCTCGGTGCCCTTCCGACCCAGCAGCGGATCGTCATGGAGCGCTTCTTCGACGCCTCCGGCGGCATGCAACTGGTGATCCACTCGGCCTACGGCAGCCGGCTGAATCGCGCCTGGGGGCTGGCGCTGCGAAAGCGCTTCTGCCGCCAGTTCAATTTCGAGCTGCAAGCGGCGGCCACCGAGGACGCGATCGTGCTGTCGCTGTCGACCAGCCACAGCTTCCCGCTCGAGGAAGTGATGCGCTACCTGCACCCGGCTTCGGCGCTCGACGTGCTGGTGCAGGCGCTGCTCGACGCCCCGCTGTTCGGCGTCCGCTGGCGCTGGAACGCGACCACCGCGCTGGCGCTGCCGCGCTTCGTGGGCGGGCGCAAGGTGGCGCCGCAGCTGCAGCGCATGAAGTCCGAGGACCTGCTGGCGGCGGTGTTCCCCGACCAGGTCGCCTGCGCCGAGAACCTGAGCGGCGCCCGCGAGATCCCGGACCATCCGCTGGTGGCCCAGACCCTGCGCGACTGCCTCTACGAGGCGATGGATGCCGAGGGCTGGCTGCAATTGCTGCGCCGCCTCGATGCCGGCGAGGTCGAGGTGCTGGCGCGCGACCTGCCGGCCCCCTCGCCGCTCGCGGCCGAGGCGCTGAACGCGCGGCCCTATGCCTTCCTCGACGACGCGCCGCTGGAGGAGCGCCGCACCCAGGCCGTGCAGAACCGGCGCTATATCGATCCCGAGAGCGCGGACGATCTCGGCCAGCTCGACGCCGACGCGATCGCCAGCGTTCGGGAGGAGGCCTGGCCGCGCGCCCGCAATGCCGACGAGATGCACGAGGCGCTGAACGGGCTCGGCGCCGTCAGCGTCGAAGAGCTGTCGGCCAACGCCGGGTGGGCCGCCTGGCTGGCTGCGCTGGCGCAGGCGGGCCGGGCCACCCGGCTGACGCCGGTGGGCGCCGCGTCCGACGGCGGGCTGTGGGTCGCGGCCGAGCGGCTGGCGCAGGTCCGGGTGTTGTATCCCGCGGCCGCGATGCAGCCGGCGATCGAACCGCCGCCGGACTGCGCGCAGGCGCCGGACAGCCCCGGGGAAGCCTTGCGCGAACTGATTCGCGCGCGGCTGGGGGGCCTGGGGCCAGTGCCGGCGCCTGAACTGGCGGCGCAGCTCGGCTTGCCGCATTCCGACATCGAGGCCGCGCTGTCCGCGTTGCAGGCCGAGGGCTCGGTGCTCCAGGGCCGGTTCACGCCGGGCGCCGAGACCATCGAATGGTGCGAGAGGCACCTGCTGGCCCGCATCCATCGCTACACCCTCAAGCGCCTGCGGCGCGAGATCGAACCGGTCGAGCCGCGCGACTTCGCCCGCTTCCTGTTCGAATGGCAGCACGTCGGCGGCGCCAGCCGGGTCAGCGGCCCCGAGGCGCTGGCCGGCATCCTGGCGCAGCTCGAGGGCTACGAGGCGCCGGCCGCACTCTGGGAGGCCGAGCTGCTGCCGGCCCGCGTCAAGGATTACGCGCCGGCCTGGCTCGACGACCTGTGCACCGCCGGGCGGACGCTGTGGACCCGACTGCGCCCGGTGGCCGCCGAAGGACGGCCGGGGGGCGGCGGCACCTCGCTGCGGTCGACACCGATCCTGCTGCTGCCGCGCCGCAGCGCCTCGCTGTGGGCCGGCCTGGCCCCTGCGCCCGCCGACGACGCGGCGCTCGGCACGCGCGCCCAGCGCCTGGCGGCTTTCCTGGCCGCGCATGGCGCGTCCTTTTTCGACGAGATGCTGCAGGGCACGCGGCTGCTCGGCACCGAGCTCGAAGACGCGCTGTCCGAACTGGTGATGCGCGGCCGCGCGCACTGCGACAGCTACGCAGGGCTGCGCGCGCTGCTGATTCCGCCCTCGAAGCGCTCGTCGGCGTCCGCCGGCCGGCGCCGGCGCAGCCCGCTGGTCGGCATCGAGGATGCCGGGCGCTGGTCGCTGGTGCGCCAGCGCGTCGAGGCCCATGGGCCGCAGGGGCTCGCCGGCGAGGCGATCGAGCAGGTCGCGCGGATCCTGCTGCGCCGCTATGGCGTGGTCTGCTGGCGCCTGCTCGAGCGCGAGGCGGGGTGGCTGCCGCCCTGGAGCGATCTGCTGCGCGCCTGGCGCCGGCTCGAAGCCCGCGGCGAGATCCGCGGCGGCCGCTTCATCGAGGGCGTGGCCGGCGAGCAGTTCGCCCTGCCCGAAGCCATCGGCCTGATGCGACAGGTGCGGCGCCAGCCGGCCGACGGCAGCCTGGTGGCCCTGTCGGCCGCGGATCCCGCCAACCTGCTCGGCTCGGTCGTGCCGGGTCCGCGCGTGGCGCGCGTGGCCGGCTCGTGCGTGCTGTTTCGCGATGGCGTTCCGATCGCCACGCTCGTGGCCGGGCAGGTCGAGCTGCTGGAGCCGCTGACCCCGGCAGAGGCGCAAGCCGCTCGCCGCGCCCTGGCGCCCGAGACCGCCATGCGCTACCTGGCGCTTGCGGCTCAGCAAGGCGAAGGCTGAGCCCTGCCCCGCAGCGTCATGTGGGACCATTGACGCCATGGACATCGACACCCTCGACCATCGCCTGATCGCGCTGCTGCGCCACGATGCGCGCCTGCCCGCGGCCACGCTGGCGCAGAAGCTCGGGGTCTCGCGCGGCACGGTGACCAATCGCCTGCGCAAGCTCGAGGACGGCGGCGTGATCGTCGGCTACGCGGTGCAGCTTCGGCCCGAGAGCCGCAGCGACGAGATCCGTGCCTGGATGGGCATCCTGGTCGAGGGCAACCAGACCCGCCTGGTGATCGCCAGCCTGCTCGGCGAGCCCGGGGTGGCTGCGCTCCACGACACCAATGGCCGCTGGGACCTGCTGGCCGAACTGCGCGCTGCCTCGATGGCGGAGCTGTCGAAGGTGCTGGAGCGGATCCGGCTGCTGAAGGGCATCCGGAGCACCGAGACCAGCATCCACCTGGCGAGCTACCGCTGAAGCCGCTGACTATGATGATCGACTGCCCAGCAGCGTACGGAGCCTTCCCATGAGCATCCCCACCACCCGTCTCGGCCGCACCGGCCTCACCGTGTCGCGGCTCGCGCTCGGCACCATGACCTTCGGCCTGCAGACCGACGAGGCGGTGTCGCACCGGATCCTCGACCGCGCGACCGAGGGCGGCATCAACTTCCTCGACACCGCCGACGTCTATCCGCTCGGCGGCACGGTGGAGACCACCGGCCGCACCGAGGAGATCGTCGGCCGCTGGCTGCGCGCCAAGGGCGCGAGCCGGCGCGGCGACTTCATCGTCGCCACCAAGGCGGTCGGCAAGGTCGGCCCGAACCCCTGGGACCAGGGCGCCTCGCGCAAGCATCTGCTCGACGCCATCGACGCCTCGCTCAAGCGGCTGCAGACCGACCATGTCGACCTCTACCAGCTGCACTCCGACGACCGCGAGACGCCGCTCGACGAGAGCCTCGAGGCGCTCGACGTGATCGTCCGCTCGGGGCGGGCGCGCTACATCGGCGTGTCGAACTTCCTGGCCTACCGGCTGGCGCGCGCGATCGGCCGGGCCGAGCTGCACAAGCTCACGCGGCTGGTCTCGGTGCAGCCGCGCTACAGCCTGCTGTTCCGCGAGATCGAGCGCGAGCTGCTGCCATTGGCCGGCGAGGAGGGCCTGGGCGTGATCCCCTACAACCCGCTCGCGGGCGGCCTGCTGACCGGCAAGTACAAGCCCGAGGCCAAGCCCGGGGAGAACACGCGATTCACGCTGGGCACCGCCGGCGGCATGTACCAGGACCGCTACTGGAACGAGCGCAGCTTTGCCACGGTCGCGCAACTGCACCAGCTGGCCGAGGAGGCCGGCGTGCCGATCGCCACGCTGGCGGTGGCCTGGGTGATGGCGAATCCGCTGATCACGGCGCCGCTGCTCGGCGCCAGCCGGCCCGAGCAGCTCGACGCGACGCTGGCCGCGGCCGAGTACAAGCTCGACGCCGGGCTCAAGCAGCGGCTCGACGAAATCACGTCCGAGTACCGCAAGGGCGATGCACCGCGGTAGAAATCACCCCCGAAGCGCCTGCGGCGCCTCCCCCTTCAGGGGGCGATACCGGCGGCCCGGCGAAGCCGGTTCCGCGGTATCCCTGGCGTCGAGCCGTGTCAGGCCGGGCGTTTTGTCTCGGTCAGCCGCCCTTCCGTCTCGGCCTTGCGGCGCGCATAGCGCTGCGCGAGCACCGCGCAGACCATCAGCTGCATCTGGTGGAACAGCATCAGCGGCAGCACGATGGCGCCGACCGCATGCGAGGCGAACAGCACCTGGGCCATCGGGATGCCGCTGGCCAGGCTCTTCTTGGAGCCGCAGAACACGATCGTGATCTCGTCGGCCTTGTCGAAGCCCAGTGCGCGGCTGGCCCAGGTCGTGATGCACAGCGCGAGCGCCAGCAGCACCGCGCAGACCGCCAGCAGGCCCGCCAATGCGGACATCGGCACCTGCTTCCACAGGCCTTCGATCACGGCCGCGCTGAAGGCGGTGTAGACCACCAGCAGGATCGCGCCGCGGTCGACCAGGGTCAGCACCGAGCCGCGGCGCTTGATCCAGCCGCCGATCCAGGGCCGCAGCAGGTGGCCGGCCATGAACGGCACCATCAACTGCAGCAGGATGCGCCCGATGGCGTCGAGCGAGGCGCCGGCGGCGCCATGCTGCACCACGATCAGGTTGACCAGCAGCGGCGTGACGAAGACGCCGAGCAGCGTCGACGCGGAGGCGCTGCAGACGGCCGCCGGGATGTTGCCGCGTGCCATCGAGGTGAAGGCGATGGCCGATTGCACCGTGGCCGGGAGCACGCACAGGAACAGCACGCCGGTGTAGAGCTCGGGCGTGACCAGCGGCGTCAGCACCGGCTTGAGCGCGAGCCCCAGCAGCGGAAACATCACGAAGGTGGCGGCGAACACCAGCAGGTGCAGCCGCCAGTGCGTGATGCCGCCCATGATGGCCTCGCGCGACAGCTTGGCGCCGTGCAGGAAGAACAGCAGGCCGATCGCGACCGTGGTCAGGCGCTCGAAGAAATGGGCGGTGGCGCCGCTCGCCGGCCACAGGCTGGCCAGCGTGACGGTGGCGACCAGGGCCAGCGTGAAGTTGTCGGGGAGGTAGCGTGAACGTGCCATGGGGCCGATTGGACCCGGCCATCATTCAAAAGAGAAATGGATTTATCTGATAGATATATCATTCCATCGCATGAATGTGAGCCTGCGCCAGTTGCGCGTCTTCCGCGCCATCGCCGATGGCCGCAATTTCAGCCGCGCCGGCGACCAGATCGGCCTGTCGCAGCCGGCGGTCAGCCGCTCGATCCACGAGCTCGAAGCCCAGCTGGGCCTGAAGCTGCTCGACCGCACGACGCGCGAGGTGGTGCTGACCGAGGCCGGCCAGTCGCTGTCAGTGCGGCTGGCGCGGTTGCTCGATGAACTCGACCAGGCACTGGCCGAGGTCCATGGCATGGCCGGCGCGCGACGCGGCAAGGTGCGGGTGGCCAGCAGCCCGACGCTGTCGGCCAACCTGATGCCGGCCTGCATCGCCGAATGCGCGCGGCGCGAGCCCGAGATCGAGTTCGTGCTGCTCGACCGCATCCAGCAGGACGTGCTCGACAGCGTGCGTGCCGGCGAAGTCGACTTCGGCGTGGTGGTCGAGCCGCCCGACACCGACGACCTGCACTGCGAGCCCATCCTCGACGATCCCTTCTGCCTCGTGATGCCTCCGGGCCATCCGCTGGCGGCCAGGCGCTCGCTGCGCTGGTCGGCGCTCGAGGGCGAGGCGCTGGTGCTGCTCGACCACGCCTCGGGCAGCCGGCGCCTGATCGACGGGGCGCTGGCGCGGCACGGCGTGCACTGCGAGGTGCGCCAGCAGGTGGGCCATCCGACCACCGCCTTCCGCATGGTCGAGCAGGGCATCGGCATCAGCGTGATGCCGGCGCTGGCGGTGCCGCCGACCGGTCTGCCGGTCCTGGTGATGCGTCCGCTCCTGCCCAGGGTGCAGCGCTCGATCATGCTGGTGCACCGCCGCAACCGCGCGCCGGCGCCGCTGGCGCAGCGCGTGTGGGACCTGATTCGCGAGATGGCCGCGCAGCGCCAGGAGAGCTGAAGCGGCCGGGTGCCTATTCGGCTCGCACGCCGTTGCGCAGCACGCCGATGGCGTCGACTTCCACCTCCACCACGTCGCCGGCCTTCATCCACACCGGCGGCGTGCGCTTGGCGCCGACGCCGCCCGGCGTGCCGGTCACGATCACGTCGCCGGGAGCGAGCGGCATGAAGGCGGAGATGTGCGCGATCTGGCGCGGGATGCTGTGGATCAGCTTGTCCGTCGTCGTGCGCTGCATCTCCTGGCCGTTCAGGCGCGTGACCAGCGTCATCTCCTGGTTGTCCGCGATCTCGTCGCGCGTGACCATCCATGGGCCGAAGCCGCCGGTACGCCAGAAATTCTTGCCGGCCGTCCATTGCGGCGTGGCGGTCTGCCAGTCGCGGATGCTGCCGTCGTTGTAGCAGGCGTAGCCGGCGATGTGCTCCCACGCATCGGCCTCCGAAATGCGGCGGCCGCCCTGGCCGATCACGATGGCGATCTCGCCCTCGTAGTCCAGCCGCGACGACTCCGGCGGCAGCACGATGTCCTCGCCGTGCGCCACCTGCGATTCGGCGACGCGCAGGAAGAGCGTCGGCTTCTCGGTGATCTCGCGGCCCGTCTCGCGCACGTGCTCGCCGTAGTTGAGGCCCACGCAGACGATCTTTCCGGGGTTCGGGATCACGGGCAGCAACGTCACTTCGCTCAACGGCAGGGTCGCCTTCGCGGCCTGGACGGCGCTCGCGGCTTCGGCCAGCAGGTCGGCGGCGATCAGGGCCTTGAGGTCGGGCGCGCGCGTGCCGAACACGCTGCGCAGTTCGACGACGCGGTCGCCCTGCACGGCGCCGTAGCCGTCCTGGCCGTTGTATTGATAACTGATGAGCTTCATGGTGTGCCTGTGAAGTGAAGTGGTGGAAAAAGGAAATCGTTCAGGCCAGCCGCCCCCCGATCCGGGCAGCGCCCTCGGTGACCAGCTGGACCAGCTTGCGTGTGTCGACGATCGCGAGCCGCGAGGTGTCGAGAACGAGCGAAAGCGCCGCCCATGCGCTGCCGTCGCTCTTGAGGATCGGTGCCGCGACGGCCGCGAGCTGTGGCTCCAGCTCGCCCACCGACACGTAGTGGCCCGCCTTGCGGATGGCTGCGTAGTACTTGCGGAATTCGCTCCACTCGGCCGGCAGGCCGCAGCGCACGGCCTCCTCGTGCCGCGCGTCGAAGACCTTGCGCAGTTGCGCGGGCGCGAAGGCCGCCAGCAGCACCTTCGGCGCCCCGCCCTGGAACAGCGGCCTCGGGCGCCCGCGCCCGTAGGCCAGCGTGGCCGGCGCGCCGCCCATCTCGCGGTGCGTGTCGAGCACCTGCGTGCCGAAGAGGCCGGAGGTGACGCAGTCGAAGCCCGTCTTTTCCACCAGTTCGCGCATCACGGGAATGCCCTCGCGCAGCACCGGATCGGCCTTGCGGATGTAGTGGTCGAGCAGGATGATGCGCGGCCCTAGCGTGTAGTGCGAGTTCTCCACCCGCTGCAGCAGCCCCGCCTCCAGCAGCGTGCGCACGTAGCGGTAGCCCGTGGGCAGCGAGACTTCCATCGCCGCCGCGATGTCCTCCGCCGTGCGCGTGAGCCGCGTGTCGTCGAACAGGTCGAGCACACCCAGCATGCGTCCCAGGCTGGACATTGATTTTTCCGACACGCCGATTCCTTCCTCGTTGGTTCATGGCGCGACCGGCATATGTTGTGAGATGCGTTCCAGATCCCCCGCCGTGCGCGCGACCCCGACGATATATCGGTCGGGGCGCAGCACGACCGCATCGGCGTGGTGGGCGTCCAGCCATTCGGCGAGACCGGCGTCGGGCCGGTCGATCACGAGGGCGCCGGCGCGACGCCAGCGCTCGGCCGTCGCGGCCGAGACGCCGGAGATGGTGCCATTGCGTCCGATCACCGCCATGCGGCGGCCCAGCAGCTCGTCGAGGAGGCGGCCGTCCGCCAGCCGCGGCTGCGGAAAGGGCCGGCCTGCGGGCGCACCCTGTTGCGCGTCGAAGGCACCTTCGCCCAGCAATTGCGCGGGCAGCTCGAAGACCTCGGGCTGGCCCGCGCGGAATTTCGCGTCGCGCTCCCGCGCGAGCGCCGGGTCGGTGGTCTGGATCAGGTCGCCGAGCCGCACTGCGAGTTCGATCAGCGAGCGCACGTGCGGCGCCCGCTCGCTCTCGTAGGTGTCGAGCACGCTGTCCGGCGCCCGGCCGCGCAGCACGGCTTCGAGCTTCCAGGCCAGGTTGGCCGCGTCGCGGATGCCGGCGCACATGCCCTGGCCCAGGAAGGGCGGCGTCTGGTGGCAGGCGTCGCCGGCCAGCAGCAGGCGGCCCTGGCGCCAGCCTTCGGCGATGACCGAATGGAAGGTGTAGATCACCGCGCGTTCCAGCCGGGCGTCCCCGGGCTTCACCCAGCGCGAGACCATGCGCCACAGGTTGTCGGGCTCGACCAGGGCCGCGCGGTCGTCCTCGGGCAGCACCATGATTTCCCAGCGCCGGCGCGCGCCGGTCACGTTGCAATAAGTCATCGGCCGTGCCGGGTCGCAGTGCTGCACGGTGTGGTCGGGCAGGTCGACTTCGCGCTGCAGCACTACGTCGAACACCAGCCAGGGCTGGCGCAAGCCCAGGTCCACCATCGGCGCGCCCATGCTCGCGCGCACCGGCGAACGCGCGCCGTCGCAGCCGATCACGTAGCGGGCCCTGAACTCGCCGAGCCGGCCGCTCGCGAGGTCGCGCACCGACAGCGTGGCGCCCTCGCCGTCCTGCGCGACGCCGGCCAGTTCGTGCCGCAGGCGCACCGACACGTTGCCGAAGCGCGCGGCGCCCCGGCGCAGCAGGGCTTCGAGTTCGGGCTGGTGGAAGTAATAGTTGTTGGCGCAGCCGTGCGGCCCCAGCGCCGCCGTGCCGCCACGGATCAGCATGGTCTCGCCCGCGCCGTTGACGAAGTGCATGCCGTGCGCGCCCGGCCTCGAAATCGCCAGCACCTGCTCGCGCAGCCCGATGCTCTGGAAGATGCGCATCACCTCGCCGTCGAAATGGATGGCGCGCGGCATCGGGTAGACCTCCGCCTCCTTCTCGACCACCAGCACCGAAAGGCCCGCGCTGCCGAGCAGGTTGGCCAGGGTCGCGCCGGTCGGGCCGAAGCCGACGATGGCCACGTCGAACGGCGCGTCCTCGCGCTCAGCCACGCTGGTCTTCCTGCATGCGGCGCGCCACGCCGGCCTGCCATTCGGCGCGACTCATGAACTTGGGCAGCCGTTTCGCGATGGCCTCGGCACGCGCCAGGATCTCTTCGTCCGGCCGGGCCAGGTCGATCGGTTCGCGCAGCGGCTGCTCGCAGTACCACGGCGTGTCGACGAAGAGTTCGAGCCGGTTGCCCTCCGGGTCGCGGCAGTAGATGGAGATGGCGTTGCCGTGCGTGACCGCATTCAAGTCCCGCGCGCCATGCGCCACCAGCCGCTCATGAAAGCGCCGCAGCGTCGCCAGGTCGGGTACGCGGAACGAGATCTGGTTGATGACGTTGAAGGGCATGTCCGCCGGCCGACCGGTCGCCAGCACGATCTGGTGGTGCTCGGCCGGGTCGCGGCTCAGGAACACGAGCTGCACCGTGCCCAGGTCGCCCGCATCGGTCTGCGTGAAGCGCAGCGCGTCCTTGTAGAAACCGGCCATTCGCGCCAGATCGCGCACGTAGAAGCCGAAGTGACTGAACTGAAGCGCCAGGCCGTCGGCCGCGGGTGGGGTGGAAGGGGTCATCGCCAAGTGTCTCTCCTCGATAACGCGAAAGGGATTTCCGCGTCGATGTCGAAGAAATAATATCTCTATTATCGTATTTTGACAATCTGCCATGTTTTTGTATGATCGTGCCGTGTGCGAACCGCACGCGCTTTCACATGGAGACAAACATGGAGACATCGATGAGCGAGAGACAAGTCCCCGCCGTGCGCCTGCTGGCGTCGGTCGCACTGGTCCTGGCGGCCTTCGCGGCGAACGCGCAGGACTACCCGGCCAGGCCCGTGCGGATCATTGCCCCCTTCCCGGCGGGCAGCGGGCCGGACGCGAATGCGCGCGAGATCGCGGCGGAACTGACCAAGGTGTTGGGGCAATCCTTCTTCGTCGAGAACCGGCCGGGCGCGTCGAACATCATCGGCACCGAGGCTGCGGCCAAGGCCCCGGCCGACGGCTACTCGCTCTATATCGGCACCACCAGCTCGTTGTCGGTCGTGCCGCATCTCTATGCCAAGCTGCCTTTCAATGCCGAGAAGGACTTCGCGCCCATCAGCCTGATGGGCGTGCTCAACACCGGGCTCATCGCCAACCCGGCGCTGCCGGCCAAGGACGCCGCCGCTCTCATCGCCGAACTCAAGGCCAAGCCCGAATCGGTGACGGTTGCGACCGCCGGCATCGGCAGCTATTCGCACCTGTCGGGCGTGTGGTTCAACAACGCGGCGGGCGTGAAGACCAACCTCGTGCCCTACAACAGCAACAGCCCCTACACCGATCTCATCGCGGGCCAGGTGCAGCTGATGTTCGACGGCCTGCCCGCCGCAGCCGGGAACATCCGGGCGGGCAAGCTCAAGCTGCTGGCCATCACCGGCAAGGCGCGCCACCCGAGCTTCCCGGACGTGCCGACCTTCGCCGAATCAGGCCTGCCGGACTACGCGCCGATCGCCTGGCAGGGCCTGCTCGCGCCTGCGGGCACGCCGAAGCCGATCATCGACAAGCTCAGCGCCGCGATGAAGAAGGCTTGCGAGTCGAAGGAGCTGGGCGAGAAATGGCGGCAGTACGGCGGGGAGCTGCGCTGCAACACCCCGGCCGAATTCACCGCCTTCATCAATGCGGACCGCGCGATGTGGGGCGCGGTCATCAAGCAGGCGAACGTCAAGCTCGATTGACGGGCTCGGCCACGCCTTCAGGCCGTTCTTCGTGCCCGCCCGGATGCCGCGCGAAGCGGGCCGGGTCGCGCCCGTGCACCGGCGCCGTGTCCGGCCAGGGCCAGCCGCCGAACTGGGTGCGGCGGTAGTCGGCCATGGTCTGCGCGATCTCGGCCTGGGTGTTCATCACGAAGGGGCCGTACTGCATCACCGGCTCGCCGATCGGGCGACCCTGCAGCACCAGGAATTCGCCCGGCGCGTCGCCATTGACCAGCTCGACCGCAGCGTCGGCGCGCAGTTCGATCGCCGCGTGGCCGTCGATCGGCTCTCCCGCGACCGCGACCGAGCGACCCTTGAAGAAGTAGAGGCTGCGGCGCGTGCCCTCGCCGCTGGCCGCCGGCAGCGTCCAGCGTGCGTGAGGCGCCATGCGGATCGTCCAGATGGCGACGTCCGCGTCAGGTTGCGACGCCCAGGAGTCGGGCGGCGGCGCCAGCGGGCCGCCGGCACCGGGCTCGCCGTCGATCGGCGCGATCCGCCCCGCGATGCTCGCGACCTCGGTCTTGCGACCCTCGGCGTCGGCGGCGGTGAAGCCCGGGATGTCCTCGGCCCAGAACATCGTGAAATGCGGCTCGGCCATCTTGCTGCGCGCCGGCAGGTTGAGCCAGATCTGGAACAGCTCCAGCGGATTGGGCGCCGTCGCATCGAGCAGCGGGAACATCTCGGCATGCACGATGCCCTTGCCGGCCGTGAGCCACTGGACGTCGCCGCCACCGAAGCGCGCGGCCGCGCCGAGCGAATCGGAATGGTCGATCAGGCCCTTGCGCACGATGGTCACGGTCTCGAAGCCGCGGTGCGGATGTCCCGGGAAGCCGGGCACGGGATGGCCGTGGTACATGCTCCAGCCGTCCTTGCGGCTGAAGTCCTGGCCCAGGTCGCGGCCCGCGAGCGGGGCGTCCGGGCCCATCTGCGCATTGGCCTGCGGGTAGGCATCGTCGTGATAGACGCAGAACAGGAAGGGGTCGATCGTCTCCCACGGGAAGCCGAGGGCCTTGATCTGGACGATGGGGCTGGAGTTCATGGTGGCGCTTTCGTGTGGGCCTGCAAGCGGGCGGATCCCTGGCATATGGGGTTGCCGCGCCGTCGCGAAAGGCCCGGCCATGGGACGCTGTGGCGCGGGCGATGGGACGACCGGAGAGGGGCGCAGGCGCCGGTCAATGCGCGTTGCCGGCCTACATGCCGTCCGCCAAGGCGTCCGGAGAATCGCCGGCTTGTTCCACTCGGACCGACACTTGAATGGACCCCTCGTTCGATGCTGAAGTGAACACCCTGAGGCGCGCCGCGGCCAGCGCGACCGACACGCGCCATCTGGCGCAGGAGCGAATCGTCGTGGCCTTTCGCCAGCAGCTGCAGGGCGAAGGCCCGGGGCCCACGGATGCGGACCTGCAGAGCTTCGCGCGCCTGGTGCTGGTCGAAAACGCGTTGCTGAAGGAGCTCGGAGCGGCCGTGGCGCGGGCGGCCACCCGCCCGCTCAGTGCTGGTGCCCGTGATCGCCATGCACATGGCGATGAGCGATCTCTTCCCCGGTAGCGGCGCGCACGCCGGTCACGGTCACGCTGAACTTCAGCGCCTTGCCCGCGAGCGGGTGGTTGCCGTCGAGGATCACCTGGGGGCCCTTGATCTTCATGACGGTGAAGACCTGGGGCTCGCCCTGGTCGTTGCGGCCTTCGAGCTGCCCGCCCACCTTGACGCCGGGCGGGAACTCGCTTTTGGGAATGGTGCGCACCAGCGATTCGTCGCGGACACCGAAGGCGTCCTCGGGCTGCAGGTTCAGCGTGGTCTGGAAGCCCGCCTCCTTGCCGTCGAGTGCGGCCTCGATCTTGGGGAAGGTGTTGTCGTAGCCGCCGTGCAGATACACCATCGGGTCGCTGCTCTCTTCGATCAGCTTCTGGGTGGTGGCGTCCGCGACCTTGAAGCGGAGGGTGACGACGGAGTCTTTCTGGATTTTCATGGGATGGGTGCTGTAAGCCGAGGGATCGATGCGCAGCATAAGGGAAGGACGCGGCGCACCTCTGTCGCTTGCTACATCGCGCCCACGCTCCCCGTGACCGATCACGTCATGCCGGCCATGGCGCTGTATATTCATCCAGCCCCATGGCCGCCCTCCCTCCCACCTCGCCCGCCGCGTCGCTCACGGTCTCCGTCCGCACGCTGTGCGCCTTCGCCGCCAAGGCCGGCGATCTCGATCTGCGCTTCGTGCCCGCGCCCAGCGCCCAGGAGGGCCAGGCCGGCCACCGGCTGGTGCAATCCCGGCGCGGGCTGGACTACGAAAGCGAAGTCGGGCTGTCGTCGCGTTTCGGCCCCCTGCTGGTGCGCGGCCGCGTCGACGGCTACGACCCGCGGCGGCGGCGGGTGGAGGAGATCAAGACCTACCGCGGCGATTTCGATCGCATCAAGGCCAACCATCGCGCGCTCCATTGGGCTCAGGCCCGCAGCTACGCGTGGATGCTGTGCGAGCGCGATGCGCTGCCCGCGCTCGACGTGGCCCTGGTCTACCTCGACCTCGGCACCGAGAAGGAAGCGGTGCTCGAGGAATCAGCCACGCGCGACGACCTGCGCCAACACTTCGAGAGGCTCTGCGGCCGCTACCTCGCCTGGGCCGAACAGGAGGCGAGCCACCGCGCGGGCATCGACGCCGCACTCGGCGCGCTGAGCTTCCCGCACGGCGAGTTCCGGTCGGGCCAGCGCGAGTTGGCCGAGTCCGTCTACCGCTCGGCGACGTCGGGCCGCCACCTGCTCGCCCAGGCGCCCACCGGAATCGGCAAGACCGTCGCCACGTTGTTCCCGCTGCTCAAGGCGCGGCCGGGGCAGAAGCTCGACAAGATCTTCTTCCTGACCGCGAAGACCTCGGGCCGCGCGGTCGCGCTGGGCGCGCTGCACACCCTGGACCGCGGGCGCGTCCCGTTGCGCGTGCTGGAACTGACGGCGCGCGAGAAGGTCTGCGAGTACCCCGGGCGGGCCTGCAACGGCGACGACTGCCCGCGGGCACGGGGCTTCTACGACCGCCTGCCCTCCGCCCGCAGCGAAGCCGTGCAGGCCGCCTGGCTCGACCGCGACGCGCTGCGCGGCATCGCGCTCACGCACCAGGTCTGCCCCTACTTCCTGGCGCAGGAGCTGGTGCGCTGGAGCGACGTGGTGGTGGGCGACTACAACTACTATTTCGATGGCAGTGCATTTCTCTATGCGCTCACGAAGGACGAGGAATGGCGCGTCGCCCTGCTGGTCGACGAGGCGCACAACCTGCTGGACCGCGCTCGCGGCATGTACTCGGCCCAGCTCGAGGCGCCGGCGCTCGAGGCGGTGCGGGCCAAGGCGCCGCCGACGATCCGGAAATCGCTGGGCAACCTGGAGCGCGAATGGCGCTTGCTGCAACGCGAGCAGGTCGCCGCCTATCAGCCCCATGACCAGATCCCCGAGCGCTTCGCGCGGGCGCTGCAGGAGGCGGTCTCGCTCATGGCCGAGCACTTCACGGCGCGCCCCGACGAGCCGCCGGGCGCGCTGCACCAGTGCTTCTTCGACCTGCTCCAGTTCGCCCGGCTGGCCGACAGCTTCGGCAAGCACTCGGTCTTCGAGGCGACGCTGGGCGTGGACGGTGTGCGGGGCCTGGCGATCCGCAACCTGGTGCCCGCTCCCTTCCTCCAGAGCCGTTTCGCCGATGCCGTCTCGGCCGCCTGCTTCTCGGGCACGCTGGCGCCCTTTTCCTTCTACCGCGACACGCTGGGCCTGCCCGAGGACACGGCGACGCTGGACGTCGGCTCGCCCTTTCGCAGCGAGCAGCTCACGGTGCGGGTGGCGATGGACCTGTCGACGCGCTTTCGCGACCGCGACCGGTCGCTGGATGCGCTCGTCGACCTCATCGCGGCGCAGTTCGCGCAGCGCCCGGGCAACTACCTGGCTTTCTTCAGCAGCTTCGACTACCTGGCCAGCGCCTCGGCCGCCTTTGCGGCGCGGCACCCGGCCGTGCCGGCCTGGAGCCAGTCGCGCGGCATGCGCGAAGCCGAGCGCGATGCCTTCCTGGCGCGCTTCGCGCCGGGCGGCCAGGGGGTCGGCTTCGCGGTGCTCGGCGGCGCCTTCGGCGAAGGCGTCGACCTGCCTGGCGACCGCCTGGTCGGCGCCTTCGTCGCCAGCCTGGGCCTGCCGCAGCACAACGAGCCGAACGAGGTGATGCGCGAGCGCATGGACGCGATGTTCGGCGACGGCTACGAGTACACCTACGTTTATCCGGGCCTGCAGAAGGTGGTGCAGGCGGCCGGTCGGGTGATTCGCAGCGAGACCGATGCGGGCGTGCTCTACCTGCTGGACGACCGTTTCGCGCGGCAGGAGATCCGCGCACTGTTGCCGGCCTGGTGGCAGGTGCAGCCGGTGTTCGCGGTGGGGCGCTGAAAGCGCCGCCGGATCAGATCACCGGACCACGCACCGCGGCGCTGCGGCCGATTTTCCTGAGCCTGGCCGACAGTTGCGCCTGGGTCTCGAGCTCGCGTTGCCAGAGTTCGTAGCCGGCGTCGTTCGGATGCAGGCCGTCGCGGGCGCTGAGGCGTCCCGGATGGCGCGCGAAAGGATCGTCCTCGCGTTCCATGAAGAGCGACACATGGCGCGCGCCGTTGGCTTCGGCCACCTCGGCGACGATGGCCTGGAGCCGGCGCGTCCGGTAGGTCATCCACCAGTTCCAGGGCGGCAGGAAGAAGCGCAGGTTGCCGAGGTTGCCGGGCGGCATGAAGACCACCATCTCCGAGCGCACCCGCGCGCGTTGCGCCACGCGCCGGACGCTGTCGCGCAAGGCGGCGTCGCGCGTGGCGCGGAGCACGTCGTCGGCGCCGCCGAGGATCAGCACCGCGTCGAAGCGCTCGTCGCCGTCGAGCTGCGTCAGGATGTCCTCGTAGCGCGCCGCCGGCATGGCCCTGTTGACCACGGTCAGCGACGGGTTGGCACGCGACAGCAGGCCCGGCAGGCTGCGGTCCGGGTCGCTGGCGCCGGCGCCTCCCGCCGTGCTGTCGCCGACCACCAGCAGGCGCGCACCCTCCGGCTCGGCGCAGCGCTCGAACGGATGGGCCCGTCGTGCCAGCCGGTTCGACGCCCGCAGGTGCAGGGCCGCGTAGCCCGCGGTGGCGGCCGCGAAACCGACCAGGAGGGAAAGGCCGGTACAGGCGGCCAGATTCTTTCGGTTCACGATCGCTCCTCGATACGTCGGTTAGCGTAAAGGTAGCCGATCGCGGCCGTTGTAGGAAGCGGCCGAATGGCTGAACTTGGCTCGCCCCCAGGTCGCGCTCACTGCGTGTAGCCCTCCCACCCCCTACCGGGGGCAACACCAGCGGCCCGGCGGAGCCGGTTCCGCGGTGTTCCTGGCTTGAACACCGCCCTTCAGGCCGGGTCGGTGCGCTTGGTCAGCTCGTTGAGCTGCAGTTCGATGCAGAACAGCCGTTCGTTGAGGATCGCGGTCTGCAGCCGCAGCGCCTCGATGATGGCGCCTGTCGAGGCATCGGGGGCATTGGTCGACAGCTCCTGCAGTTCGTGCAGCTTGTTGCGCAGTTCGTTGCTCATGGCCAGGCTCCATCGGGTCGATGCAACGCATCGTAGTCGGCCTGCGCCGGGATGCGCTGCTATCGTTTTCTCTTAGCTGCTGCACCCCCGCCCGGACGGGCCGACGTGGCAAGCGCTTCGGCGCCCCCTAGCCGTGGGGGCTCGGCGGCAGGCTCTTCAAGTACAGGAACAGCGCCCGCACGTCCACGTCGCTCATCTCGCGCAGCGATCCGAAGGGCATCACCTGCACGGGCGTGCCGTCGGGGCGGCTGCCGCTCTTGAACAGCTTCTGGAAGGCCTGCGCGTCGGCATAGCGCGCCATGGCCGTGCCCTCGCCGGGCGTGAGATTGGCTGCGGCCGGCCAATCGGGCGGGCCGCCGGGGATCTTGCCGCCGTTGAGCTTCTCGCCGTGGCAGCCCAGGCACATGTTCGCGACATAGGCGCCGTGCTTGAGCGTCACGCCTTCGGGCACCGGCGGCTCGGACGGACGCGTGTGGTCGATCTTGGCCGCGGCATCCTGCATCAGGCCGAAGCCGTAGAAGGCCCGCACCGGCAGCGGCAGGGCGACCACAGGGCCGCCGCCGGTCGCGGGCGCCATGTGGCGCAAATGCGCGACCAGCGCGGCCAGGTCGTCGTCGGTCAGGCGGTTGTAGTCCTCGCTCGGCATCACCATCAGCGCCCGGCCCACGGGATTCACGCCATGGCGGATCGAGCGCTCCCAGTCGGCCGCCGTGTAGCCGGCCACGACGCTGCCAGGGCCGGGGCTGATGTTGGGCCCCTTGATGAGCATGCCCTTGCCGTCGTCGAGGAACACCTTGCCGCCGCCATGCGCGCCGTGGCAGTCGACGCAGCCGCGCGAGGCGAAGAGGTAGCGCCCGCGTTCGACGGCCGCAGCGTCGTCGCGGAAGGCCACGCCCTTCACCGCGACCTCGACCTTGCGCTGCATTTTCTGGCGGGCGAGCTGGTCGCCGGCGAACAGCCCCGCCGCGGCGAGCGCGACCAGCGCCACGAGCGCCAGCACGATGCGCATGAGCCAGCGCCTGCTGGTCGCGGTCACCGGGCCACCTGCGCGCTGCGCACTTCAAAGACCAGATGAACAAGGCGGAGATCAAGAGGCATGGCAAACTCTCTTAAATGAATGAATGGGCCAAAAATGGTCCACATGTATAAAAATGGATGATGGCGTAAATTTCGGCCTACCGTCAATATCACCTTTGCCAGAGGACCTGGCCAAAAGTGTGTGGCGGCCTCCGCAGCCCGGCCTGCTCAAGCGCGAGCGCACGCGGGTCCAGCTGGTCCAGGCGGCGATCAAGGTCTTCAGCGCCCGCGGCTACGCCGATGCGACGATGCAGGAGATCGCGGGCGTCGCGGCCATGACCACCGCCACGGTCTACAACCACTTCAAAACCAAGGAAGAGGTCGCCAGCGGGGTTGCGCTGCTACTGGCCGACACGCTGTGCCGCCGCATCACGGACAGCCAGCAGGGGGTCGAAGAAGGCGCCCAGCGCATGGCCATCGGCGTCCAGCGCTACATCTGGCTGGCCGAGGAGAGCCCGCGGTGGGCGCTGATGATGCTGGACGTATCGATCGCCGCGCCGGAAATGCTGCTCGAGATCCGCGACTACGCGCTGGCCGACCTGCGCCTGGGCGTGAAGCAGAAGGCCTTTCGGATCCCCGGCGAAACGGCGGCGATGGACCTGATCAACGGCACCGTGTCGCAGGCCATGCGCACGGTGGCGCACGGTGGCGCAGCCTCGCACCACGGTCGCGAAGTCGCGGCCTGCGTGCTGCGCGGGCTGGGCATGGCGTGGGCCGACGCGAAGGCGGTCGCCCAGCGCCCGCTGCCGCCATTTCCCGGGATGAGCGCGGCTGCCGCGCCGGCGCCCCGGAAGACCGCGGCCCGGGCCCAGCGCAGCGGACTCTGAGCCGGCCTACGCTGCGCCCGGCTCGCCGAGCGGCGGGCATGGCCAGCCCAGCAGCTCGGCCAGCCGCAGCACGATCCAGCACGCCTCGCCGGCCGAGACCCCGGCATCGGGCGAACTCAGGCCGTCGTGGATGCGCCGCAGGATCTCGTCTTCCGACGGCACCTCGACGTGGTGCAGCAGCTGGGCGTGCTGCACCAGGTGGTTGGCGAGGTCCTCGCAGACCTCGTAGCGCGCGCGCACCACCGCGATCGGTTCAGCCAGGCGCTGCCTGGCGTCCGTGTAGACCGCGAAGAACGAAGGCGGGATGTCGATCTGGTAGTCGTCGGACATGATTCAGCAAGGCGCCCATGAAAAACGCGCCCGGAGGCGCGTTTCGGCGAGGGGACGGCGCAAGGCGCGCGGCCCGCTCGGGAGGAGGCGATCAGCCGCCCTTCTTGGCCCGCTTGCCCGGGTTCTTCTTGCTGCGGGTCGCGGTGCCGCGCTCCAGGCTGACCTTCTGGCCGCCACCCGACTTGGGGACGTTGTAGCCAGGCATCGGAACGGGCTTGGGGGTGGCAATGCGGTCTGCCTCGGTGCGGATTTTCTTGGGCATGGAAAGCTCGGATAAAAAGAAATCGAAGGACGTGATTAGGCCACATCGTCGAGCAGCCGCACTTTGACGGTCTTGCCCTTGACGCGGCCGGTGGAAAGCTTGTGCACGGCCTCGCGCGCAATGCGCCGGTCGACCGCCACGTAGGTGGAGAACTCGTTGACGTTGATCTTGCCGACCTGCTCTTTCGTGAAGCCGGCCTCGCCGGTCAGCGCGCCCAGCACGTCGCCGGCGCGGATCTTCTCCTTGCGGCCGCCGATGATCTGCAGCGTGGCCATCGGCGGCTGCAGCGGCGCGGCGCTGTCGGCCGTGAGCTCGGCCAGCGGATGCCATTCGGACTCGCGGCCCTGAAGCTGCTCGATCTTGCCGACGCTGCCCATCTCGTCCATGCTGGCCAGGTTCAGCGCCAGGCCCTCGGCATCGCCGCGGCCGGTGCGGCCGATGCGGTGGATGTGAATCTCGGAGTCAGGCGTGACGTCGACGTTGATCACCGCCTCGAGGTCGGCGATGTCGAGGCCGCGCGCAGCGACGTCGGTCGCCACCAGCACCGAGCAGCTGCGGTTGGCGAACTGCACCAGCACCTGGTCGCGCTCGCGCTGCTCGAGCTCGCCGAACAGGGCCAGCGCGCTGAAGCCCTGGGCCTGCAGCACCTGGACCAGGTCGCGGCACTGCTGCTTGGTGTTGCAGAAGGCCAGCGTGCTCTGCGGCCGGAAGTGGCTCAGCAGCAGGCTCACGGCGTGCAGGCGCTCGGTGTTCTTCACCTGGTACCAGCGCTGGCGGATCTTGCCTTCCTCGTGCTGCGCCTGCACCGTGATCTGCTGCGGGTTCTTCATGAACTGCGCGCTGAGCTTGGCGATGCCTTCGGGGTAGGTGGCCGAGAACAGCAGCGTCTGGCGCTCCTTGGGGCACAGCCGCGCGACCTTGGCGATGTCGTCGAAGAAGCCCATGTCGAGCATGCGGTCGGCTTCGTCGAGCACCAGCGTGTTGAGGGCCGAGAGGTCCAGGCTGGCGCGTTCGAGGTGATCCATGATCCGGCCCGGCGTGCCGACCACGATGTGGGCGCCGTGCTCCAGGCTCGCGAGCTGCCCGCGCAGCGCGACGCCGCCGCAGAGCGTGACCACCTTGACGTTTTCCTCGGCCCGCGCCAGGCGGCGGATCTCGGTCGTCACCTGGTCGGCGAGCTCGCGCGTCGGGCACAGGACCATGGCCTGCACCGCGAAGCGCCGCGGATTGAGGTTGGCCAGCAGTGCCAGCGCGAAGGCGGCGGTCTTGCCGCTGCCGGTCTTGGCTTGCGCGATCAGGTCCTTGCCGAGCAGCGCCACCGGCAGGCTGGCTGCCTGGATCGGCGTCATCTGCAGATAGCCGAGCTGCGTCAGGTTCGCCAGCGCCTGCGGCGAAAGCGGCAGCGTGGCGAAATCGGTGGCGGGACCGGTCACGGGGACGGTCAACGGCGCTGCGAGTTGTTGCCGCCGACCGGCGGGGGACCGCGGCGTTCCAGGTGCCGGAACGTGATGCGGCCCTTGGTCAGGTCGTAGGGCGACAGCTCGAGCGACACCTTGTCGCCGGCCAGGATGCGGATGTGGTGCTTGCGCATCTTGCCGCCGCTGTAGGCGATCAGCTGGTGGCCGTTGTCGAGCGTGACGCGGTAGCGCGAGTCAGGCAGCACTTCGGTCACGGCGCCGTTCATTTCGATCAGTTCTTCCTTGGGCATGAATTACCTTTTGAATGGGTTTGTCGTAATTGGATAGGAAATCGGTATGCGGAATCAAGCGGCGCAAGGTGTGTGCGCGACGCTGCGTTCGCGAATCCAGCCCAACCCCTGGTCGATCGCGTAGCGGACGGCCGCGCCGTGGCTGGCAAAACGGGGCGTGAAACGCATCACGCGGTCGTGCGTGCCGCTGCCGCGGCCGGATCGGATCGAGACCGATGCCGCAAAGCGGCCGTCGTCCAGATCCTTGATGAGCGGCGAGACAAGGTACTTGCCCACTGCGATGCTGTGTTGAATGATGTCCATCGAAAGCCTTGGCACCCCGCGACGCCGCGGAATGCTGAAATTGAATTTGAATAAAACGAGCGCAGGCCGGCCGGATATGGCGCCCACCGGAGCGGACAGCGCGCTGTTCGCTTCAACAAAGTACGAAGGCAGTGGTGGCAAATCTTGGGCGCCCGGTCTGGCGCTCCAACACACTGTGGGTGCCGGCTTTCAATGTTGGGCCTGGAGATTCCAGGCCAGCCGGCAAGTGACGAAAGTGCTTCGTCGTTAAATCGAAACGAACCCCGGATTCTAACCGATCTGGCACGACAGTTGCTATTTCATCTCTGTGACAGGGCTGCGGGTGGCTTTCGCGCCACCTGCCGCCGGGCTTGCGACGGGGGCGCTTGCGGCGCACCATGGCGGGACCACCGTTCCAAGGAGCGCGGCCATGCAAGTCACAGCGCCATCTGTCCGGTTGCCGCGTTTCCCATGGCTGACGCCCACGCGGCTGGCCTCCCTGCTGGGTGCCGCCGCATTGCTTCTGGCCTTGCCGGCCACGCCGCCGGCGACTGCGGCGACCCCTTCCCCTGCCGCCGCGTCCAGCGCCCAGGTGCAGGCCCTCCGGCGCGCCGGTGATGCGGTCGTCGCGCTGAAGGTCGCCGCCACCGAAGGCGCGACTTCGGCCGACAGCCTGGGCCAGCAGCGCTGGGGTTCGGGCGTGGTGATCGGGGCCGACGGGCTCATCCTCACCATCGGCTACCTGCTGCTGGAGGCCGAGACTATCGAGATCGTGACGCAGGACGACCGCACGCTGCCGGCGCGCCAGGTGGCCTATGACCTCGCCACCGGCTTCGCGCTGGTGCGGCCGCTGGTGCCGCTGCGCGGCATCGAGCCGGTGCCGCTGGCGGGTGTCGCGACCCTGCAGCCCGGGGAGCCGCTGCTGGTCGCCACCGGCAGCAACAGCGGCACCGAGGTGGGCTTCACGCGGCTGGTCGGGACACGCCCTTTCTCGGGCTACTGGGAGTACCACATCGAGGCCGCGGTCTTCACCAGCCCGCCGGTCGCCAACCACAGCGGCGCCTCGCTCTTCAACCGCAACGGCGAGTTGCTGGGCGTCGGCAGCCTGTTCGTGCTCGAGGCGGCCGGCCCCGATCGCACCCTGCCGGGGAACATGTTCGTGCCGGTCGATCTGCTGCGCCCGGTGCTGGCCGAGATGCAGTCCACTGGCCGCACGCGCGCCAGCGTGCGGCCCTGGCTCGGCGTCTCGTCCTCGGAGCGCGGCGGCCATGTGGAGATCGTGCGCGTCGATCGCTCGGGGCCGGCGCTCGCCGCCGGCCTGCAGCCCGGCGACGTGGTGCTGGAGATCGACGGCGTGCAGGTCTCGACGCTCGAGGCCTTCTACAAGCAGCTCTGGACCCGGCCGGACGCCGAGGCGGACGTGGAGCTCACGGTGCAGCAGGGCTCGGAGATCCGCAAGGTCAAGGTGCATGCGGTCGATCGCATGCAGACGCTGCGCAAGCCCGAGGGTATCTAGGGCCTGTTCACAGGCCCTGGCGGCGCCCTCAGCCGAGGCCGAGCATCTTCCGGTTGCCCGCCGTGTCGGTGCCGCCAGCGGCGAAATCGTCGAAGGCGCGCTCGGCCACGCGGATGATGTGGCGGGCGATGAACTCGGCGCCCTCGCGTGCACCGTCCTCGGGGTGCTTGAGGCAGCACTCCCACTCCAGCACCGCCCAGCCCGGAAAGTCGCAGGCCGCCAGCTTCGAGAAGATGGCGCCGAAATCGACCTGCCCATCGCCCAGCGAGCGGAAGCGTCCGGCCCGGCGGATCCAGGGCTGGAAGCCGCCGTAGACGCCCTGCTTGCCGGTGGGATTGAACTCGGCGTCCTTCACGTGGAAGATCTTGATGCGCTCGTGGTAATGGTCGATGTAGTCCAGATAGTTCAGCTGCTGCAGCACGAAATGGCTCGGGTCGTACAGGAGGCAGGCGCGCGGATGGTTGCCCACGCGTTCGAGGAACATCTCGTAGGTGACGCCGTCGTGCAGGTCCTCGCCCGGATGGATCTCGTAGCAGACGTCCACGCCGGCCTCGTCGAACGCGTCGAGGATCGGCCTCCAGCGCCGCGCCAACTCGTCGAAGGCCTCTTCGATCAGGCCGGCCGGGCGCGGCGGCCACGCGTAGAGGTAAGGCCAGGCCAGCGCGCCCGAGAAGGTCGCGTGCGCGGTCAACCCGAGGTGGGCCGAGGCCTGCGCCGCGTAGCGCAGCTGTTCGACCGCCCACTGCTGCCGCTTGACCGGATCGTTGCGGACCTCGGCCGCCGCGAAGCCGTCGAAGCCCGCGTCGTAGGCCGGATGCACCGCCACCAGCTGGCCTTGCAGGTGGGTCGACAGCTCGGTGATCTCGAGGCCGTGGCCGGCCAGGGTGCCTTTCACTTCGTCGCAGTAGGTCTTGCTTTGCGCGGCCTTCCGGAGATCGAAGATGCGGCTGTCCCAGCTCGGTATCTGCACCCCCTTGTAGCCGAGGCCCGAAGCCCAGCCGGCGATGGCGTCCAGCGAGTTGAAGGGGGCGTCGTCGCCGGTGAACTGGGCCAGGAAGATGGCCGGGCCCTTGATGGTCTTCATGCGTGGTCTCCTGGTCATGAGGGGGATGCCGACGATGCTATCGCGGCATGTGTTCGGATGTCGCGGCCGATTTGCCATCGCCATGCACGAGCCTTCGGAACGCTCCACAATGGCCGCTTCAGCTCAACCGAGGGTGACGCGGCGTGCGCAGCCCCGAACGCGATGTCACAAACCGTTTCCGGACGACTCAAGATCGGCTTGTCGGCCTGCTTCTCCCACGCCGACCCGACGCGCTCGCTGTTCACCAACAAGACGCTGCAGTATGTCGAGCAGTCGATCGCGCACTGGCTGATGTCGGCCGGCGCGATGGTCGTCATGGTGCCCTGCCCGACCGGCGAGACCGCGCGCGGCGACACCAAGCTCTCGCACTACGCCGAATGGCTCGACGGCGTCGTGATGCACGGCGGCGCCGATGTCTGGCCCGGCAGCTACGGCGAGGTGCCGCTCAAGGACGCCTGGGTCGGCGACCGTCTCCGCGACCTCTACGACCTGGCGCTGGTCGAGGCCTTCGAGCAGGCCGGCAAGCCGATCTTCGGCGTCTGTCGCGGCTTGCAGCTGATCAACGTGGCCTTCGGCGGCACGCTGTACCAGGACATCGAGGCCCAGCATCCCAACGGCCAGCAGCATCGCGACGCCGTGGCCTACGACCAGAACTACCACGAGATCAGCATCACGCCCGGCTCGAGGCTGTCGAAACTCTATCCGGGCATGGAGAGCGCGCGCGTCAACAGCATCCATCACCAGGGCGTGAAGGATCTCGCGCCCGGCTTCGAGGTCGACGCCTGGAGCATCCCCGACCGGATTCCCGAAGCCATCCGGCGCAAGGCCGACCGTGGACGCAGCTACATCGCCGCGACCCAGTGGCACCCGGAGTTCCACACCTACGGCGCCACCGACACGGTGGACGACACCGCCATCCTGCAGGACTTCCTGTGGGCCTGCGCGACGGCGAAGGTCAGCCCCAAGGGGCCGCTGCGCAGCGCGCCGGGACGCATCCGCAATCGCGCGGCACGGCTGCTGCGGCAGGCGCTGCTGAGGCGCTAGAGCGAACAGGCCCTAGCGGTTCTTGTAGCCGCTGACCGCGGCGTCCACCGTGCCGAACACGGTGATGCCGCTGCCGCCGGCGGCCGTGGCGCCCTCACCCGCGGGCCCGCGCGAAGCGCAGCCTGCGAGCAGGCACAGCGCGGCGGCGAACCCCACGGCGACGAGTTTCTTCATGCGGATCCCTTTCATGCGCTCAGGTGCTTGCCGACGATGCCGGCCAGCTCGAACATGGTGACCTGGTCCTTGCCGAACACCGGCTTGAGCTTGGCATCGGCATTGATGGCGCGCTTGTTGGCCGCGTCCTGCAGGCCGTTGGCCTTGATGTAGTCCCACAGCTTCTTGATGACCTCGGTGCGCGCCACCGGTTCGGCGCCGATCACCGCGGCCAGCGCGTCGCTGGGCTTGAGGCCGGCACCGGGCTTGCGCGGCGCCTTCGGTGCCGCAGCTTTCTTGGCCGCCACCTTCTTCGCCGCCGGTGCCTTCGCGGCCGCCTTCTTCGCTGCGGCGGGCGCCGCCTTGGCGAAGGTCTTGCGCGGCGGGAACTTGCTGGTGCGCGGCTCGAACTCGAACGCCACCTTGCCCTCGTCCTTGTTCCAGGCCAGGAAGGCCTTGAAGGGCCGGCGCGTGCGCATCGAGACGAACTTGTCGAGCAGGTCGGTCTTGCCGGTGGCCAGCAGCTTCTCGACCTGGGCCCGATCCACCGGCTGCTGCAGGATGATCTTGCCGGTCTTGAAGGTGCAGCTCGGCGTCGGCTGCTCGTTGGTCGGCACCGACTTCTCGCAGACGTAGTTGCTGCCGTGGTCGAACACCGGCGCGCCGCAGACCGGGCATGGCCCCACTGTGTCCTGCTGGCTGAAGTCGACGATCTCGCCGCTTTCGGCATTCTTGTCGTCGCCGAAATCGAACTCCAGCTTCCAGTTCTTCGCTTCCTCGTCGAACTTGAGCACGATCTCGGAGGTGAACGGCCAGCCGGCCTTGGAGCGGAAGCCTTCCAGCGGGCCGATGTGCTTGTCGCGCAGCAGCGCCTCGGCCTCGGCCACTTCGAAGGTGCGGCCGGCCGGCGATTTGCCGAACGAGAAGCCGCAAGGTTCGCTGCCGGCTTGGCCGGCGGCGTCCTGTGCAAGCCGAAGGGCGTCGGCGCTTGCGCCAGCGCCCGGCTTGCCGGTGCAGCTGTAGCGGCGGTAGTTCTCCTTCACCACGCCGCCGCAATTCGGGCAGGGTGTGGCCAGCGTGGCGTAGTCGCCCGGCACGGTGTCGCGGTCGTATTCCTTGGCCTTCTTGACGATGTGTTCCGTCATCTCGGCGATCTCGCGCATGAAGGCTTCGCGGCTGAGCTTGCCGTGCTCCATCTGCGCCAGCTTGTACTCCCACTCGCCGGTCAGTTCGGCCTTGGAGAGCTCCTCCACGCCGAGCCCGCGCAAGAGCGTCATGAGCTGGAAGGCCTTGGCGGTCGGGATCAGCTCGCGGCCTTCGCGGATCATGTACTTCTCGGCCAGCAGGCCTTCGATCGTGGCCGCCCGCGTGGCCGGCGTGCCGAGGCCCTTCTCCTGCATCGCCTCGCGCAGTTCGTCGTCGTCGATGGTCTTGCCCGCGCCTTCCATGGCGCCGAGCAGCGTGGCTTCGGAATAGCGCGCCGGCGGCCGGGTCTTCAGGCCCTTGGGATCGGCCGATTCGGCCTTCACCACTTCGCCGGGCTTGACCGGCACCAGGCGCTTGCCGTCCTTGTCCTCTTCCTTCTCGTCGTCCTCGGCTTCCTTGCCCCAGATCGCGAGCCAGCCGGCCTTCACGAGCACCTTGCCGTCGGTGCGGAACGGATACTTCTTGCCGCCCTGCTCCACCGTGCTGATGCGCGTCGTGACCTGATATTCGGCGCTCGGGAAGAACACCGACATGAAGCGGCGCACCACGAAGTCATAGAGCTTCTGCTCGGCGTCGGACAGGCCGCTCGGGGCCTGCAGGGTCGGGATGATTGCGAAGTGATCGCTGACTTTGGCGTTGTCGAAGATGCGCTTCGACGGCTTCACGTAGTTGTTGTCGACCGCCTGCTGGGCGAAGGGCGCGAGATGCTTCATGCCGCTCGTGGCCAGCATCTTCATCGTGTCCTTGACCACCGGCAGGTAGTCCTCGGGCAGCGCGCGCGAGTCTGTCCGCGGGTAGGTCAGCGCCTTGTGGCGTTCGTACAGGCTCTGCGCCAGCGCCAGCGTGGTCTTGGCGCTGAAGCCGAAGCGGCCGTTGGCCTCGCGCTGCAGCGAGGTCAGGTCGAACAGCAGCGGCGAGGCGCTGGTGGTGGGCTTGCTTTCCTCGGTGACCGTGGCCGGCTTGCCGCGCGCGGCGTCGGCGATCTCGCGCGCCTCGCGCTCGTTCCAGACCCGGTCGGCACGCTGCTCGGGGTCGGGCACGCCATCGGGGCCGGGCGGCGGCTTCTTCCAATTCGGATCGAACCACTTGCCCGGATACTCGCCCGCCTCGGCCGCAAAGCGGCCGTGCACCTCCCAGTAGTCGCGGCTCACGAACTTGCGGATCTTCTCCTCGCGCTCGACCACCACGGACAGCGTCGGCGTCTGCACCCGGCCCACGGTGGTCAGGAAGAAGCCGCCGTCGCGCGAATTGAACGCGGTCATGGCCCGGGTGCCATTGATGCCGACCAGCCAGTCGGCCTCGGAGCGCGAGCGCGCCGCATCGGCCAGGCCCTGCATCTGCTGTTCGGTGCGCAGCTGATCGAAGCCGTCGCGGATCGCCTGCGGCGTCATCGATTGCAGCCACAGGCGCTTGACCGGCTTGCCCAGCGGCGCCTTGCCGCCGGCGTACTGCTCGATCAGGCGGAAGATCAGCTCGCCCTCGCGCCCCGCGTCGCAGGCGTTGACGAGCTGGGTCACGTCCTTGCGCTTGGCCTGCTTGACCACCGCGTTGAGCCGGGTCTTGGTCTTGTCGACCGGCTTCAGGTCGAAGCGCGGCGGGATGACCGGCAGGTTGGCGAAGCTCCATTTGCCGCGCTTGACGTCGAACTCCTCGGGCGCCTGGATCTCCACCAGGTGGCCGACGGCGCTCGTCACGACGTACTTCTCGTTCTCGAAGTGCTCGTCGTGCTTGTCGAACTTGCCGGCCACCGGCGTGAGCGCGCGCACGATGTCCTGGGCCACCGAAGGCTTTTCTGCAATCACCAAAGTTTTCATCTGCGAATCCTATTCATTCTTTTCACCCGCCCGCACCAGACCCTGGCTACCCCGCTCCCCTTGCCGTAGGGCGAGGGGGGCACGGGGGCCGGGCCGCCCCAAGGCGGCCTGCGGCCCCCTCGGGGGGCAGCGAACCACACGAAGTGGGGAGCGTGGGGGCCATCTCTTTACAATCTGGCGCTTCTCGCGTGCGTACGCGCACGCGCATGCGTACATATTCAAACTAACAGACTTCGGCGATGCCCTCCAAATCCCCCACTTCCGGCGGCCGCCGAATCCAGACCCGGCGTTCCAGCGTCCATGGCAACGGCGTCTTTGCCGTGCAGGATATTGCGGAAGGCGAAACGCTCATCGAATACAAGGGCGAGATCATCTCGTGGGAGGAAGCGCTGCGCCGCCACCCGCACGACCCCGCCCAGCCCCACCACACCTTCTACTTCCACATCGATGACGACCGCGTGATCGACGGCAACGTCGACGGCAACGCCTCGCGCTGGATCAATCATTCGTGCGAGCCGAGCTGCGAGGCCGACGAGCAGGATGGCCGCGTCTTCATCAAGGCGCTGCGCAACATCGCCGCCGGCGAAGAGCTCAGCTACGACTACGGCCTGGTCATCGACGAGCCCTACACGAAGAAGCTGAAGGCCGATTTCCCGTGCTGGTGCGGCTCGGAGCAATGCCGCGGGACCTTGCTGGCGCCCAAGGACGACGACGAGGGCAAGAAGGGCAAGAAGAAGAAAAGCAAGAAGAAGGACAAGAAGAGCGACAAGAAGTCCTCGAAGAAGTCTGAAAAGAAGGCCGGCAAGAAGAAGGCCGAAACCGACAAGCGCTGAACATGGCCGCACCCTGGTTCGAGGACGAGATCGCGCAGAGCCTGGCACCCTTGCTGCCCGGCCTGCGCGTCGAGGTGGTGGCCGAAATCGACTCGACCAACAGCGAGCTGATGCGCCGCTCGCGCGATGGTGAAACCGGCGCGGTGCTGCTCGTGGCCGAGCGCCAGACTGCCGGGCGCGGCCGGCTCGGCCGGCCCTGGCAGAGCGCGCAGGACGCCCGGGAACCCGCCTCGCTGACCTTCTCGCTCGGCCTGTCGCTGGCACCGCGGGACTGGTCGGGCCTCTCGCTCGCGGTTGGTGCCAGCGTCGCCCAGAGCCTGGACCCGTCGCACAGCGCCGGCCTGGCGCTCAAGTGGCCCAACGACCTCTGGGTGCAGGAGCGCAAGCTCGGCGGCATCCTGATCGAGACCGCCCTGCTCCAGCCCGACGCGCTCGAGCGCTACCTGGTGATCGGCATCGGCATCAACATCGGCCCGCGCGAAGCCGCTGGCCTGAGCACGCCGCCGGCCTGGCTGAAGGAATGGCGTCCGGCCGCGGCACCCGGCGAGGTGCTGCGCGAGATCGTCGAGCCGCTGGTGCGCGACGTGCAGCTCTTCAACGAGCGCGGATTCGTGCCCTTCGCGGCCCGCTTCGCCGAGCGCGATCTTCTGCGCGGGCGCGACGTGCGCCTGAGCGACGGCACCGAGGGCCACTGCGAAGGCGTCGGCTGGGGCGGCGAGCTGCTGGTGCGCACCGCCGATGGCGTCAAGAGCATCAGCAGCGCCGAAGTCAGCGTCCGCCCGCTGCGCGTGCCGCCATGATCCTGCGCCTGGTCGTGGTCGCCCTGCTGGTCGCCAACCTGGGCTATTTCGCCTGGACCCGCGGCGCGTTTGCCCTGTTCGGCGCCGAGCCCGCGCGCTTCAGCGAGACCGAGCCGCAGCGCCTGCAGCAGCAGGTCCGGCCGCAGATGCTGCAGATCCGCAAGAATCCGCCGCCCGCCAAACCCTGACCGGGCCCCCTAGGACCCCGCGCGGTCCCGGGCGTGGGGATTGGCATCGATCCGCAGGCTCACCAGCGTCCCCGGCGGCTGCTGGCCCGGGTGCGCGTCTTCCAGCCGCACGATCGCGTGGTGCTGGCGCGCGATCTCGCGCACGATCGGCAGCCCCAGGCCGGAGCCGTCGGCCTCGTTACCGAGCACCCGGTAGAAGGGCTCGAACACCAGCTCGCGCTCGTGCGCCGCGATGCCGGGGCCGTTGTCCTCGACCTGCAGCACGAGCACGTGGCCGAAGGGATCGGCCAGCACCCGCGCGGTGATCACGCCGGGCCGCTCGGGCACCGACGGCGTGTAATTGATCGCGTTGTCGACCAGGTTGCGCACCAGCTCCTTCAGCAGCGTCGGATTGCCTTCGAACACCACGCCGGGCGAGCCCGCCTCCGCGCCCTCGTAGCCCAGGTCGATGCGCTTGTCGATGGCGCGCGGCACGGCCTCGCGCACCACCTCGATCGTGAGTCGCGCCAGGTCGCAGGGCTGGCGCCCGATGGCGGCGCCGCTGCCCTCCGCGCGGGCCAGCGACAGCAACTGGTTGACCGTGTGCGTGGCGCGCACGCTGGCGCGGCCGATCTGCTTGAGCGACTGCTTGAGTTCGTCGGCATTGGCGCCCTCGCGCTGGGCCAGGTCGGCCTGCATGCGCAGGCCCGCCAGCGGCGTCTTGAGCTGGTGCGCGGCGTCGGCAAGGAAGCGCTTCTGGGTGCCGATCGAGTCGTTGAGCTTGCTCAGCAGGTCGTTGACCGACAGCACCAGCGGCACCACTTCGAGCGGCACCGAGGATTCGTCCAGCGGGCTCAAGTCGCCCGGCTTGCGCTCGCGGATGCGCGCCTCGACCACCGACAGCGGCTTGATGCCTCGCACCAGCGCCAGCCAGATCAGCAGCACCGCCAGCGGCAGGATCGCGAATTGCGGCAGCAGCACGCCCTTGATGATCTCGGTGGCCAGCACCGACTGCTTCTCGCGGGTCTCGGCCACCTGCAGCAGCGCGAACGGCGCGTCGGGCGTGCTGCCGGCGACCCAGAGCGAGGCGATCCGCACCTGGCGGCCGTGCATCTGGCCGTCGCGCAGGTAGACCACGCCCGGCACCGGCGGGTCGTCCGTGCCCGGGAACGGCACGTCGCGCTCGCCGCTCAGCAGCGTGCCGTGGCCGTCGAGCAGCTGGTAGTAGACCTGGTCGATGTCGTCGCTGCCGAGGATCTCGCGCGCCGGCTGCGGCAGCACGAACTTGATCTGGCCGTTGTCCGCGTCGACCAGCCGGGCCAGGGTCTGGATGTTGGATTCCAGCGCCCGGTCGAAGGGCGCGTTCGCGATGCCCTGCGCCACCAGCCAGGTGACGCCGATGCTGACCGGCACCAGCAGCAGCAGCGGCGTGAGCATCCAGTCGAGGATCTCGCCGAAGAGAGAGCGCTGCGCGCGCTGAAAGAGTTTTACCAAGCGTCTGGCCGGACGGAGCGGGGCCGGCTACGAGGGGATCTTTTCGAGGCAATAGCCGAGCCCGCGCACCGTGGCGATGCGCACCGGCCCCTTCTCGATCTTCTTGCGCAGGCGGTGGATGTAGACCTCGATCGCATTGAGGCTCACCTCCTCGCCCCATTCGCACAGGCGCTCGACGAGCTGGTCCTTGCTCACCAGCCGTCCGGCGCGCTGCAGCAGCACCTCGAGCAGACCGAGCTCGCGCGCCGACAGCTCGAGCATCTTGCCGTCGAAGGTCGCGACCCGGCCGGCCTGGTCGTAGACCAGCGGGCCGTGCTTGATCGCGTTGCTGGTGCCGCCCATGCCACGCCGCGTGAGGGCGCGCACCCGCGCCTCGAGTTCCTGCAGCGAGAAGGGCTTGGCCATGTAGTCGTCGGCGCCGTAGTCCAGGCCCTTGACCCGTTCCTCGACGCTGTCGGCCGCGGTCAGCACCAGCACCGGCAGCTGCGAGCCGCGGGCGCGCAGCCGCTTGAGGATCTCGAGGCCATGCATGTTGGGCAGGCCGAGGTCGAGAATCAGCAGGTCGAACTCCCGGTTGGTCATCAGCGCGGCATCGGCCTGCGAGCCGGTCGCGACGTGGTCGACCGCCGAACCCGAGGTGCGCAGGCTGCGCAGCAGGGCATCGGCCAGAACCTGGTCATCTTCTGCAATCAGTATTCGCATCCTAGGCTCACCCCCAGCCTCGCCCACTTCGTGTGGCTCTGCACCCCCTCTCCGGGGGCAACCCCAGCGGCCCGGCGGAGCCGGTTCCGCGGGGTTCCTGGACTTGGTCGCGCCAAGCCCCTTCAGATTCTAGGCCGCCGTGTACGCCTCGAGTCCAATGGTTACCACGGTGGCGATCTCGCTGCCGACGCTGGCGCGGAATTCCTCCTCGGCCTGCGCCACGGCGCTGCGGAAGGCCTCGAGCCAGGCCAGGCCGTCGGTGGTGAACAGCACCCGCCGCGCCCTGGCATCGAGCGGATCGGGCCCGCGCTGCACCAGCCCCCAGGCCTCGCACTGGTCGACCAGGGCGCCCATCGCCTGCTTGGTCATGCCGGCCCGCTCGGCCAGTTCGGTCAGCCGCGAGCCGTCGCGCGCCAGATGGCGCGTGATGTGGATGTGGGCGGCGCTCACCTGCGCGCGCGCCGCGAGGTTCGACAGCGCCAGCGGCGCCCCGGCGTCATGCGCCATCAGCGCCAGCACCCGCTCGTCGAAGCGCCGCATCGCGTGGCCCAGCAGGCGGCCCAGGTGGGTCTGGCGCCAGGCGTCGTGGTCGATCGGAAATTGCGTGCCGGACATGACAGTCGATAGTAAAGCAAACTGATCAAAAATTGGATTTTTCTGGATCAATCCGCCCCTACACTACTGTTCAAGCATCCAGCCTGTAATTAAAAGCAGCGGGATGAATTTCCCGCAACCCGTTGATATTCAAGGAGTTCTCACATGGACGCAGTCGTCAAAGGCGCAAGCATCTCGGTCGCCAACAGCGAAAAGGCCAAGGCCCTCCAGGCCGCGCTGGCCCAGATCGAAAAGCAGTTCGGCAAGGGCACGATCATGCGGCTCGGCGAAGGCGAGGCGCTGGAAGACATCCAGGTGGTATCCACCGGCTCGCTGGGCCTGGACATCGCGCTCGGCGTCGGCGGCCTGCCGCGCGGCCGCGTGATCGAGATCTACGGTCCTGAATCCTCGGGCAAGACCACGCTCACCCTGCAGGTCATCGCCGAGATGCAACGCCAGGCCGGCACCTGCGCCTTCGTCGATGCCGAGCATGCGCTCGACGTGCAATATGCCCAGAAGCTCGGCGTCAACCTGTCCGACCTGCTGATCAGCCAGCCCGACACCGGCGAGCAGGCGCTCGAGATCGTCGATTCGCTGGTGCGCTCGGGTGCGGTCGACCTGATCGTCGTCGACTCGGTCGCCGCGCTCACCCCCAAGGCCGAAATCGAAGGCGAGATGGGCGACTCGCTGCCCGGCCTGCAGGCCCGCCTGATGAGCCAGGCGCTGCGCAAGCTCACCGCCACGATCAAGAAGACCAACTGCATGGTCATCTTCATCAACCAGATCCGCATGAAGATCGGCGTGATGTTCGGCTCGCCCGAAACCACCACCGGCGGCAATGCGCTGAAGTTCTACGCCTCGGTGCGGCTGGACATCCGCCGCATCGGCACCATCAAGAAGGGCGACGAGGCGATCGGCAACGAGACCAAGGTCAAGGTGGTCAAGAACAAGGTCAGCCCGCCCTTCAAGACGGCCGAGTTCGACATCCTGTTCGGCGAGGGCATCAGCCGCGAAGGCGAGATCATCGACATGGGCGTCAATGCCAAGATCGTCGACAAGTCCGGCGCCTGGTACGCCTACAACGGCGAGAAGATCGGCCAGGGCCGCGACAACGCGCGCGAATTCCTGCGCGAGAACCCCGAGCTGTCGCGCGAGATCGAGAACAAGGTGCGCGAATCGCTGGGCATTCCGCTGCTGGCCGAGGCGGTGGCGAACGTCGACGCGGCGGTCGAGAAGGCCGACAAGCCCGAGAAGGCCGAGAAGGCCGAGAAGGCCGAGAAGGCCGACAAGAAGTAACCCGGCCGCCATGGCTTTCAGTGCGCCGTCGCTCAAGGGGCGCGCCCTGCGCCTCCTGAGCCAGCGCGAGCATTCGCGCGCCGAACTCGAGCGCAAGCTCAAGAAATACGAGGAAGAGCCCGGCACCCTGGCCCGGGCCCTCGACGAGCTGGCCGCCAAGGATTTCATCAGCGAGGCGAGGGTGGTGCAGTCGGTGCTGCACCAGCGCGCGGCCCGCATGGGCGCGGCGCGTGTGCGCCAGGAATTGCTGCACAAGGGCATCGCCCCCGAGGCGGTGGCCGAGGCGGTCGCCGGCCTGCAGGGCAGCGAGTTCGATCGCGCGCTCGAAGTCTGGAAGCGCCGCTTCGGCGCGCTGCCGCAGGATGCGACCGAACGTGCCCGCCAAGTTCGGTTCCTGATGGCGAGGGGATTCGCCGGTGCCATCGTGGCCAAGGTCCTGCGGCACGACCCCGAAGAATAGGCCGGCGCAGCCCGGCCTTGTTGGTGAAACACCGCGGAACCGGCTTTGCCGGGCCGCTGGTGTTGCCCCCGGTAGGGGGTGGGCGGGCTACACGCAGTGAGCCCAACCTGGGGGCGAGCAACATTTCTACCGTGGAACCGGCTTCGCCGGGCCGCTGGTGTTGCCCCCGGTAGGGGGTGGGTGCCCGACACGAAGTGCGGGCAACCTGGGGGCGAGCTAGATATTCAACATCAGTTTCAGGTTCTGCACCGCGGCGCCGCTGGCGCCCTTGCCCAGGTTGTCCAGCCGCGCGATGACCACCGCATGCCGATGGTCCTCGTTCGGGAACACGCGGATCTCGAGTTCGTTGGTGTCGTTGAGCGCCAGCGCGTCGATCTTGCCGTCGGCCGTGGGCGGCAGCACCTTCACGAACCGTTCCGGCGTATTGCTCTTCGCGTAGTGCGCGGCCAGCGCATCGTGCAGGTGCGCCGCGGTCGGGCGGTCGGGCAGGTCGTCCAGGTGCAGCGGCAGCTGCACCAGCATGCCCTGCTTGAAGTTGCCGACCGAGGGGATGAAGACCGGCCGGCGGGTCAGGCCGGTGTACTTCATGATCTCGGGGATGTGCTTGTGCTTGAGCCCCAGCGCGTAGGTCTCGAACAGCGGCGCCTCGCCTTTTTCGTAGGCCTCGATCATGGTCCGGCCGCCGCCCGAATAGCCGCTGACCGAGGGCAGGGCGATGGGGAAGTCCGGCGGCAGCAGCCCGGCGTCGACCAGCGGACGCACGATGGCGATCGCACCGGTGGCGTAGCAGCCGGGGTTGGCCACGCGCTCGGCCTTGGCCACCGCATCCGCATGCCCGGCCATGAGCTCGGGGAAGCCGAACACCCAGCCGGGCGCCGTGCGGTGCGCGGTCGAGGCGTCGATGATCTTGGGGCGGCGCCCGTCCAGCTGGTCGATCAACGCCACCGATTCGCGCGCCGCGTCGTCATGCAGGCACAGCACGACCAGATCGACCCCGGCCATCAGCGCGCGCTTGGCGGCCACGTCCTTTCGCAGCTCGGGCGCGATGCTCACGAGTTCGATCTGCGGCATCGTCTGGAGCCGCTCGCGGATCTGGAGGCCGGTGGTTCCGGCCTCGCCATCGATGAAGACCTTGGGCATGTGGAGCCTCTTGTGGCTTGGGAGTAAATACGTATTGACCACAAACACGGGTCAATTGTTGGTGCGGCGCACCATGATACAGTCCCCTGCTGTCCGCCGCCCCCGCCCCCCAGGCGCCGTGGCCCGTGGGCAACAGCCATATTCTCCCGTTCTCCCAACCCCGTTCCGAGAGACACCCTCATGAAGATTCACGAGTACCAAGGCAAGGAAATTCTTGCCAAGTTCGGCGTGCCCGTACCCCGCGGCATCCCGGCGTACACAGTTCAGGAGGCGGTCGAGGCCGCCCAGAAGCTTGGCGGCCCGGTCTGGGTGGTCAAGGCCCAGATCCACGCGGGCGGCCGCGGCAAGGGCGGTGGCGTCAAGGTCGCCAAGTCGATCGAAGACGTCAAGAAGCTCGCCGGCGAGATCCTCGGCATGCAGCTCAAGACGCACCAGACCGGCCCCGAAGGCCAGAAGGTCCGTCGCCTCTACATCGAGGACGGCGCCGACATCCAGAAGGAATACTACGTCTCGGCCGTGACCGACCGCGCCACCCAGAAGGTGGCCTTCATCGCGTCGAGCGAAGGCGGCATGGACATCGAGGAAGTGGCCCACTCCACGCCCGAGAAGATCGTCACCGAGTTCATCGACCCGCTGACCGGCCTCGGCGACGCCCAGGCCAAGAAGATCGCCGACGCGATCGGCATCCCGGCCGACTCGACCGCCCAGGCGGTGGACGTCTTCAAGAAGCTCTACACCTGCTACATGGAAACGGATGCCTCGCTGGTCGAGATCAATCCGCTCAACCGTGACAGCAAGGGCGGCATCATGGCGCTCGACGCCAAGTTCAACTTCGACAGCAATGCGCTGTACCGCCACCCCGACATCGTCGCCCTGCGCGACCTCGACGAGGAAGACGCGGCCGAAGTCGAGGCCAGCAAGTTCGACCTCGCCTACATCAGCCTCGACGGCAACATCGGCTGCCTGGTGAACGGCGCCGGCCTCGCGATGGCCACCATGGACACCATCAAGCTGTTCGGCGGCGAGCCGGCCAACTTCCTCGACGTGGGCGGCGGCGCCACCCCCGAGAAGGTGACCGAGGCCTTCAAGATCATGCTGAAGAACAAGAACGTCGAGGCCATCCTCGTCAACATCTTCGGCGGCATCATGAAGTGCGACACCATCGCCACCGGCGTGATCGCCGCCTGCAAGGCCGTGAACCTGCAAGTGCCGCTGGTCGTGCGCATGAAGGGCACCAACGAGGTCGAAGGCAAGAAGCTGCTGGCCGATTCGGGCCTGCCGATCATCAGCGCCGACACGATGGCGGAAGCCGCCCAGAAGGTCGTTGCGGCCGTCGCCAAGTAAGGAACCAGTCATGTCGATCTACATCAACAAAGACACCAAAGTCATCACGCAAGGCATCACCGGCAAGACCGGCCAGTTCCACACGGAAAAGTGCCAGGAATACGCGAACGGCAAGAACTGCTTCGTGGCCGGCGTGAACCCGAAGAAGGCCGGCGAGTCGATCTTCAACATCCCGATCTTCGGCTCCGTCAAGGAAGCCGCCACGCAGACCGGCGCGACCGTGTCGGTGATCTACGTGCCGCCGGCCGGCGCCGCCGCCGCGATCTGGGAAGCCGTCGAGGCCGACCTCGACATGGCGATCTGCATCACCGAGGGCATCCCGGTGCGCGACATGCTCGAAGTGCGCAACAAGATGCGCGCCAAGGAAGCCGCGGGCGGCAAGAAGACGCTGCTGCTGGGCCCCAACTGCCCCGGCCTGATCACGCCCGACGAGATCAAGATCGGCATCATGCCCGGCCACATCCACCGCAAGGGCCGCATCGGCGTGGTCAGCCGCTCCGGCACGCTGACCTATGAAGCCGTGGCGCAGCTCACCGAGATCGGCCTCGGCCAGTCGAGCGCGGTCGGCATCGGCGGCGACCCGATCAACGGCCTGAAGCACATCGACGTGATGAAGGCCTTCAACGACGATCCCGACACCGACGCGGTCATCATGATCGGCGAGATCGGCGGACCCGACGAGGCAGACGCCGCCCGCTGGTGCAAGGACAACATGAAGAAGCCGATCGTCGGCTTCATCGCCGGCGTCACGGCGCCCCCCGGCAAGCGCATGGGCCATGCCGGTGCGCTGATCTCGGGCGGTGCCGACACGGCCGATGCCAAGCTCGCCATCATGGAAGAGAGCGGCTTCACGGTGACGCGCAACTTCTCGGAACTGGCCAAGCGGCTCAAGGCACTGCTCTAAGAAGTCTCGTCTTCTCGCTGAACCACACAAGAGAAAAAGCGCCCGCAACCAGTTTGCGGGCGCTTTTTCAATCAATAACAGTGGAATAAAGAGACATGGAATTCCTTCAAACCACCGACTTCTGGATCGGTCTGCTCAAGATCGTCTGGATCAACATCATCCTTTCGGGCGACAACGCGGTCGTGATCGCCATGGCCGCCCGCTCGCTGCCGCCGCATCAGCAGCGCACCGCCGTGCTGTTCGGCTCCGGCGCCGCGGTGGTGCTGCGGATCATCCTCACGGTGGTCGCGGCCAAGCTGCTGGCGCTGCCTTACCTGCAGATCATCGGCGGCCTGCTGCTGCTGTGGATCGGCACCCAGCTGCTCAGCGGCGAGGAGGAGGGCGATGGCGAGGACAAGGAGTACGGCAGCATGATGGCCGCGATCCGCACCATCCTGCTGGCCGACCTGGTCATGAGCCTGGACAACGTGATCGCGGTCGCCGCGGCGGCGCAGGGCAGCATGGTGCTGCTGATCCTCGGCCTGGCGATCAGCATCCCGCTGGTGATCTTCGGCAGCACGCTCATGATCAAGCTGATGGAGCGTTTCCCGATCATCGTCATGCTCGGCGCCGCCCTGATCGGCTGGGTGGCCGGGGAAACGATCGTGAGCGATACCATCCTGCACGATATGCTCGCGGCCAATCCGTGGCTGCACTACGCGGCGGCAGCGGCCGGCGCGGCGTTCGTGGTGGCCGTGGGAAGATGGCTGCAAAAGCGATCCCGCGCCCCCGGCTGAGCCCAGCCAACCAACCTCTTGATCCATGGCGAATCCCGGCACTGAAGTTTCCAAAGATCCCGGCGTGCTGGCATGGGATTTCGCCGCGCTCACCGACCCGGGCCGGGTGCGCGCCAACAACGAGGACACCATCGCCTTCGAGCCCTCGCTGGGCCTGGTGCTGCTGGCCGACGGCATGGGCGGCTACAACGGCGGCGAGGTCGCCAGCGGCATGGCGATCGCACTGCTGCAGGCCAGTTTCGGCCGCTGGCTCGCCCACGCGGGGCCGCACGCCCATGCGAAGGCGGTCAAGCGCGCCCTGCAGGCCGGCACCGACGAGGCCAACGCGGCCATCCTCGAGGCGGGCATCGCCAACGTGCAGCTCCAGGGCATGGGGACCACGCTGGTACTGGCCGCCTTCGGGCCGAAGCGCGCGATCATCGGCCACATCGGGGACTCGCGCTGCTACCGGCTGCGCGGCGACACGCTGGAGCGGCTGACGCGCGACCATTCGCTGCTCCAGGAGCAGCTCGACGCTGGCGTCATCACGCCGGAGCAGGCTCTGCAGTCGCCGCACCGCAACCTGGTCACCCGGGCGCTCGGCATCGAGCGCCATGTCGACCTCGAGATGCACGAACACGGCGTGATGCCGGGCGACCTGTTCCTGCTGTGTTCCGACGGCCTCTCCGAAATGGTGCCCGACGCCCAGCTTTTCACGATTTTGTTACAAAATATCGGCTTGCCGGAGAAAGCAACACTTTTGGTTGCAACTGCGAACGACAATGGCGGCCGGGATAACATTTCGGTCGTCCTGGCCAAGGCGGGCGGTAGCAAGGCCCCTGAGGCAACCCCATAGCAGAGGTCAGGAAAATCCATTGTTGCAAGGGCCCCGACGTGAGCAAGCCAACGAGATCCAGGAGCCGGTCATGCCGAAATTGATCGTGTCGATCGACGGCGTCGTCATCAAGGACGTCACGCTCGCGAAGGACCGGACCACGCTGGGCCGGCGGCCCTACAACGACATCGTGGTCGACAATCTCGCGATCAGCGGCGAGCACGCCGTGCTGCACATGATCGGCGGCGATGTCTACCTGGAAGATCTCAACAGCACCAACGGGACCTACGTCAACGGCCGGGCCATCAAGAAGCAGGCGCTCGAGCAGAACGACGTCATCGAGGTCGGCAAGTACAAGATCCGCTTTCTGGCCGGCAATACCGGCGCGGGCGAGAGCCTGGCGCCGGCGCGCACCATCGTCGCGGCCTCCTCGGGCCCGATTCCGCTGTCTTCCGCGCCTACGGTGCAGTCGCCGCTGGGCGGCGGCACGGCCGGCGCGGCGGTCATGCGGGTGCTGTCCGGCAGCGGTGCCGGACGCGAGCTGTCGCTGCAGAAGGTCGTCACCACCATCGGCAAGCCCGGCGTGGCGGTCGCCGCGGTCACGCGCCGGCTGCACGGCTACGTGGTGGCGCCGATCGACGGCGAGACGGCCCTCAACGGCGAGCCGCTCGGCAGCGAGGCCGTGGCGTTGCAGGACGGCGACTTGCTCGAACTCGGCGGCACGCGGATGCAGTTCGTCATCAGCTGATCGCGCGCTGAACCCGCTGCGCAGTTCTCGACGGCGGCTGGACGGATGAGCGCCGCGCCGGGCCGCCCCAAGCAAGCTCGCGCCCCCTCGGGGCTGAGGTCCGCGGCTCCAAACTCGCCTGCGCGAGTTTGGACGGACCGAAGGGCCGGTGCCTCTGGCACCGACTCGTCCAGCGAGGACACGAAGTGCCGAGCGTGGGGGCCACATTGAACGCATTGCGCCGACATGGCGCGCGCATCGCGATCACGCTGCTGCCGGTCATGCTCGCCCTGGCGCATGTGCTGGGCGCCTGGCAGCTTCCCTTTCTCGAACGGCTCGACCGCTTCATCTACGACGTGCGGCTGCGCGCCACCATGCCGGGCACGCTCGACCCGCGTATCGTGATCGTCGACATCGACGACCCGAGCCTGCAGCAGCTCGGGCAATGGCCCTGGGGCCGCGACCAGGTGGCGCGGCTGACCACCGAAGTCATGGAGCGCCAGCAGGCCCGCGCGCTGGGTTTCGACGTGCTCTTCGTCGAGCCCGATGCGAGCTCGGGGCTCGAAGCCCTGCGCCAGCTCGCGAAAGGGCCGCTGCAGGGCCMGGCCGGCCTGGCCGCCGAGATCGAGCGGCTCTCGCCCGGGCTCGACCATGACGCCGCCTTCGCGCGCACGCTCGCCGGCCGGCGGGTGGCGCTCGGCTTCTACTTCACCCGCACGGCCGCGCCGCGCGCCAAGGGGCAATTGCCGGCCCCCGTGCTGCCGGTCGACGCTTTCCCCGAGGGCAGCGAGCACACGACGCGCTGGAACGGCTTCGTCGGCAGCATCGGGCTGCTGGCCGAGGCGGCGCCGGCCGGCGGCTTCCTGAACGTGGTGCTCGACCGGGATGTGGACGGCGTGGTGCGCTCGGTGCCGCTGATCGCGCGCTACGAGGGCGGCAACGCCCAGCCTGGCTACTACGAATCGCTGGCGCTGGTCGTCCATCGCCTGGCCGCCGGGGTCACGGGCCTGGTGCCCGTGCTGGCGCCCACCGGGCCGGCCGGCGGCCCGCCGCCACTGGAAGCCCTGATGCTGACGACCGGCGCGGCGCAGCTGCGGGTCCCGGTGGACGGCACGGCCAGCGTGCTGGTGCCTTTTCGCGGCCCGGGCGGCCCGCGCGGCGGCTCCTTCCGTCACATTCCGGCTGCCGAGGTCATCCGGGGTGCGCTCGCGCCCGCCGAGCTGAAAGACAAGATCGTGCTCGTCGGCTCCACCGCGCCGGGCCTGACGGACCTGCGCTCGACCCCGGTCGGGGCCGACTTCCCGGGTGTCGAAGTGCACGCCAACATCGTCTCCGGGCTCCTGGATTCGAGGATTCCCGCCGTGCCCGACTACGCGGTGGGCTACGAACTGGTCATGCTGATCGCGGCCGGGCTCGCGCTCGCCTTCGGCCTGTCGCTGAGCACCGCGCCGCGGGCGGTGGGGGCCGCGGTGCTGATTTCCGCCGTGCTGATCGGGGTCAACACCTGGCTCTATCTCGGCGCCGGCCTGGTGCTGCCGCTGGCCGTCTCGCTGGTGATGGTCGGGCTGTCCTTCGTGCTCAACATGAGCTGGGGCTACTTCGTCGAAGCCCGGTCCAGCCGCGGCCTGGCCGCGCTGTTCGGCACCTATGTGCCGCCGCAGCTGGTGGACGAGATGCGGGCCGATCCGCGGCGCTACAGCATGCGGGCCGAGAACAGGGAACTCACCGTGATGTTCTGCGACATGCGCGGCTTCACGCGGCTGGCCGAGCAGATGGCGCCGGCCGACCTGCAGGCCTTCCTGAACACCTTCTTCAGCCGCCTGAGCGAGGTCATCAGCGCCCACCGCGGGACCGTCGACAAGTACATGGGCGACTGCGTCATGGCGTTCTGGGGCGCGCCGGTCGAGGCCGCCGACCACGCCGAGCTGGCGGTCCAGGCCGCCATCGAAATGGCGGCGGCGGTGCACGAGCTCAACGGCCACCATCGCCTGAGCGGCCTGCCGCAGATCCACGTCGGCATCGGCATCAACACCGGGGTGATGAGCGTCGGCGACATGGGCTCGGCCGTACGCCGCAGCTATACCGTGGTGGGCGACGCCGTGAACCTGGCGTCGCGGCTCGAGGGCCTGGGCGTGCACTACGGCGTCGAGATCGTCGCCAGCGAGGCCACCCAGCGCGCCGCGCCCGGATTCGTCTGGCAGGAACTGGATTGCGTGCGGGTGCAGGGCAAGGCCCGGACGGTCCGGGTTTTCACCCCCCTCGGCCGGCAGCGCAGCGTCGGCCCGCAGGCCCGCCAGGAACTCGAGCACTGGAAAAACGTGCTTTCAGCGTATCGCCTACACGATTGGTTACAAGCTCAGGCTATCCTTGCGCCCCTGCTCGCCGCAGATGCCAAAAAAGTCCTTTACCAGCTGTACGCGCAGCGATTAACGTCGATGTCGTTGCAGCCCAAGGACCCGCAATGGGACGGCGCAACCCGGTTCGATTCGAAGTAGTGGCCTACGGGCTGAAAGTCAAAGGTCTCGCGAAATGCAGGTGCGTGTATTGGGGTGCTCAGGTGCCATCGCCAAGGACTGCCGCACGACCTCCTTTCTGGTCGACAGCGATCTGCTGGTCGACGCCGGCACCGGTGTCGGCGACCTCACCCTCGACGAAATGTCCGCCATCGACGACGTGGTGCTGACCCACTCGCACCTCGACCATGTCGCGGCCCTGCCGCTGATGATCGACGCGATCGCCAGCTTCCGCACCCGGCCGCTGCGCGTGCATGCGCTGCGCGCCACCATCGAGGCGCTGCGCACCCACGTCTTCAACAACGTCATCTGGCCCGATTTCGCCAGCATCCCGAGCCGGGAGTCGCCCTTCGTGAGCTTTCACGAGGTCGTGATCGGCCAGCAATTGCAGCTCGGCACCCGGGCGCCCAAGGTGATCGAAGTGCTGCCCGCGGTCCACACGGTGCCGGCCTGCGGCTACGCCGTGCGCTGCGCGCAGGGCAAGAGCCACTGGATCTTCAGTGGCGACACCGAGCGCAATGCGCCCTTCTGGGCGCGCGTGAACCAGCTGGACGTCGCGATGCTGGTGATCGAGACCGCCTTCAGCGACCGCGAACAGGCCCTGGCGCAGCGCAGCCTGCACCTGTCGCCCGCCACCCTGGCGGACGAGCTGGCCCAGATTGCCCCCGGACGAAACTACCCGATCTACATCACGCACACGAAGCCGGCGGAGACGGAAGAGATCATGAGCCAGATCGACACCATCGCCGATGGGTCGCTGACGAGCAGCGGCGCGAAGCAGGCGTGGGACATCCGGTGGCTGCAGGCCGCGGAGGTGCTGCAGATCTGAGCTGCTATCTATATGTTGCATTTCCTCTCTCGAAAAGAATAATGCAACATATGAATAGCAAACCCGTCGCGCCCATCTCCTCGCTGTCCGAGGTCGGGGCGGCCATTCGCAGCGCGCGCCGCCGCAAGAAGCTCTCCCAGGCCGCCTTGGGCGAGCACGCCGGCCTGTCGCGCATGCCGGTCTACCGGCTCGAGGCCGGAAAGGACGTCTCCCTGGCCTCGCTGCTCGCCATGCTCCCACCGCTGGGCCTGGCGCTGAGCCTGGACCCGCGCGAGCCGGGTCCGCTGCGCGCGGCCGACCTGGCGAAGGCCTTCGCGCACCTGCAAGAGTCCGACGAGACGTGACGGCGCTGCCCGAAAAACTGCGCGACCTGCAGCTGGCCATTCGGGGCCAGCCGCAGGCCCTGCTCGCCAAGCGGTCGATCTATTCGCTGGTCTACGAGGCGGAGGCGCGCCACCAGGTCGGCTTGGGCCTGCCGATCGCCGACCGCGTGTTCCAGGACGGCGACCTGTTCGCCGCCCTCGACATGAACCTCCCCGAGGGCTATCTGTTCGAGCGCATCCTGGCGCGATTCGGCAAGTTCCAGGTCACCAAGATGCACCTGCTGGCCCTGATGGGCGCCGGCGCCATCGGCCGCGTGGCCTACCAGCTGCCCGGCGAAGCGCCGCTGGGCGCGGGGGCCGCCGGCCTGGTCTCGCGCGACGACCTGCTCGCCGGCGGGCGCAGCGAAGCCTTGTTCGAGGAACTGGTCGACGCCTTCATGGGCCCGGGCACCGGCTTGGCCGGCGTCCAGCCCAAGATCATGGTGCCGGTGGCCGACAAGGCCGTGGTGCCCGGCCCCAACGCCATCGTCAAGGCCGAAGGGCCGCGCTACCCCGGCCTGAGCGCCAACGAGTGGCTGTGCCTCGAAGCCGCGCGCCACGCCGGCCTGCCCGTGCCGCGCGCCGACCTCTCGGCCGACGGCAAGCTGCTGGTGCTCGACCGCTTCGACATCCTGCCCGACGGCAGCCGCCTCGGCTTCGAGGACATCGCGGCGGTCATGCAGCTGCGCGTGCGGGAGCGCCTGTCCAGCCGCAAGTACATCGGCAGTTATGAAGACGTGGCCGCGGCGCTGCGCCTGGTGTGCAGCGAACCCGCGCCGGCCCTGCACCAGTTCTTCAAGCTGCTGGTGCTCACGGTGCTGGTGCGCAACGGCGACGCCCATCTCAAGAATTTTGCGGTGCTGTATGACGACGACCGGGTCTGGCCCAGCCCGGTGTACGACCAGGTGTGCACCGTGCTCTATGCCTACGAGCGGCCGGGCGGCATCGAGACCGTCGACCACACGCTGGCGCTCAAGTGGCGGCGAGGCGGCCGCAGCGGCGACAAGTCCCCGGCCCGCAGCTACCCGAACCGGGCCGAACTCGAGGCCTTCGGCCGCGACGTCTGCGGCGTCCACCATCCGGGCGCGGTGATCGAGCACAGCTGCGAGGCGATGAGCGCCGCCCTGGCCGCCCCGCATCCGGCGGTGCCGGCGGAATTGCTGCAGCGCATGGTGCAGGTGTGGGATGGATCGCGGGCGTGGATGCGGGTGGAGCGGGCGGGGAGTGCGGCGGGCCGGGAGCCGCGGGCATGACGCGGGTTGGCAGCGCGAATGACAATAATGTCATCTTGCGTCGGCAGCGGGCAACAGTTTTCGTCACATGTTGTAACTAGAACGTGAACAATTGCACGGGCAAAGCGGCCTGGGAGGGGTGAAAAGGGGGTGGCATGGATGCTGCGGTGACATGAGCGCACCGGGGGCTTCCTCGGGCCCTCAACCAACCTGGAGTAAGTAAATGAACCGTCGTTCCATCGCACGCAATGTGCAGAAGGGTTTTACCCTGATTGAATTGATGATCGTTGTGGCGATCATTGGTATCTTGGCTGCCGTGGCGCTGCCGGCGTATCAGGACTACACGGTCCGAGCGAAGATGTCGGAAGGCATCTTGGCAGCGTCCGGCTGCCGCACCACAGTTACCGAGGCAGTCCAGGCGACGACTGCCTCGAGTCTGTCTGCTGCGTTGTTCCCTTGTGATGGCGGCGCCGCCTCATCGGCCGTAAATGTCTCCAAATACGTGAAGCAAATGACTGCGGACGCCGCGGGCAAGATCACCGTCACCATGGACGAGAACGAAATCAAGCAACTTACTTCCGCCACGAATAAGATTACGCTGACGCCGCTGATCAACGGCAACGTGCTTGGGACCACGGATGTTGGCAAGCAAATCACGTCTTGGCGCTGCGGTGATGCTACTACCGACGGCACCACCGTTCTGTCGAAGTTCCTGCCCGGTTCTTGCCGCGGTTGATGCCAGGCCTCCAGCTTTAAGCTTGACGTACTTTCGTTGGCCTAAGCTGGAGGGAGGAAAGCGGCGCACAACGCGCCGCTTTTTCTTTTCTGTTGCGCTTTGCTGTCCGGCTGGAAAAAGGATTCGAACGTGCGAGAACGGGTGTTCGCCTTTGCATGCCTTGTATTGCCACTGGCGTATCTTCTTCGCGATCACTATCCGCCGTGGGTGGCATTTCACTCCGATCTCGTGGCGGCGGTTGCGCTAGTCCCGCTGATGTTTTGGGCGCTGTGGCAACGCGGGCCGCTCCCCGTACTGACGCTCGGCGCTGTTCTGCTATCCCTCGTGCCGCTGATTCAGGTCGGCTCTGGACAGATCAATTTCGCCGGGGACGCCTGGATGGCGTGGCTCTACCTGATGGGTTTCGCATTGGCTGTGCTGGCCGGTGCGCGATTCGCACCCGCTCACCCACGCAACTCGGAATCACTCACCTGCCTTGCACCCATGTGGACAGGCTTGGTCGTCGTAGCTCTGATTTCGGTAGGGATTGCGATTCACCAGGCTCTCGGTCTGCAGACCTTTGCTGCTTTCATCGCAGAACTGACACCCGGCAGCCGACCCTACGCAAATCTTTCGCAACCCAATCAGTTGGCAACCCTATTGATGCTGGGGCTCGCAGGCACCGGCTTCCTCTTTGAATCTAAAAATCTTCGTGGCGCTATCGCGATGGCTGCCGTACTCATGCTTGCTCTTGGAGTGGGGCTGACGCAGTCGCGTACGCCGCTGCTGGTACTCGCCGTCATCTGGCCCGCCTATTTGCTGATGCGCCAGCGCGCAGCCTTGCGAACAACACCCGCTGCGCTGTTGTTGGTCACGGCTGCCTTCGCACTGACGGTCAGCGCCTGGCCTGCATTGACTAGGATCCTGCTGCTGGCAGAGTCGCCATCCTTGATGGGACGCATGGGCGAAAGCCTTCGATTGACCCTATGGGAATCGATGATTGAGGCGCTTGTACGCTCCCCTTGGGTGGGCTACGGCTGGAATCAGGTCTCGCTGGCGCAACAGGCCACGGCATTGGACTTTCCCGCCACCCGCTGGTCCTTCGATTCCGCGCACAACCTGATCCTCGATATCGCGGTGTGGAGCGGCTTCCCCGTCGCGATTGCCGTGATCGCTGGCCTGACCCTGTGGTTCGCGAAACGGCTGGCGACGTGTCGTGACCCGTTGTCTTGGTGCTTACTTGTTGCGGTAGCTGTCGTGTTCTGCCACGCAATGGTCGAGTACCCGCTTTCCTATGCTTACTTTTTGCTGCCTGTCGGTTTCTTCATGGGGACCTTGAACGGCGGTCTCGATGGCAAAAGCGCGCAGTGGGCTCGTTTCAGAGTGCCCCGGCCAATCCTGGGCTTGGTTGGAATGGTCGTACTGACAGTGTTCGTGAGAGTCGGTATTGAGTACATACAACTGGAAGACGAGTGGCGCCAGATCCGGTTTGAGCAGTTGCGCATCGGCCGTGTTGAAGCGCGAATACCGCCGAACACGATCGTGTTGACACAACTCGAGGCACGCGCGCGCTTTGCGCAAACGACCTCTTCGCCCAGAATGTCCGCAGAGCAGTTGGAATCGATGCGCCATGTTGCCGAACGCTATAGCGGGGCTGGGACGATCTTCAAATATGCGAAGGCGCTGGCTCTCAACGGCGAGCCCAAGGCGGCGGGCATTGAGCTCGCAAAGCTCTGCAAGATTCAATCGGCTCGTGTGTGTCGCAATGCTGTCGACGAGTGGCGCTCGGAAGGCGAAAGAAATCACCCAGAATTCCGGCACGTTGAATTGCCAGCGATGGGGGCAAATGAGGCGCATTGATCACTGTCGCGTGCGAAGTTGTCGCTGCTGTGAATGCGGCTGAACGTCATGCAAGAAACGATTCTTGGCTGGTCCAGATTAAGAAAGCGCCTTGTGGTCGTCTGCCTCGACCTGTGCCTGGTGCTTCTTGCGACCTGGCTTGCCTTTACCATCCGCCTGGACACGTGGCATCAGCCCGAGGGCGTTGAATGGGCCATGTACGCGGTCGCGCCATTGCTTGCGATTCCCGTCTTCATCAAATTCGGCCTGTACCGGGCCATTTTTCGCTACACGGGCATTGCTGCGATCCTAACCACCGGCAAGGCTGTCAGCGTGTATGGGCTGTTGCTTGCCCCCTTCGTTTGGTGGCTGTATCACCGTGGAGGTGTTCCGCGCAGCCTCATCGTTCTTCAGCCACTCATCTTCTTGCTGCTCGTCAGTTCGAGCCGGACGCTCGCATGGCATTGGCTGGCGGCAAGAACCGGTAGCCCGGGTAGTCGTTTGCTCATCTACGGCGCGGGAAGTGCCGGCGCCCAGACCGCCGCAGCCCTTGCGAACACGCGGCAATATGCGCTGCTGGGATTCCTGGACGACGACCCCGGAAAATCTGGAGGCAGCATCAACGGCGTGCCGGTCTTTTCCGCGTCGCAGGCAGCTGACGTCGTCGGGCGGCTCGCGGTCACCGACATTCTGCTTGCCTTGCCGAGCGCGAGTCGCGACCGACGCAATCAGATCATCGGGCAGCTGCAGTCCCTGCCGGTTCGGATCCGCTCGCTCCCGGGCCTGGCGGATCTTGCGAGTGGTCGCGTCACGGTCGACGACTTTCGCGACCTCGACGTGGAAGATTTGCTCGGGCGTGAAGCCGTGGCGCCACGGCCGGAGCTGCTGGCGCAGACCCTGGCGCGAAAGGTGGTTTTGGTGACCGGCGCCGGCGGCAGCATCGGCAGTGAGCTCTGCCGCCAGATCGCGAGCGTGGGGCCGAGTCAGTTGATTCTGGTCGAACACAGCGAATTCGCGCTCTACCGCATTCACCAGGAACTGGCATCGCTGATCAAGCGCGAGGCGGAGGATGTTCTCCTGCTGCCGCTGCTGGCCGATGTCTGCAATTTCGAACGCATCTCCGCCATCTGCCGCAAGCACCGGCCCGAAGTCGTCTATCACGCGGCGGCCTACAAGCATGTGCCCTTGGTCGAGGCCAATCCCGGCGCCGGCATCGTTAACAACGTGCTCGGTACCTTGAACACGGCGCGCGCGGCCATGGAGGCGGCCGCCGAGCGCTTTGTGCTGATCTCCACGGACAAGGCCGTTCGACCTACCAATGTCATGGGCGCCAGCAAGCGCGTGGCTGAACTCGTGCTCCAATGTCTCGCCGCCGGTGATGGTCATCCGTACGACGACGGTGCTAATCACAAAATCGAGGGAGAGTGCGCGCCGCGTGCGACCTGCTTCTCGATGGTGCGCTTCGGCAACGTGCTGGGCTCCAGCGGCAGTGTCGTGCCGTTGTTTCGCTCTCAAATCGCTGAAGGCGGGCCGCTCACCATCACGCATCCTGAGGTCACGCGCTACTTCATGACGATTCCCGAGGCGGCGCAGCTCGTCTTGCAAGCGGGGGCCATGGCCGAGGGCGGCGACCTCTTCGTGCTCGACATGGGCATGCCGGTGCGAATCCTGGACCTGGCAAAGCGGATGATCGCGCTCTCGGGGCACACGATCCGCGATGCGACGCGTCCCACCGGCGACATCGCGATCACCTTCACCGGTCTTCGCCCCGGCGAGAAGCTCTTCGAAGAGCTTCTCATCGGAGAGAATCCACTGCCCACCGAACATTCCCGGATCATTCGCGCGAAAGAAGATTTCATGGCATGGCCTGTGCTCAAGGATCACCTTCAACGGCTTCTGAACGCCGCCCGCAGCGACGATGTCGAAACGATGACAACGCTGTTGTGCACGATGGTGCCTGGCTATACGCCCGATGCGGCGCGGGCGTCCTAGCATGAAGGACGCTGAAACCAGGCTCGCGATTATCGGTCTCGGGTACGTTGGCCTGCCGCTGGCGGTGGCCTTCGGGCGTCTGATGCCGGTCGTCGGGTTCGACATCAATCAGCGCCGGATCGAAGAGCTCGAGGCCGGGCGCGATCGAACCCTGGAGGTCCCATCCGAGGACCTCCAGGCCGCGACGCAGCTGAGTTTCAGCGCGAATGCGGCCGATCTACGCGACTGCAATGTGTTCATCGTGACCGTCCCGACGCCCGTCGACAGCGCGAACCGGCCGGACCTTGCGCACCTCCTGAATGCCAGCGCAACGGTGGGCCAGGTGATGCCCCACGGTGCCATCGTGATCTACGAGTCGACGGTGTACCCGGGGGCGACCGAAGAAGTTTGCGTGCCCGCGCTCGAACGCGCCAGCGGCCAACGTTTCAACGAAGGCTTTTTTTGCGGCTACAGCCCTGAGCGGGTCAACCCGGGCGACAAAGTCAACACGCTGGCGAAGATCCGCAAGATCACGAGCGGCAGCACTCCGGAGGTGACGGAGACTGTCGATCGTCTGTACAACCGCGTCGTGACGGCCGGTACCTACAAGGCGCAAAGCATCAAGGTCGCCGAGGCTGCAAAAGTCATCGAAAACACGCAACGCGACCTCAACATCGCGCTCATGAACGAGCTTTCCGTCTTGTTCGACAGGCTGGACATCGACACGCTCGAAGTGCTCGAGGCCGCTGGCAGCAAGTGGAACTTTCTGCCGTTTCGTCCCGGTCTGGTTGGGGGGCATTGCATCGGGGTCGATCCGTACTACCTCACCCACAAGGCAGAGCAGGTCGGCTACATCCCGCAGATCATTCTGGCGGGCCGCCGAATCAATGACAACATGGCCCGCTATGCGGCGCGAAACACGATCAAGCTGATGCTGCAGGCAGGCATGGACGTCCCGCGCTGCAGGGTCGGCGTGCTGGGCATCACCTTCAAGGAAAACTGTCCGGACATCCGCAACAGCAAGGTGGTGGACTTGGTGCGCGAGCTGGAGGCTTGGGGCGCGCAAGTCGTCGTGACCGATCCATGGGCCAGCGAAGACGAGGTGCGTAACGAGTACGGGCTGCAGCTTGGCGCCATCGACGACAGCCACCCCGTAGACGCGTTGGTCGTTGCGGTAGGGCATACCGAATACCGGGCACTCACGCCCTCGGCGTTGCGGCGCTATTGCCGTCACGCGGCGCCGGTGCTGACCGACGTCAAGTCGCTCTACGACCGTCATGAGGCGGCAAGCGCTGGTTTCACCGTATTCAGGCTCTGAGGACATGAAAAACTTCGCCCTCGTCGGCGCCGCAGGCTTCGTCGCGCCACGTCACATGCGTGCGATCAGGGACACCGGGCATGCGCTCGCCGTCGCCTACGACGTCAATGACTCGGTCGGCATCATTGACGGCTTCGCGCCCCAGGCTGCATTCTTCACCGACTTCGAGTCCTTCTACGAACATGGCCAGCGTCTGCGTCGATCGCCTTCGACCGCGCTGGACTATTTCTCGGTGTGCTCGCCGAACAATCTGCACCATCCGCATATCGCTGCGGGGCTGCGCCTGGGATGCGATGTAATTTGTGAAAAGCCGCTCGTACCGACACCGGATCTGCTTGATGAGCTCATGCGGGTGGAACGTGAAACCGGACGACGCGTCTACAGCATCCTTCAGCTGCGTCACCACGAAGCGATCCTGCGGCTGCGCGAGAAGGTGCGGCATGCGCCGCTGGACCACAAGTTCGATGTGGCGCTGACCTACATCACTTCGCGTGGCAACTGGTACGCGGCGAGCTGGAAAGGCGACCCGCGTAAATCCTTCGGCGTGGCGACCAACATCGGAGTGCATTTTTTCGACATGCTGCACTTCATCTTCGGTGCGACTCAACGCAACGTGGTGCACCTCAGCGAGGCCGACAAGGCCGCCGGCTTCCTCGAACTCGAGCATGCACGCGTGCGCTGGTTTCTGTCGATCGATGCCGGCGACTTGCCCGAGAGTGTGCGGGGCCAGAAGACGACCTATAGAGCCATCGACGTCAGCGGCGAAGCGCTCGAGTTTTCGGAGGGCTTCACCGATCTACATACGGTGAGCTACCGAGAGATCCTGGCGGGCGGTGGATACGGACTGGAAGAATCCCGCCGAGCCATCGAGACGGTGCACCTGATCCGGACAGCGAAGCCGGTTGCCGGCACTGCTGATATCCATCCCTTCGTGCGGCGACTGGCATCGTGACTGCGACTGTCCATCCCACGGCCATCGTCGACGCGGGTGCCCGGATCGGGACGGGCACGCATATCTGGCATTGGGTGCATATTTGCTCGGGTGCGACGATCGGCCAGAACTGCTCGCTGGGGCAGAACGTCTTCGTCGGCAACGACGTGCATATCGGCAGCAACGTCAAGGTCCAGAACAACGTCAGCATCTATGACGCGGTAACACTCGAGGATGACGTGTTCTGCGGACCGAGCATGGTTTTCACCAACGTCTTCAATCCGCGCTCCGCCGTGCGCCGCAAGGACGAATATCGGCGCACGCTGGTGAGGCGCGGCGCGACCCTGGGCGCCAACAGCACGATCGTGTGTGGCGTGACCATCGGTCGCCACGCTTTCGTGGGTGCCGGTGCCGTGGTGACTCGCGAGGTGCCCGATTTCGCATTGATGGTCGGCGTGCCGGCCCGGCAAACGGGCTGGATGAGCCAGCACGGCGAGCGTCTGGAATTCGTCGACGGCCGTGCGACCTGTCCGGCCACCGGTGAGCGCTACGTGCTGCGCGATGGCGCTTGCGTCCTGGAGACGGAGCGTTCCGAATGAGCGGCACGATGTTATTCGTGGATCTCAAGACCCAGTACCTTGCCTTGAAGGAGCAGATCGCGCAGCGCATGCAGCGCGTGCTGGACCATGGTCAATACATCATGGGCCCCGAAGTCCACGAACTCGAAGAGCGGCTGGCGGCCTATGTGGGCGCCAGGCACTGCATCACAGTGGCCAGTGGTACGGAGGCCCTGCTTATCTCTCTGATGGCCATCGGCTTGCGGCCGGGAGACGAAGTCGTGACCAGCCCCTTCACATTCGCTGCCACTGCCGAGATGATCGTGCTGCTCGGCGGGGTTCCGGTGTTCGTCGACATTGAGGCCGACACCTGCAATATCGATGCGCGCCTGATCGAAGCCGCTATCACCCCCCGGACCCGCGCCATCATGCCGGTCAACCTGTACGGCCAGGTGGCGGACATGGACGCGATCAATGCCATCGCAGCGCGCCATGACAACATTCCCGTCATCGAAGACGCAGCCCAGAGCTTTGGCGCGAGCTACAAGGGGCGCAAGAGCTGTGCTCTCAGCACCTTGGGTGCGACCAGCTTCTTCCCTAGCAAGCCGCTGGGCTGCTATGGCGACGGCGGCGCACTTTTCACCAATGACGATGCGCTCGCCCAGGCCGCGCGCGAGATCCGCGTCCACGGCCAGAGCGCGCGCTATACGCACACGCGTCTGGGCGTCGGCGGCCGTATGGACACCTTGCAGTGCGCGGTGGTGCTCGGCAAGCTGGAGCGCTTCGACTGGGAGATCGAGCAGCGCCTGAAGATCGGCGCCCGATATCAATTCCTGCTGCAGGACCTGCCCGTGCAGCGCCTCGCCGTTCGCGAGGACCGCGACTGCATCTGGGCCCAGTTCACGCTGATGCTGGACGGCCGTCCCGAGGTTCAGGCCGCGCTGAGCGCCGCCGGCATCCCTACCGCCGTTCACTACCCGAAGCCACTGCACCGCCAGCCCGCCTATGCGCAGCCCGAGCAGAACTTCCCGCAGGCCGAGCGCGCCGCGCAGCGCGTGCTCAGCCTGCCGATGAGCGCCGACCTCAGCGAGGCGCAGCAGGATGCCGTGGTGGCGGCCTTGCACGCGGCCTTGTCGGTCCGCTGATCCCGCTGCGATGGCCTCTCTCGCCTACGCCCTGGATGCCTTGCGCGCCCGCCTTGCGGCCCGCTGGCATGCCTTGCTCGGCTTGAGCGTGGCCCGCGACGTGCAGATTCACCCGCGGGTGCAGCTTCGGCACGGCGAGGGCAGCGCGATCGGTGCGCGCAGCATTCTCTATCGGGGTGTGCGTATCCTGGCCACCGGCGCCGGGCGCTTTCGCATCGGTCGCGACTCGCACATCGCGCCCGATGCCTACCTGCTGATCGGCGGGCAGTCACTGGAGATTGGCGATGATGTGGCGATCGGCCCCGGCCTGATGCTGTTTTGCGAGTCGAATGCACCGAGCGGCGCGGAGCTGTTCCGTGCACAGTACGAGCGTGCCGACGTGCGCATCGGCTGCAATGTCTTCATCGGTGCGCGGGTCACGGTGCTGCCGGGCAGCGTGATCGAGGATCGGGTGGCGGTGGCCGCCCATTCCGTGGTGCGCGGCCGGCTCGCTTCGGGCTGGGTCTATGGTGGTTGTCCGGCCCGCCCTTTGCGTGAACTGGTTCAGGCATGAAGGGCCATGTGGCCGGCGCGCTGCGCTGGCATGACTTCCCCTTGGCACTGTGGCGCTGGCTCAGCCAGGGCGCGGGCAATCTTGCACGTTTCCAGGCGGCATTTGCTGCAAGTCTGGGCGTCGAATCCCGTCAGCTGTATCTGTTTAGCACCGGCCGCTCGGCCCTGCATGCGTTCGTTGCCTCGCTGGACCTGGGCCCGCAAGACGAGGTGCTGCTGCCGGGCTATACCTGCGTGGTGGTGCCCAATGTATTCATGCACCTGGGTCTGCCGGTGCGCTATGTCGACATCACCGCCGAGGGTTTCAACTGCAATGTCGAAGTCCTAGCCGCTGCCATCTCGCCAAACACCCGGATCGTGCTGGTGCCGCATAACTTCGGTCTCATGATGGCGGGCCTGCGCGGCCTGCGCGAGCGCTTCCCGAGCGTGGTGTTCGTCGAAGATGTGGCGCATGCCTGGGGCTCTCGCGAAGGCCTGGCTCCGGCTGGCAGCCTGGGGCACGCCGCCTTCTTCAGTTTTGAGTATTCCAAATGCCTGAGCACGGGCATGGGTGGCGCCCTGCTGGTCAACGATGAGGCTATGCGCCAGCGCCTCGAGGCGCGGCGCCGGCCCTTGCATCAGCCGGCTCTCGATGCCGTGGCGAGGCAGGTCCTGACCCTGGCCTATCACCGGCTCAGCGCGGCGCTGCCGGGCGCGGCCCAACGCATGATGGAGGCACTGCTGCGCGTGCCTGCGCGCGCCCTGGGCCTGGTCGCGAAGACACCGCCCGGCGAGCTCAGTGGCGCCAGCCGGCCCGACTATGCCGCGGGCCTGCACCCGCTGAGCGCGGCCCTGGGCCTGCAGCAGCTCGGCCGTGCCGAGGCTGTCTGGCGCCTGCGTCAGACCCAGGCCGAGCGTTACGACGATCTGCTGGCGGGCTCGGCCGTGCTGCAGCCGGTGGCGAGGGCACCGGGCGATGTGCTGCTGCGCTACCCCGTGCGGGTGGCGGCGCAGCAACGCGAGCGCGTGATGCGGGCGCTGACCGCGCTCGACATCGTGCCCGGCGTCTGGTTCGACGATGTGGTGCACCCCAAGGGCAGCCTGCGTTACGGTTACCAGACCGGCCAGTGCCCGAATGGCGAGGCCGCGGCGGCGGCAGTGCTCAATCTGCCGCTGGGCCTGCACGCGCGCTTGAGCCGCGCGCAGGCGGCGGGTTTGCGTGCGTTGGCCGGTTCATGAATCGCCTCTCCCAATTCGCCAAATTAGCCAGTGCCTCCGCGCTCGCGCAGTTGATCCCGATGCTGGCGGCACCGCTGCTGACGCGCTGGTACGGTGCCGCCGAACTGGGGCACTGGGCCCTGTTCGCGGCGCTGGCCGCCAATCTGGCCACCGTGGCCTGCGGCCGCTTCGAGTACGCCATCGTGCTGCCGCGGCGCGCGGCCGAGGCGGCGCTGGTCCTGCGCCTGAGCCTCTTGGTGGCGTTGGGTGTGGGCATTATTTGCGCCGTGGCAGTGGTGGTGGCGCTGTGCTTTCAGGAGCGGCTCGGGCCGTTGCGTCCCCTGGGCGGGCTGCTGGGCTGGTTGCCGCCCGTGGTGATGCTCGGCGGCGCCTTGCAGGCACTGACCCTGTGGAGCAATCGTCAGCGGAACTTCGGCCTCATCGCACAGACCCGTGTCTTGCAGCAGGCGAGCACGACGGCGCTGCAGCTCGCAGCGCATGCGGGCGGCCTGATGGCACTGGTACTGTCGCAGGTGCTGGGGGCGCTGCTGGCGCCGGCCTGGTTGTGGCGGCGCGGGCCGGCGCTGCGTCTGGGGCGGTGGCCGCGCTGGGCGGCGCTGAAGCGCCTGGCCTGGCGTTACCGCCAATTCCCGCTGATCAACAGCCCGCATGCCTTTGTCAACTCGCTGCAGGAGACCCTGGTGATCGCCGTCATCGCGGCGCTGGCCAGCCCCGCAGCCGCAGGTTATTACGCGATCACGGTGCGACTGGTGAAAGCGCCAGCCAGCCTGTTTGGCGGGGCCTTCTCGGAGCTGCTGTTGAGCGAGTTGGCGCGCGGCTGGCAGCAGGGCGAGGACCTTCGCCCGCGGCTACGCAAGGCCATCCGGCTGTTGGCCCTGGTGGCCCTGCCGCCGGCCATTCTCCTGCTGATCTGGGCGCCACAGTTGTTCGGCCTGGCGCTGGGCCCGGCCTGGTCCGAGGCCGGCGACTATGCGCGCTGGATGACGCCTTATGTCTGGGCCCACTTCATTGCCGCCCCGCTGACGGTGGCGCCCATGGTCACCGGGCGCCAACGCGGCGCCCTGGTGCTCAGCGTCGTCGGCAATCTCATCTATGTGCTGGCTGTGATCGTGACACTGGGCCTGGGCGGTGATCTAAGCCAAGCGCTCGCGGCCATCTCCATCAGCATGCCGTTGTTTTTCGCCGGATATTTATGGTGGCTCGTGCAGGGGAGCGCGCCCCGCCAAAGCGAGAGGAAGGTGTCGTGAGACTGGTCTTGATCGGTGATGGCCAGAGCCCGCACCTCCTGAAATGGGCGCGAGCCCTCGCATCTGCGCCTGGGCTGGAGTTGTGGGTTGCCTCGAGTCGAGGATTCCTGAGCGAGTTCGATGGCCTCGTGCCTTCGGCGAGGCGTTTGGCACTCGGCACGACGCCAGCGCCCAGTGGCGGCAACATAGCGTTGCTGCGCACGCTGCCGACCCTTGGTGCGTGGCTCAAGCGGATCGACGCCGATTGGCTACACGCCCATTACCTGACGTCGCATGGAACCTTGGCGTGGCTGGCCAAGCGTGCGTTCCACCTGCGCGGCAGGATTGTCGGCTCGGCCTGGGGCAGTGACATCCTGGTAACACCACAGCGCTCGCTGGCCTACCGTTGGATCACGCAACGCATACTGCGCGCCTGCACTTTGACCACCAGCGACTCGATCCACATGGCGCAGCGCATGCGTGAGTTAGGAGCGATCGAGGTGATGACCTTCCCCTTTGGGCTTGAGGAACTACCGCCTGTGCCGAGTTCGAAAGAACCGTGGTTCTTCTTTGCAAATAGGAGCCTGGAACCGCTGTACCGGCCTGATCGCGTTTTGGAGGTGTTTGCACGGGTGGCTGCCACGCGTCTCGATGCCCGATTGGTTGTAGCGAACGATGGATCGGCGGCGGTCGGATTGCCGGCGGCCGCCCGGGCGCTGGGGCTCAGCGTCGGTTCGATCGACGCGGGACAGCAAGTGCAGTTCGTCGGCCGCCTTGATTCCCAGAAGCAGGCTGAGGCCTATGCGCGTGCCCGCTGGTACATCAGCCTGCCGGAGACTGATTCGGTATCTGTCTCTGTGCTAGAGGCGATGGCCCAAGGATGCATCCCCTTGCTGTCGGACCTGCCGGCCAATCGCGAACTGGTGCGCGATGGTTTCAACGGGCTGATCCTGCCGGATGATCAGCCGCTGCATGTCGCAAAACTCGAGGCGATTCTTCCACGGGCCGATCGAATCGCGCGGAACAATCGCGCTTGGGTCGCTCGGCACGGGCTGTTCGCCCCAAAGGTGGCGCAATTCCTCGCGAGATTAAGCCAACTTACCGCGAAATGAATATCGCTCAAATCACCCCTCAGCGCCGGGCTGATCTGCGACGGCATGAGCATAGTTCTCGCTATCTCGGTGAAAAATTGGGGAGCGCAAGCGCGCAACAAGAGAGACGTATACGGTAGCAAGATCCACAATCCGACCTTTGAACAGATCCTGACCGCGAGACCCAAGGGAAAAACGCGTCACGTTCCCAAAGCCTATATCCCCGATGCGCGCCTCATGAAAATCATCACCGTCGTTGGTGCCCGCCCCCAGTTCATCAAGGCCGCAGCTCTAAGTGCAGTGCTTTCAAGCGTCAAGGGGGTTGAAGAGCACCTGCTGCACACTGGCCAGCACTTCGATGACAACATGTCGAACGTGTTTTTTCGCGAGCTCGCTATTCCCGAGCCCCGTTGGAACCTGGGCATCAGCGGCGGTTCGCACGGTGCCATGACCGGTGCACAAATGGCCGGCATCGAGTCAGTGCTGGAAAAGGAAAGACCCGACGCGGTTCTGCTGTACGGCGATACCAATTCGACATTGGCCGGGGCTTTGACCGCGGCAAAGCTGAACATCCCTGTAGCGCACGTCGAGGCCGGCTTGCGTTCGTTCAATCGACGCATGCCCGAGGAAGTCAACCGCGTACTGACCGATCACGTTTCGCATTGGTTGTTCGCGCCGACGCAGGCTGCGGTGAGCAATCTGGCGAGCGAGGGAATCGCCGGTCTTCGGGTCCACAATGTTGGAGACGTGATGTACGACGCGGCTCGGCACTTTTCCGGGCTCGCGAGCGCGCGCAGCGAGCGCCCCGCGGCTTGGGCTTCAGTGGCCGGACGCCCCTTTGTCTTGGCGACGATTCACCGGGCCGAGAACACGGATTCGCCGCAGCGCCTGCGCGTGATCGTGCAGGCGCTGTCGGCGCTGGCTGGCGAAATCGACGTGGTCTGCCCACTGCATCCTCGCACCCGTGCCGTGATGGCGCAACTTGGGCTTCGTCTCGAAGCTCATCGAGGGATGCACTGCGTTGATCCGATGGGCTACCTCGACATGATCGAGATGGAGCAATCTGCGCAGATGATCGTCACCGATTCAGGAGGGGTGCAGAAAGAGGCTTTTTTCTTTCAGAAGCCTTGCGTCACGCTTCGCGATGAAACCGAATGGGTCGAGTTGGTTGATGCGGGATGGAATCGGCTTGCGCCGCCTACTTCGGTCGCTGCGGTGCATGCGGTCTTTCGCTTGGCCTTGGGATCTTCGGGCCAGGCAGTACGCCCCTATGGGAACGGAGACGCCGCGCGGCGAATCGCTGAAGTTCTGAAAGGGGCTTCGTCGTGAGAATCCTCTTGATCAACCACTACGCAGGATCCTTGCAGCACGGGATGGAGTATCGCCCTTACTACTTGGCGCGTGAATGGATTCGTGCCGGCCATACTGTCTGCATTGTTGCCGCTTCCCATTCGCACGTACGCGGTGTTCAGCCAATGGTGAAGAAACGTACTCGGCGGGAACTCGTCGAAGGCGTTCAATACCTCTGGTACCTCACTCCCAAGTATCAAGGAAATGGCGTTGGTCGCGCGCTGAACATCGCCGCGTTTTGCGCTCAACTCATGTGGGATGCCAAACACCTTGCAAGCGACTTTCAGCCAGATGTCGTCGTGGCATCCAGTACATATCCGATGGATATCTGGCCGGCACATCGCATTGCACGGCTGGCTTCGGCGAAGCTGGTTCATGAAGTTCACGACCTCTGGCCGCTCTCGCCCATGGAACTCAATGGGATGTCACCGCGACATCCGTTCATTGCTGTATGCCAGGCCGCCGAAGACTATGCCTGCAAGCACGCCGACGTTGTAGTGTCCATGCTCCCCAAGGTCCAGGATCATCTGGCTGCTCATGGACTCGACCTTTCCAAGTTGCATATCGTGCCCAATGGCGTATTGACCGAAGAGTGGGAGCAAACCGGCGACCCTTTGACTTCGGAGATCGCGCAGCACATCGAGCAGGCTCGAAGCATGGGGCGATCGGTCGTCGTGTATGCAGGAGCACATGGATTGGCCAATGCGCTGGATTCGCTGCTCGATGCCGCGAAGATACTGACAACAGAGCAGTTCAGTTTCGTTCTGGTGGGGGATGGCACAGAGCGTGACAGGCTTCTGAAGCGTGTGAATTCAGAAGGGTTGACCGAGGTGCGCATGTTTGCGCCCATTCCGAAGCGGCAGGTTTCGGCGCTGCTCGCTGCCGCGGACGTGGCCTATATCGGCCTGCAGCGCGTTCCGTTGTTCCGCTTCGGCATTGCCCCCAACAAGCTGATGGACTACATGATGGGTGGATGCGTTGTGCTCAGCGCGATTGAAGCAGGAAACGATCCGGTCGCCGAGGCAGGTTGCGGACTATCGGTCCAACCCGAGTCTGCTCCTGCAATTGCTGAGGGACTCCGCGCTCTGTCGCGCTTCGACTTCGAGACGCGGCGTTCGATGGGTCGCAAAGGCCGGGAGTTCGTGCGGCGTCACCACACCTGGCCCACGTTGGCTAGGCGCTTCTTGGATGCGATGACATGACGCCGCCACTCTCAGAACATTCTGCCGAGCTCGATGCGGTGCGCCAGCGTTACGCCAAGCGGCCGAATGTCGACTGGCGCTACAACGCGTTGAATCCCGCGGTCTGGCAGTCAATGCATGAGAGACAGCGGGAGATGCTGCGGCTCTTTCGCCGCTTGGGGTGGCGAGACCTTTCGCCACTCACGTTGCTAGAGGTGGGGTCCGGCTCGGGCTCAAATCTGCTTGAGCTCTTGCGTTTCGGTTTCGATCCACTCAATCTTCAAGGTGTTGAGCTTCTGGAGGAAAGACATGCCCAGGCCAGGGCCATGCTTCCGTCGGCGCTGCAGTTGGTCTGCGGCGATGCTTGCGAACTCGATGTCCCTCCAGCGAGCCAGAACATCGTGCTGCAATCCACCGTTTTTTCCTCGTTGCTCGACGACCGATTCCAGCAACGTCTGGCCGATGCGATGTGGCGGTGGGTCAAGCCGGGCGGAGGCGTACTGTGGTACGACTTCACGTACAACAGTCCTGCCAACCCCGATGTACGCGGCGTGACCATGGCGAGAATCAGATCGCTGTTTCCGGAGGGGCGCATGACCGTACGCCGCGTGACCCTCGCGCCACCTATCAGCCGCCGCGTGTGCCGCCTTCACCCAGCCGCATACCATCTCTTCAACCTCATGCCTTTCCTGCGCACCCACGTGTTGTGCTGGATCGCCAAGGATTGACCCCATGTCAGAAAAGCCTTCATTCCTCCCATTCGCGCTGCCCGATATCGGCGACGAAGAAATTGCCGAGATGGCCGATACGATGCGTTCGGGCTGGATCACGACGGGGCCGAAGGCGAAGCGCTTCGAAGACGATTTCGCGGCGTTCCTCGGCGATCCCGCGCTGCTATGCATGGCCGTCAATTCAGCCACCGCCGGCCTGCATCTGGCACTCGAGGCCCTCGGGGTCGGCCCCGGTGACGAGGTGATCACGACCACCCACACCTTCACTGCGAGCGCCGAAGTCGTTCGCTATCTCGGAGCGGATGTCGTGCTCGTCGACGTCGATCCCATCACGTTGTGCATCGACGTGCGCGGGATCGAAGCCGCGATCACGCCGCGCACGAAGGCCATCATTCCGGTGCACTATGGCGGCCTGGCGGCTGACATGCAGGCGCTGCTCGCACTGGCCCGGAAGCGCGGCCTGAAGGTGGTCGAAGACGCCGCCCATGCACTGCCCAGCACCTGCGGCGGTCAATTGATCGGCACGCTGCAGTCCGACGTCACCGTCTTCAGTTTCTACGCCAACAAGACCATGACGACGGGGGAGGGCGGCATGGTGGTCACGCGTGACGCCGATCTGGCCAAGCGCATCAAGGTGATGCGCCTGCACGGCATCAGCCGCGATGCGTTCGACCGGTTTCAGTCAACGACGCCCGCCTGGTACTACGAGATCGTTGCGCCAGGCTTCAAGTACAACCTGACGGACATTGCCGCGGCCATGGGCCTGCATCAACTGGCGAAGCTGCCGCGCTTCCTGGAGCGTCGCCAGTACCTGGCCGCGCGCTACCGTGAACACCTGTCGCGCTTGCCGTTGATTCTTCCAGCGGAAGCTCCGGCCGGCGAGGTGCACGCATGGCATCTGTATGTCATTCGCCTTGATGCTTCCGCCAAGGTGACGCGCGACGACGTCATCCAGGGGTTGTCGGACCGTGGAATCGGCACCAGTGTTCACTACGTGCCGTTGCATCGGCAGCCCTATTGGCGGGACCGCTATGGCCTCGAACCCGACATGTTTCCGCATTCGGAGGCCGCCTATCAGGCCATGCTCAGCATTCCGCTGTTCACAGCGATGAGCGACGCCGACCAGGATCGGGTGATCTCGGCGCTGCACCAGATCCTGATGTGATGCTCAAGCGGGCGTTCGACCTGTTGGTCACATCCTGCGCGCTGCTGGTGTTCGCGCCGCTGCTGCCGATCATCCTGGTTTGGATCAAGCTGGATTCGCCCGGCCCCGTCTTGTTCTGCCAGGACCGCGTGGGCCTGCGCGGTCGGGTGTTCTCCATCTACAAGTTCCGGACCATGCATGCAGGCTCGGCGGCAGGGCGCGGTGCACAAATCACGGTTGGCGCCGATCCGCGCATCACTCGGGCGGGCCGGTTTCTGCGTCGTCACAAGCTCGATGAGCTTCCGCAGTTGATCAATGTGCTGAAGGGCGAGATGAGCGTCGTCGGGCCTCGCCCGGAAGTGCCGCGCTACGTGGCCCTGTATCCGCCGGAGACGCGCGAGTTGGTCCTGAGCGTGCGTCCCGGAATCACCGATCTCGCCTCCATCGCCTACAGGGACGAGAACGCCCTGCTCGCCAAGGCGGACGATCCCGAGGCGTTCTATGTCGAGGTCGTGCTTCCCGCGAAGCTCGAGTACTGCGTCCAATATGTGCGCACGCGCAGCGTCAGGTTGGACCTGGTCATCCTGGGGAGAACAGCCAAGGCGCTGCTTGGTCTGTGAGCGAGCGCAGGCTGAACCCCCTCGCTATACTCGGCCCATCACGTCGATAAAGGGCGTGATCGGGATTGGCGTCCCGAAGCAGTTCTGCGACGCAAGCCGCAGTTGTTACCGCAGTAGCTCTGCGGCTTCGTTGTTCGTGCCTCCATTTTTTGGCGGCTCGAGCGGGGAGCCGCGAGGCTCGCCGGTTCTCGCAAGAGCTGCCCGGTACGCCAACCTGTTCGAGTCGCCGCCTCCGATTGGCGTCGGGTGCGGCGGTTGTTGCAAACCGCAGCTCTTGGAGGCCACCTATGGCTAAGTCCCCCCGCGCACCCGCGCCATCCTCACGCAAGGCCGCATCCGCCGCCCTGCGGATCACCGACGAATTCTGCAATCTGAAGGACGTGCATCGCGCCTTCGCATGCCTCCAAGGCCTGTTGTCGCCGATCCATCGAACGCCTCACTACGAAGAGTTCAGCATCGAACCAGGTGAGCTGCGGGCCTTGATGGCGGTGATCAACGGCGAACTGGAGCGCCGCACCGAGCCTGTCGAAGAGGCGATCCATTCGTTGCGCAAGGCCCTCAAGTCCAAGGCCCGCTGAGCGCGCTGCCCGGCCAATATCCTGACCGGGCCAATCTGAACGATGCGCGGCTGATGGGCCTCGATCCCATGGGAGGCCCCGATCTCCGCGTGTCAGCCTTTCTCTCGCCGACGACGACCTTCCGACAACAGCGAAGAAGCGTTGATTTCCGGCTCCGTCGTCAGCCTGCGGAGGGTGCATTCCTTGCCGCACGCCCAACGCGAGCCAACGGCGGTCATTTCAGCGAACGCCAGTAGATTCGCTTCCAGGGCGCAGTCATCCCGACAGATTCTGGAACAAGCGGGTTCCCGATGGTCTTGTCGGACAGGCGGATCAGCGCGCGCTTGCCCTCTGCTGTCTGCACGATGACAGGTCGGCTTGCCAAGGCATAGGCCAGGAAGACACCCGCATCGTGGTACGTGTTGCCCCCGGCCACCCTGGCCACGGCGCCGCCGGTGCTGGCATTAAGACCAAAGAAGTAGCTGCTGCCGCCCGGGTCGCAGATCACGTTGGTGGGCACATTCACCGAAAACGCCAAGGTGCCCGTCGTGGTGAGCGCGGAATTCGTGTTGATGCGCGCATTGGTGATCGGCAGGTCGAGGTACCAACCCCGCTTGGTGGAGACGTCAACCGCGTTGGTGGAAGCCCGGTAACTGATGGGGGGGCCGGAGACAAGCGTCGTTGACTGGCACACGAAGTCTCCGTTGCCTCCTCCCGCCGGGCAAGTGGCGCCGTTCGTGCCGCGAATGTTCGGCAAGGTCACGCTCGAGGCGGTGTCGTCGACGATGCCGTACATGGTCTGCCTCTGGGTCGCCCAGGAATTGACGGTTGCGGTTCCAGGTACATCGTCGTCCGAAAGGTAGCGTCCCGTGCCCACATAGACTAGGAACTTCGTGCTGCTGCCGGACACGGGACCCACGGTCGGCGCCGAGGTGATCGGTTGGAAGTTCCCCGCGCTGTCAGTGAGCGTGGCGATCTTGGTGACAGAGAACGTGTCCAGATCGAAGCGCCAGACATCGCCTTTCAGGTCGCCGCCGTAGACATAGCGGGTGACGGCATCCGGGGCCGTATTCGCCAACTTTCCGAGATGCGAAAGCCCTGAGGGGGCGGACGTGGACCCCACGCCGGCGTCCATTCTCTGCACGACGCTGCCGTCGCTTGGATCGAGCACCCACACGTAACCATTGCCGTCGGCCGTGCCGTTGCCATACCCCGAGGTCACGAGCACGCGCCATCCCGCCGCCGTCCTGACGATCATGGGCGTTCCGAAGGAATAGCCCATCCTGCCGGAGTCACTGAACTCCCACTTGACCTTGGACGCGACCTGGCTTTCGTCTGCCGCCGCGTAGTCTGTAATGTCCAGCGCGTAGTATCCGGCACCGCCTTTTCCGAGCCCGCCCACCAGGATGCGGCTCGTCGCGCCCGAAATGGTGATCTCTGCTGTCGCCGGCGTTCCGTCGACGAAATACTTGTGGGTGTAGCCCGGGCTCGACAGTTGGCTCAGGTTGGCATGGATCAGCTTCGGCACATAGGCCCACAACTCCTGGCCTCCGGTCGTGGCGCTGGAATTCGAAGGGATGCGGCCATCAAACGCATGAAGCATGCCGTCATTGGCCGGCTGGTAAATGATGGGAATGCCGGAATAGTTCACCACGACAGCCTCGGCGTTGACGATGTCGCCCAGCAGACTGATGCGCGAGCGGTAGGTCGAGCCCTCGCCCGTGCGGTTCCCTCTGAGGTAGTTGATCACGCCGGCGGTCAATGTGGGTGGCGTCCCCGCGAAAATGGCGTCCGTGAAGGGCCTGCCAACGGTGCCGTTGAACGAGGCGATCTTGCGTCCGGCGGGTGTGGTCTTGTCCAGCAGTTCGCGAGCCGACCATTCGTGTGCGCCGATCGGCAGGCCGGTCGTCGAGTCCAGCGCAAAGGCTTCCAGGTCTCCATACCATGACCCAGAGTTGTAGCTGGAGGCATAGCCGGTGTTGTCGAGAGTGATCTGCGCATTTGCAACCGCCACGGCGGCCGAGGCGGCGTCCTTGGCCAAGGCGTCCGTGATGACGGTCTTGAATGCTTGCGTCAACGTCGGGCCGTCCTGGGCACTAAGGAACAGGCCGCCGCCGTTCGCGGCGGTGTTTTTGAGCAAGGGATCGTTCTGGACCTGCAGATCGGCAAAGCCGATCGTGTAGGTCAGGAGATTGTTCTTCTTCGTCCGGCCCGTAGGGGCCGTCAGATCCGGACGCAGGTCGATGTCGAACAAAGCCTTGGCTACGTCGTCGAGATAGTCCGACCCCGCGGATTCGTACTCGCGATCTTTTTTTCTGTCCCATTTGCTGGTGGAACCATTGTCGACGCAGGTGCCGGCAAGGGGTCCTTGACAGTCACCGTCGTAGTCTCGAAGGTAGGTGTTGTTGTTGAAGCTCCGGTCGTTCTGCGGTCGACCATCCGTCATCAGGAAGGCATATGACCGCTGGCACCACTGCTGAATGGGTTTCGGTGAACTCGCGCTGGTGCACGACGCACCAGCGAGGCAAGAGTTGCGAGCGGATGTGTCAGTCCCATTCTGCTTCAGGAACGCATCGATGCTGACGCCGGAAACCGTGCCGGCAGTGATGTTGCCGTTGTAGCCTGTAGAGAGATAACGCCCGATGTCGGCCAGCGTGGACGCCAGCGGCGTGTTGCCTGACGGTGTGAGTCCTGCGATGCTGTTCGTCAGGGTGGTACGCGACGTGGTGGTCAGGTCGCCGATGGCGACCCGCAGCCTGCCCCCGTCACCGCTGTTGTAGGTGCTCAGCCCGACGCGGACCGGCGCATTCGCGCCCACGCTGGGAGGCAAGGGGAGTCCGTTGACGACGTCTGTGGCCGAGGCTCTGGCAATTTCAATCCGGGTTTGCACGGCACCCGCGGACGTGATTTTTTTTCGATCGATCCAACCGGTCGCAGGTCCATCAAAGACGCCGAAGTACCAGTTGAGAAAATGCCCGGTGTAGTCTGCAGACAGATAGCCACCGCCCGGGCTGCCATTGTTGTCACCCAAAAGCCGCGCAGAGTAGGTTCCCGTATTGCTGAAACAACGTTGGTTGGCGGTCGTCGTCCCCGAATTGAGTTGCGGCACCGTCACATGGCGATAGGACGTGTTGCCGCCGCCGGTGTAGACGAAAAGAGGCACGCCGCTCGTAATGTCGATCTCGATGCCGCTGGTGCCCGATGGGATCGTTTGCGCAGTCGTGCATGTGAATGGATACGTGGCGGACGCGTTGTACGGGCTCGTCGGAACGATATTGCTCATCGACCCCGAGTTGTCGATCATGAACATGAAGTTCGGCGCGACGTTGTTCTTCACCGCAACGGGCACGTCGGTGATGTTCTGGGCCAGGGCCGAAGCCAGCGTTGCGCTGAGCAGGACCAGCAATACGGACCGCGCTGCCGTTTTCAAGGCCGCAGTTGGTCTGCGGGGGGTGTGGGACATGCTCATACTCCTGTGCCTGGCTGACTCGAATGGATGCGGTTCACGTGCTCGCGGGGCCTGAGACCATGGCTTCGAACCAGCCCTCGGTACCTCGCGGCCCACGCACCCGTATCAGGACGCGGTAGCGAACGCTGATGCTTGACGCGGACAACGCCGTCGCACTCGCTTCGTACTCACATTTCGCGCGGATGTCGGTGATGCTCGACATGTCGGGATTGCTCGAGCACATGCGCTCGATGACGTACTGAATGCGGTAGTTGCCCGCGTCTGTCGCGCAGTTGGCCACGTTGGCTCCGCTTGGATCGACGCAGGTGACGGCGGCCCAGTTGATGGCCGTGGGAATGCCGTGGGCATCGAGGGGGGACTGCTTCGTCGCGAAATACCGGTTGTTGACGTCCGCATTCGCTGTGTTTCCGACCGCGAGCGCCGCAAGGGTGTTGAGCGCATCCGTGAGGGCGCGGTCCGACGCCTGCACGGCCGCTTGCTGGAACGAATAGTTGCCGGCGATGACATTGCCAGTGTCGGCCGCTCTGAGCACGCTCAAGCTGGCGATGGACATCAAAGCCAGCACAATGAGAGCCACCAGAAGCACCATGCCTTTCTGGCGACGCTGGGAGCCGCCGCGACGACGCAGTCCGCGCTGGAGGGGGTATGCCATGCTCATCTCAATTGCTCCAGATGACGTTGCGCAGTGGTACCACCGCCTGGTGCACTCGATACCGATAGTTGCGCCAGGTTTTTCCTGCGGAGACAGCGACTCCGCTGAGATCGATCACGGGGGCGCTGGCATCCTGGAATGAGCAGGGGCCGGTATTCACCACGCCGTTGGCGTTGGTGCACGCAGCGCTGACGTTGTTCGACTCGGATTCTTTGGAGCGCGCCACGATGACCACGCGCAGCGCCTTGATCAATCCCACGTTGGCCACGCTGGGGGCTGCCCACGCGCCCGTGGCGTCGACCCACGATGTGACGACGTCGCTGCTCGCCGCAGCACTGAGCCCATATTGGGCGTGCATCAGCACAACATCTGTGGCGAGTGCGTTTGCACCGCCCGAAAAGCTGAGCGGATTCTGCGTGCACGCAGGCGCATCGGAGAATGCGTTGTACTGAATCAGCGATTGGCACCGTACCGCAAACGCGTTTTGCACGAAGCTTGCGCCCAGCCGATTGACGACTGCAGGACCGTAGATGGCGGGAGCCGCCCCGGTATCGGTCTGAAAGCCGTATTTTGGCGCGTTCGTGAAGACGGCGGCCGGTGGGTTGTAGCCTGTGGCTGCACCAACGCGGGTCAAGGTCGTGCAAAGGGTCGCGTTGCCGGCACATGCGGTGCCATCAGTGGTCGGCGCGGCCGTGACTTGGAACAACAGGCACGGTTGCCCCGAGCCCGGAGCACCCATCAGGGCCAGATCACCGTTCAGGAGGCCTCCCGCGTTGCTGACCTTGACCGTGGCGTCGCCGGTCGCGGTGACGTCCACCAGCGGCACGCCAGAGAGTGCCCCGGTCGAGGTCGCGGTCGTGAACACGATGGTGTCGGATGCGGTATTGCTGCCGCCATCGGTGATCTTCATCGGCATGAAGACGACGTTGTCGGCCTTCACGGTGCCGTCGTGCCACGCATTGAGCGTCGGGCACAGGAGTTGGCCGTTGTTGAACAGGCCGGCGCCAGCCGATCGGCCCGCGCTGTCGATCAACGAGAGCGCAATTTGGGCACTCCCCTGAGAAGCCACGTTGGAGGCCACGACCCGGAACTGCCGGCCCATGGTCAGCACCGTGCCCGTGATCACCAGGCTGAGGAAGAGTCCGATGGCGATGGCGACCATCAGTTCGACCAGCGTGATGCCGTGCATGCGGCTCGGCCGCGGGCCGCGCTGCGTTGTGACTATGCCGAATCGCTTCATGGTTGCCACTGCATCTGGTTGCTGACGACGAGTTGATGCAACGGGTCATTGCCGTTTTGCCAGCACAACCTGACCGTCACTTGCCCGGTCGCGGGATCCACCACGATCTGCTGCAAGTTGCCGGTGGCATTGGCACCGAGCAAACCGGTCACTTCGCCCAGCCACTCGGTCACCACCGCATTCGCGGATGCGGCGCCGGTGGGCGCACACTTGGTGTTTCCGGTGGGGTGATGCGCAAAGGTCGCGATGGTGGCAGGGTCCGAAATCAACATCCGACCGAACAACTGGTCCGCCAGGAAGGTTGCATCCGCGCGCTGTTGGGCATCTGTCGAGAACCGAACTGCGCCGCCCTGCAGTCCCAACAGGCCGAGCACACCGATAGAGAACACCAACAGCGAGATGAGGACTTCGATCAGCGTGAAGCCGCAGTGATGCTGCCGTCGCGAAGCCATGCGATTGGAAGGCATCAGCACCTCCGAGGGTCGTTGGCCGCCGAAACCGCGGGGTCGCACATGCGGATCAGGCCGCCACCGAACACATCGATTCGGCGAGTGTCCGTGCCCGACGTGGCGCTCGACAAGTTGATTTGGGAGAGCCAGGTTCCCGTGGCGTTGACAAGCCCTGTTGGCAGGAACGTGACGCTGGTCGCGCTGTTGCTCGAAGCTGCGTTGAGCCCGCCCGTGTCACTGTCGGCGCGCGACTGGATGACGGCACCCGCGCTGTCGCTGACCGTCCAGCCTGAACTGGTTCCAGTGAGCGCGAAACTGACCTGCGAGTTGCGGCGCACGGCCTCGGCTCGTGCGAGATTGAGTCCGTTGAGCATGCTTTCCGCACCGCTCCTCAGGCGGTAGTTCGATACCAACTGCGAAAAACTCGGGGCTACCAAGGCGAGGCTGACGGCAATGATGGCGACCGTCACCATCAACTCAATGAGCGTGAAGCCTCGCAGCTTGCTGCGCTGACCAGCAGGATGTGGTCGGGAAGATGCAAGCGTCAGCATGTGTCGCTCTTCCGTTTCAGCCAGCAGGCCGCCGGCAGGCCCGACGCCCCCGGGTACGCGGTCGTTGCATGGGCGTTGTTGTTGTCGATCGTGAAGGTAAAGCCAGTCATGCTGGCCGACGCATTCCCGGTCGCGGTGATCAGGAACGTCTGGCTGGTGCCGCCTGTACCCCAGTTGCACGTGTACGTGAACGACGGGCTGGTGGGAACGGCGACGCCGCAGGCCGTCGCGGTGGATCCATAGTTGCTGGGGCGACTGTCTTGATAGAACTGCTCCAGCCTGACGCGCATCGTTCCAAGCTCGCCGGTGGCCTCGGCAATTCGACCGCGCCGAACGTAGTCCGTGTAGGACGGATAGGCGATGGAGGACAAGATCGCCACGACTGCCACCGTGATCATGAGTTCAATGAGCGTGAACCCCGCCGAACGGCGACGAGGAGGGGAGACGTTTTGCACTGTGATGACCTCAGCCCGCATGTTTTATAAAGGTCACAAATTGTCACGGGCCTGTTTCTTTTCACATTGCCGCCTGTCCGCGCAGCGCTTCCTTTCGTCGCCCCCGAACGGCTAACCTGTGAACGGTTTCACGTATGGGCTCAATCTTTAGTTTTCGTTATGAGGCTGCGAGCGAGAGGGCATCGGCTTTGCGGACCGTCGCCCTGGCAGCGCTGTTCGCGCTCCCGTTCCTGTTCCCTTTCGCGGTCGGCCCCTCGGTGAACGTGCTGCAGCAGCTGGTCGCGTGGGCCTGCGTCGCCCTGTCGCTGGCGCTCGGACCCCGCGCGCTGCCGTCGAGAGCGGTGCTCGGCTGGCTGACCGTGACGGCTCTGGCGGTTCTGGCCGGACAGGGGCAAGTCCCGGCCTTCGACGGATCGGCCGTTCTTGCCGTGGCGGCGGTCGGCATGGCCGGCTGCGTGGGCGCGGGCATGGCGCATGCACGGTCGCCAGCGCCATGGGCCTGGGCCCTGCTAACCGCCGGGCTCATCAATGCCTTGCTGGGTTTGCTCCAGTATTACGGCCTCGCCCAGCCCCTGGTCCCCTGGACCAGCGCCCCCGAACTCGGCCAGGCCTACGGCAACCTGCGCCAGCGCAACCAGTTCGCGACGCTGATCAGCCTGGCGCTGGTCTCGGCGCTGTGGCTGCATGCGGCCGGCGGCCGCCGCGTGCGCGCGGCGCTGGTGCCGGCGGCGGCGCTGCTGGTGGTCGCGGCTGCGGCGGCCACCTCGCGCACGGGCCTGCTGCAGCTCCTGCTGATCGTCGGCGGGGCTGCTTTCCTGGCTCGGCGGGAGCGTCGCGAGCCAGTCGGCCTCCATCGCTTGCCGCATCCCTGGCTGCTTATTGCCGCAGTACCTGCTTACTTCGTTGCCGCCTGGCTGCTTCCCCAACTCGCCAGCCCGGGTGTCGAGGGCATGATCACCCGCCTGCGCGACGGCGCCCCGGCGGCCCACAGCCGGCTCCTGCTGTGGCACAACGTCCTCGACCTGATCGCCCAGCGTCCCTGGGCCGGCTGGGGCTGGGGCGAGCTGAAGTTCGCGCACTACAGCACGCTCTACGCCGGCCCGCGCTTCGTCGAGATCCTCGACAACGCGCACAACCTTCCCTTGCATCTGGCGGTCGAACTCGGCATTCCGGCGGCGCTGCTGATCTGCGGCGGCTTCGGCTGGCTGGTGCTGGCCGCCCGTCCGTGGCGCGAAAGGGATCCGGCACGGCTCCTGGCCTGGGCCCTGCTCGGCGCGATCGTGCTGCACAGCCTGCTCGAATACCCGCTCTGGTACGGGCCGTTCCAGCTGGTCTTCGGGCTGTGCCTCGGCTTCTTGTGGCCGGCGGCGCCGGTGGGGGCTCGCGCCGGCCGGGCTCGCTGGAAGACCGTACCCGCACTGGCGATGGCCGCCGTGCTCGCACTGATGGCGAGCGTCGGCTACGCCGCCTGGGACTACACCCGCGTCAGCCAGGTTTTCCTGGAGCGCGACCGGCGGCTGCCGGCCTACCGCGACCACCCGCTCGAGGTGGCGCAGGGCTCCTGGTTGTTCAAGGCGCCGGTCGCCTTCGCCAGGCTGACCCTGACGCCGGTCAGCCACGCCAACGCCGGCGAGATGCACGCGCTGGCGCAGCGCGTGCTGCACTTTTCGCCCGAACCGGCCGTGATCGTCAAGCTGATCGAGAGCGCGATGCTGCTGGGCGACGACGAAGAGGCCTATGCACAGGCCGCCCGATTCAGGGCTGCCTTTCCGGCCGAGTACGCCCGCTGGGTCGGCGGTCAGCCGATGGAAGAGGATCCGGCCGGGTAGGTCCGGCTTTTGCGTGCGCCGTCCGCAGTTCTGCAAGGAGTTGTTTCGAGCTACATTCCGTTGGGCCAACGGATCCCACCTCACGCAGCCAGACCATGACTCACTACAGCTTTGTCCATCTCGAGTTTGGAAGTGCGCGCAGAGAGCCTTCCGTCGAGCTGCTCGCCCGGTTTCGCGAGGCGTTCGCGAAGCCCGGCGACCGGGTCACACTGGTCGTTGTCGACAACGCCCGGACGGACGGCGAGGAGACCTACGCCGGGTTCGGCTTCGAGGCCCGGGTCATCCCGGGCGACAACTCGAATCGCGAATTCTCCGGCTGGGATACAGGGGTGGCCGCGGTCCTGTCACGCAGCGACGAACCCGACGTCTGGATCTTCACGAACGACACGGTGGCCCGCCACCAGGGCTGGAGTCCCCAGCGAGCGGCTCGGTTCGGCCAGGAGATCGAGAAGCTCAGCGTCCACGCCGGCCCCTGGATCCTCGGGGAGGTCCACGACTACGTGCACTCCGTCAAGACGCCGCTGGGGCCGCAGCTCGAGTACATCGTCACCTATGGCTTTGCGATGAACAACACGTTGCGCAAGGGGCTGGTGACCCTTTCCCCTGGCAACGAATTCCTGGATTCCCTCGTGCACGACAGTTACGAGCCGGCCCACAAGCTGTTCCGGGATCACGTCGATCCCGGCTACGCCGAAACGCGCCTGGTCTTCATGGTGGCGGATCCGGACGAGATGGCCGAGACGAAGCGGAAGTTCAAATGGAGCGGCGGCTGGTACAAGGCCAGCGCGCTGACCGCGGAAACATTCGAGGACATGCGCATGAAAGTGCGTTGCGTTCTCTCCGAGACGCTGCTCAGCGTGCGCGCGCGGCAACTGGGCGCGGACATCCGGTCGCCCTACGACGCCCGCAATGGGCGCGATCGCGTCCGCAAGACCGTGCAATTCTTCGCGGACAAGCTCTGGGAGCGTCGATTCATGCGCAGATTGAGAAAATCTGCCGGCTAGACATCAGCTGCCTAGCCTGCCACCCAGCTCCCCGACTTCCCCCCGTGCTTCTCCAGCACGTGCACGTCGGTGATGCGCATCCCGCGATCCACCGCCTTGCACATATCGTAGATGGTCAGGAGCGCCACCTGGACGGCGGTCAGGGCCTCCATCTCGACGCCGGTGGGGCCGACCGTTTCGACCGTCGCGGTGCAGGTCACTTGCGGCGGGGTGCCGTCGACCAGCGCGAAGGCCAGCGCCACGCGGGTGAGCGCCAGCGGATGGCACAGGGGAATCAGGTCGCTGGTCTTCTTGGCAGCCTGGATGCCGGCGATGCGCGCGACGCCGAGCACATCGCCCTTCTTGGCGCTGCCCGACTCGATCAGGGCCAGGGTCGAGGCCAGCATTTCGATGCGGCCGGTCGCCACGGCCACGCGATGGGTCGCGGGCTTGGCCGCGACGTCGACCATGTGCGCCTGGCCCTGGGCATCGAAATGTGTAAGAGAACTCATCTGTGAACGTTCTGCGGAGTGCAGCATCATACGGGGCCGAGCCAATGGACGAGGAATGCCGCGCTTGACTCCCTTTCACCACTCCATCCTCTCGCGACCGCCGGTCGCCCGCCTGCTGCGCGGCCTGTGCGCCGGGCTGCTGATCGCCGCCCAGATTGCACTGCCCTTGCGCGCGCAGGCCCAGCAGCTGCCCGGCATGGGCGACGGCGGCGAGATGACCGCCAGCGCCGAGCGCCACCTGGGCGACCAGATCGCCCGCGAGCTCTACCGCGACCCGGACTTCATCGACGACCCGGTGCTGGTCGAGTACGTGCAGGACATCTGGCAGCGCCTGCTCGCCGCGGCGCGGCTGCGCGGCGAACTCACGCCCGAGCTCGACGAGCGCTTCGCCTGGGCCATCCTGCTGGGCCGCGACCGCAACATCAACGCCTTCGCCCTGCCCGGGGGCTATCTCGGGCTCAACCTGGGGCTGATCGCGGTGGTCGGCAGCCGGGATGAGCTCGCCACCGTGCTCGGGCACGAGTTGTCCCACGTCACGCAGCGCCACATCGCGCGCATCATGACCAAGCAGAGCCAGCAGATGCCGATGATGCTCGCCGGCCTGATCCTGGGCGTGATCGCCGCCAGCAAGAGCCGAAGCGCCGATGCCGGCCAAGCGATGATCATGGGCAGCCAGGCGATGTTCATGCAGAACCAGCTCAATTTCTCGCGCGACATGGAGCGCGAGGCCGACCGTGTCGGCTTCGGCGTGATGACGCAGGCCGGCTTCGCGGCGCAGGGCGCGGCCACGATGTTCGAGAAGCTCCAGTACGCCTCCCGGCTCAACGACAACGGCTCCTACCCCTATCTGCGCAGCCACCCGCTCAACAGCGAGCGGATCGCCGACATGCAGGGCCGCTTCCAGGCCAAGCCCGGCGCCACCGCGCCGCTGCCGCTGGTGATGGACCACGCCATGATCACCGCCCGCGCCCGGGTGCTCACCCGCCCCGGGGTCGACGTGCTGCGGCTGTGGGCCGATTCGGCGGGCAGCGGAGAGTTCGCGCGCAGCTCGCCGGCGCAGCAGGCCGGCATCCTCTATGCGGCGGCGCTCTCGGCCAGCGAGCTGCGCGACTTCAAGGCGGCCCGTGCGCTGGCCCAGCAGTTGGTCGCCCGCACGGCCGGCGACGCGCCGTCGGCCCGGCTGGCGCGGCTGCTCTCGGCCGAGATCGAGCTCGCGGCCGGTGCGGCGCCTGCGGCCGCGGCCTTGCTGAATCCCAAGGCCAAGGACCGGCCTGAAATGATGCTGGCGGCCCAGGCCGCGGTCGCCACGCGCAATCCGGCACCGATGATCCCGGCGCTGCGCGATTGGGTCGCCACCCATCCGCGCGACGCCAGCGCCTGGCGCATGCTCGCCAACCTGTATGGCGCGAACAACGAGACGGTCAGCGCGGTGCGCGCCGATGCCGAGGCCAATGTCGCTTCGCTCGACTACGCGGCGGCGCGCGACCGCTTCAAGGCAGCGCAGGACCTGATCCGCAAGAGCGCGCAGGGCCAGCCCGGCACCGGTCCGGTCGACCACTACGAGGCGTCGATCATCGACACCCGCGCCCGCGCCATCGACGCGATCCTGAGGGAGCAGGCCGCCGAGGCGAAGCAGCTCAGATAGGAAGAAGCAGGGGCGCGCGCGTCAGCCCTGCTTCGCGAACAGCCCGCCCAGCGCGGACTCGATCAGCACGCCGAGCAGCGAATAGATCAGCGAGCCGAGCAGCGCCGCGAAGAAGCTGTTGACGTGAAAGCCCGACAGCAGCCCCGAGGCGGCCCAGAAGAGCAGGGCGTTGATCACGAACAGGAACAGGCCCAGCGTGACGATCGTGACCGGCAGGGTCAGCACCACCAGCACCGGCCGCACGAACATGTTGAGCAGCCCGATCACGGCCGCGGCCAGCAGCGCCGAGGTGTAGGTCGTGACCTGGACGCCGCTGTAGAGATAGGCGACCGCGAGCAGCGCCAGCGCGCTGAGCAGCCATTTGATGAGGAGTCGCATCCGGCGCGGGCTCGACGGGCTATTCGGACAGCTCGTTGGCCAGCACCAGCAGCGCGCCCATGCCCAGCACCGCGCCCGGCAATGCCCAGCCGGACTGGCCCGCCGGCGTCTGGTCGGGTGCCACGGGTTCGAGATCGACGCCGAGCTTCGGCCGGCGGGCATCGATCACCCGCGTGGCACCGTGCTCCAGCTTCAGGCGCTGCGTCAGTTCGGTCAGCGGGCCCTTGGCCAGCACCGGCGTCACCGGCGCATTGCCGCTCGTCAGCACCGGCAGCAACTGCTCCTGCACCTTGGCGAACCACTTGGCGCGCCAGTTCTCGCGCGCACTGTGGCTGACCCATTTGCTGATGCGGTGGGTCATGCGCGGCGCGCAGGCCACCAGCACCCAATGGCGCTGTCCGGCGGCGCCGGCCTCGGCCGGCGCCTTGGCGAGGAACTCGCGGGCATAGCCCGCGTCGTCCACGTACAGAATGACCTTTTCCATGGTTGCTCCTTTTATGCTGGTTGGAGTGGGAGAGACATTGGGCAAGGGAAGTTCAGGCGGTGACCGTGTCGGCCGGCTTCGGGCGGCGCGCGGCGACCCACTTGCCGATCGCCAGCACCAGCAGCGCGCCGATGACGCCGGCAGCGTAGCGCACCAGGTCGGTCTGCGGCAGCTTCGGCACCCAGGTCCAGGCGGCCGGATTGGCCACCGACGGATCGGACACGGCCATGGTTCCGGCGATCCAGCCCAGCAGCATGCCGCCCAGCGTGATGATCAGCGGGAAGCGGTCCATCAGCTTGATCACCAGCTGGCTGCCCCAGACGATGATCGGGATGCTGACCAGCAGGCCGAAGATCACGAGCGGCATCTGGTGGCCGGCGCCGGCGCCCTGTGCGGCACCCGCGATCGCGATCACGTTGTCCACGCTCATCACCAGGTCGGCCACGATGACGGTCTTGACCGCGGCCCAGAGCTTGTCGCTCGCCGCGATGTTGCCGTGGGCGTCGTCGTGATCGGGCGACAGCAGCTTGACGCCGATCCACAGCAGCAGGATCGCGCCGGCCAGTTTCAGGAACGGAATCGCCAGCAGCGTCAGGGCGAAGAAGATCAGGATGACGCGCAGCACGATGGCGCCGGCGGTGCCCCAAAGGATGCCCTTGGTGCGCTGGGCCGGTGGCAGCTTGCGGCAGGCCAGCGCGATCACGACCGCATTGTCGCCACCCAGCAGGATGTCGATCATGATGATCTGGCCGACGGCGACCCAGAATTCGGGGGTTAGAAATAGCTCCATGAAGTCCTCTCTGTTTTCGTTTCACTCCCGCTCGCGTGGATCGGATGAGGCGTTGACGGAGAGAACGGAGTCTCGGGGGCTTGCAACGCTTCGATCAAACCCGCGAGGGCTCACATCGAAGGTCTTGCTTGACAGCACGCGGCTGCCCGACAGGCCGGAAGTGTTTTGCTTCGTATTGACGACCTGGCGAACCCACTCCCTGGAGAGCGAGTGGGAGCTACTCCCCTTCGTGGGCGGAATTAGAGCATCGTGGCCGGGGTGTTGCAACCAGACTTGTCTCATTCCTTGAAGAGAATGAGCCTGGATTCCACGTGGACAGGCGCAGCGGTGCTATTGATTTCGGAGCAAGCAATCCCTCCAACGTTTGCGGGACATTGCCCGGACTATGATGCGCGCTCGCTTTTTCTTGTCTCCCCATGGCCGCCATTCACATCACCGACATCGAGGCCGCCATCAATTTCTGGCGCGAGAGAAAACCTTCGCCCGACGGCATCACGCTGGCCCCCGAACTGCGGGCGCTGGCCGAGGTCTATGCGCTGATGGTGTTCCACCACGAGGACGAGGTCGACGAAGTCGGCTTCCCTGCCAAGGCCTGGGCCGCCTGGCTGGACTGGTACCAGAGCACGCCCGACACCCCGTGCATCGCGATCTGCTCCACCAGCCAGGGCGACGACCAGTGCAAGGGCTGCGGCCGCAGCTTCGACGAGGTGCAGCACTGGCCGGCGATGTCGCCGGCCGAGAAGCGCTCGACCTGGCGTCGCATCACGATGCAGGACACGGCCTGGCGCTTCAACAAGTATGCCGAGCGCGCGCGCGAGACCGAGCAGGTCTGGCCCGAGGACGCGACGCCCGATCCGGCCGACTGAACGCCATGCGACGCCTCGCGCAAGCCCCGAACCTGGCCATCGCGACGCTGTGGGTGCAGATGCTGCGCGATGACGGCATCGGCGCCTCGGTGCAGAGGGAGTACCTGGGCGCCGCGGCCGGCCAGTTGCCGCCCGACCAGTGCCTGCCCGAGATCTGGATCGAGGACGACGGCCAACTCGCGCTGGCCGAGCGGCTGTTGCATGCGCTCAAGCACCGGCCGCAGCGTCGCTGGGAGTGCCGTTGCGGGGAGCTGGTGGAGGGCGGATTCGAACAGTGCTGGCAGTGCGGCGCCCCGATGCCCAGGGATTAGGGCCTGTGAGCAGGCCCTAGCGCAGCCGCACGGGTTCGATGTCGATGCTGGTCTTGCCGTCGCCCAGCATCAGTGCGCCTTCCTGGATCGTCGCCTGCAGCTGCATCGAGCGCTGCGCCAGCGCCGCCAGCGACTGCGAGGCCGCGGTCGGCACGCGGAACACGCTGAGGTTCTGCGGCCGCGTCAGCTTGGTCTCGATGCCGCGCCACCAGATCTCGGCGGCATGGTTGAAGCAGTAGACGATCACCTCGTCGGCCTTGCCGCAGGCCTTGATCACCGGCTTGTCCTCGGGTTGGCCGACCTCGATCCAGAGCTTCACCTGGCCGGTGAAGTCGCGCAGCCAGACATCCGGCTCGTCCGGGTTCGACAGGCCGGCACCGAAGGCCAGCGTGCCGTCGCCGTTGCACACGTCCTGCAGCTTGTGGGCGTTGAGCGCCAGCGCCACCAGCCGGATCATCATCCGTTCGTCGGTTTCGCTGGGATGGCGCGCCAGGGTCAGCGCGTGGTCGGCGTAGTAGTTGTGGTCGATGTCGGCGACCGCGAGACTGGCCTTGAAGATGGTTGACTTGAGTGCCATCAGGCCCGCCGGGCCAGTTCGGCGGCTTTGCCGATGTAGCTGGCGGGCGTCATGGCCAGCAGGCGCTCCTTTTCCGCTTCCGGAATGGCGAGCGAGCGGATCAGTCCGTGCAGCGCCTCGGCGGTCACGGTCTTGCCGCGCGTGACTTCCTTGAGCTGCTCGTAGGCGCCCTGCACGCCGAAGCGCCGCATCACGGTCTGGATCGGCTCGGCGAGCACTTCCCAGGAGCTGTCGAGGTCATCGGCCAGCGCTTCCTGGTTGAGTTCGAGCTTGCCCAGGCCGGTGGCGAGGCTGGCGTAGGCGAGCGTGGCATAGCCGAAGGCGACGCCGATGTTGCGCAGCACCGTGCTGTCGGTGAGGTCGCGCTGCCAGCGGCTGATCGGCAGCTTCTCGCTCAGGTGGCGCAGCACCGCATTGGCCAGGCCCAGGTTGCCCTCGGCGTTCTCGAAATCGATCGGGTTGACCTTGTGCGGCATCGTCGAGGAGCCGATCTCGCCGGGCTTCAGGCGCTGCTTGAAGTAGCCCAGGCTCACGTAGCCCCAGATGTCGCGCGAGAAGTCGACCAGGATGGTGTTGGCGCGCGCCACGGCATCGAACAGCTCGGCCATGTAGTCGTGCGGCTCGATCTGGATGCTGTAGGGCTGGAAAGCCAGGCCCAGGCCGAGCGGCGCGGGCGTCTCGACCACCTTGCTGCTGAAGGCTTCCCAGTCGAAATCGGGCCAGGCGGCCATGTGGGCGTTGTAGTTGCCGACCGCGCCGTTCATCTTGCCCAGCAGTTGCACGGCCGCGATCTGCTCGCGCGCCTTGGCGAGCCGCACCGCGACGTTCGCGAGTTCCTTGCCGACGGTGGTCGGGCTGGCGGTCTGGCCGTGGGTGCGCGAGAGCATGGCCACGTCGGCGAACTTGCCCGCCATGTCGCGCAGGGTCGCGATCAGGCCGTCGATCGCCGGCAGCATCACTTTTTCGCGCGCAGCCTGGATCTGCAGCGCGTGGCTGGTGTTGTTGATGTCCTCGCTGGTGCAGGCGAAATGGACGAATTCGGACGCGGCCAGCAGTTCCGGGCGGGCCTCGAACTTCGACTTGATCCAGTATTCGACCGCCTTCACGTCGTGATTGGTGGTCTTCTCGATCTGCTTGATCGCGACCGCGTCGGCCTCGGAGAAGTTGGAAACCAGGCCGAGCAGGTACTTGCGGGCGCCGCCGGTGAGAGGCTTGAATTCGGCGAAGCCGCAGTCCGAGAGGGCGATGAACCACGCCACCTCGACCTGCACTCGCCGGTGCATGTAGCCCTGTTCGCTCATCAGCGGGCGCAGCGCCGAGAGCTTGGCCGCATAGCGGCCGTCGAGGGGGGAAAGGGCGGAGACGGTGGAGAAACTCATGGGCCAATTTTAGGTTGCGGCCCGGCCGAAGCAATTTCGCTTCGGATCGCGGGGCCGGAACGGGATTTCGCGCCGCCCGCCTTCCCCTAGAATCAAAGCGCTACAACGATGACCCTGATGGGGGGAATGCCCGCATGAAACTGATCGGATCCGCTGCCAGCCCTTACGTGCGCAAGGTGCGCGTGGTCATGGCCGAAAAGCGGCTCGACTACCAGTTCGTGATCGAAGACGTCTGGTCTGCCGACACCACGATTTCCAGTTCCAACCCGCTCGGCAAGGTGCCCTGCCTGATCATGGACGGCAGCGAGGCCATGTTCGACTCGCGCGTGATCGTCGAATACCTCGACACCCTGTCGCCGGTCGGCAAGCTGATCCCGCAGCAGAGCCGTGAGCGCGCCGAGGTCAAGACCTGGGAGGCGCTGGCCGACGGCGTGATGGACGCCGGCGTGCTGCTGCGCATGGAAGCCATCTGGACGCTGCGCGCCGACAGCGAGCGCAGCCAGGCCTGGATGGACCGCCAGCGCGGCAAGGTCACTGCCGGCATCGCCGCCATGGCCAAGGGCCTGGCCGACAAGCCCTTTTGCAGCGGCATCCACCTGAGCCTGTCCGACATCGCCGTCGGCTGCGCCCTGGGCTGGATCGGCTATCGCTTCCCCGAGATCGATTGGCGCGCCGACCATTCCAATCTGGTCCGCCTCTACGACAAGCTGATGCTCCGCCCGAGCTTTGCTGACACGGCACCTTGAACACCCCCAGGTTGGCTCACTTCGTGTAGCCGCCCACCCCCTTGCAGGGGGCGCAGCCGGCGGCCCGGCGAAGCCGGCTCCGCGGCAGCCCCCGAACAGGCGCGCTACGCGCAGCCCCAAACAAAGAAAAGCCCCGCACTGCGGGGCTTTTTGTTTTGCGAGGCCGGCGAAGCCAGGCCGTTGGTGAAACACCGCGGAACCGGCTCCGCCGGGCCGCCGGTGTTGCCCCCGGTAGGGGGTGGGCGCCCGACACGAAGTGCGGGCAACCTGGGGGCGAGATAAAGATGTTGCGAGGCGCCCCGGACGAAGGAGGGAGGGAGGGAGGAGGAGAAGAATCGCCTCGGGATTTCAACCTGACGGCAAGCGCCTGGAAGACCTCGCAACATGAAAAGAAAACGGCCGGGCCCTACGTGCCCGGAAACGGTATGAGCATGGGGCGGCGACCGGGTTCCTGCTCGATGAGTAAGCGTTTGTGACTAGTTCGAAAGCGTTGCGGAATCCGACTTGGCCGCCGCGAGCGGCGCTGCGTTCAGCTGCTTTTCGATCTCGCGTACGAAGGCGCGGTCGTCCGGCGAGGTCAGGCTCGAATAGGCGTCCACCACCTTGCCGTCGCGGCCGATCAGGTATTTATAGAAGTTCCACTTGGGCGTCGTTCCGGAGAGTTGCGCCAGTTGCTTGAACAGCGGGTTGGCCTCCGGCCCCCGGACCGATGATTTCGCGAACATCGGGAATTTGACGCCGAAGGTGCTTTCGCAAAAGTCGGCGATCTCCTTGTTCGAGCCCGCTTCCTGGGCGAAGTCGTTCGAGGGGAAACCGAGCACCACCAGCCCGCGCGCGCGGTACTTGCTGTCCAGCGCTTCCAGGCCCTTGTATTGCGGCGTGAAGCCGCAAAAGCTGGCGGTATTGACCACCAGCACGACCTTGCCGGCGTACTGGCACAGCGCCTGGGGCTTTTCGTCCTGCAACCGCGGGAAGCTGTGCTGCAGGAGGGCCGGGCAGGCGGGCGCGGCGGCGGAAGAAGGGGCCTGCGGGGTGCTCTGGGCCGTGGCCGCGGCCGGGATCAGGCACGCCGCGATGGCGAGCGCCGGAACGAGAAGCACTGTTGGCCGGATGGGCATTGGCATTTTGCGATTTCCCGAGTGAAAGAGCGCAGGAATTCGGTTTCTGGCGCTGGACAAATCCGCATCATCGCGCGCCTGTCACGGGCGTGTCCGGCCTCCCGACTAAAATCCCGTGGCTTAAGAAAGACATCGATGCTTTATCCGGAACTCTTCAGACAACTCGAATCTGTCCGCTGGGACATGGACAAGGATATTCCTTGGCAGTCTTTCGACGCAACCCGGCTCACCGAAGAGCAGGCCCAGACCATCAAGATGAACGCGATCACGGAATGGGCCGCGCTGCCGGCCACCGAGATGTTCCTGCGCGACAACCGCCATGACAGCGACTTCTCGGCCTTCATGTCGATCTGGTTCTTCGAGGAGCAGAAGCACTCGCTGGTGCTGATGGAATACCTGAAGCGCTTCAGCCCGCAGCACGCGCCGACCGAGCAGGAACTGCACGACGTGCGCTTCGATTTCGACCCGGCTCCGCCGCTCGAGACGCTGATGCTGCATTTCTGCGGCGAGATCCGCCTCAACCACTGGTACCGCCGCGCGGCCGAGTGGCACACCGAACCGGTCATCAAGCACATCTACACCACGCTGAGCCAGGACGAGGCTCGCCACGGCGGCGCCTACCTGCGCTACATGAAGCGCGCGATGGAAAAATTCGGCGACGAGGCGCGCTCGGCCTTCACCAAGGTCGGCGTGCTGATGGCCAGCGCGCGCCGCACCGCGCAGGCGCTGCATCCGACCAACCTGCACGTCAACAAGTCGCTGTTCCCGAACGACACGATCCAGAGCCGCGTGCCCGATCCGGACTGGCTCGAGCACTGGCTCGACAAGCAGATCAAGTTCGACGCCGTCTGGGAAAGCAAGGTCGGCGAGCGCATCCTGCACAACCTGAGCCTGCTGATGAACCGGAGCTTCAAGACGGTGCAGGAGCTCAATCGGTATCGCAAGGAGCTGGCCGCCTCCCTGGGTCCCAAGCCCGAATACCAGGGCGCTTGAAGCAGTTGCTCGCCCCCAGGTTGCCCGGCACTTCGTGTCCGGGCGCCCACCCCCTACCGGGGGCAACACCAGCGGCCCGGCGGAGCCGGTTCCGCGGTGTTTCACCAACGGGCCTGGCTGCGCCGGCCGGGGGAACACCGTCGCCATCGCTGTGTCTGTTCTTCGGCTGCGCGCAGCGCGCCCGTTGGTGGGCAGTCGCGGAACCGGCTTTGCCGGGCCGCTGGTGTTGCCCCCGGTAGGGGGTGGGCGGCTACACGAAGTGAGCCAACCTGGGGGCGAGCCTCGTCACCGGCGCTCGACGATCACCGGCGCCAGCTGCAGGCCGTTGCGGACCTGCTCGACCGTGTCGCGCGCCAGGTCGCGCGATGCAAAGGGACCGGCCTGCAGCCGGTGCGTGCCGCTCTCGCTGAACACGGCGAGGGTGGCGGACAGCATCGGCATCTCGCGCGCCACCTGCTGCTGGAAGCGCAGCGCGCCGTCGCGCTGGCTGAAGGCGCCGAGCTGGACCCAGAAGCCGGGCCCGGCAGCGGCCGCCGCACGCGGCGTCGGTGCGGCGTCCTGGACCGCAGGAGCGGCCAGCGGGGCCATCGGCGGCAGCGCCGTGACCTGCATGGCGTCGTATCGCGAGGTGGCGACCACCGGCGCGGTCAATGTCGAAGGCACCGCGACACTGTCGGGCGCAGCGGCCGGCGCGGCCGCCACAAAGGCCGGAACCGTCTGCTGCGCCAGCACCGGCGCGTCGCCCCGCCGCCAGGCGCCGGTGCGGATGTCCTCGTTGGTGATGCGCTCGATCTCCACCGGTGCGACGCCGCGCAGCAGGTCGAGCTTGAGCGCCGCGGTGTAGCTCAGGTCGATCACGCGGTCGTCGTGGAAGGGGCCGCGGTCGTTCACGCGCACGATCACCTCGCGCCCGTTGGCCGGGTTGCGCACCCGCACGTAGCTCGGCAGCGGCAGCGTCTTGTGTGCGGCAGTCATCGCGTACATGTCGTAGGGCTCGCCGCTGGCGGTCGACTGGCTGTGGAACTTGGTTCCGTACCACGACGCGAGCCCGCTTTCGCGAAACGGCCGGTCGTCGACGATCGGCGTGTAGGAACGGCCGAGCACCACATACGGCTTGCTAGTGCCGCCGCTGCTGCGGATCGTCTCGACGCGGGGTTCGGCGTCGGGCACCTGGCCAAGGCCGGACGGCGGATTGGCCGCGGCACCGTCGCGTCCGCCGCGCGGGCCGCTGGCGCAGCCGGCCAGCAGGACCAGCGTTGCTGCCGCCATCCACGCGAGCGCGCGTGGCGACGCACTGTGCCGCCTAGCCAAACACAGCCTTCCACAGGGCCAGCATGGCCTCGCGCTCGATCACCAGCGCCGTCATCGGCACCTGCGTCGGTTCCTCGTTGAGCCGGGCCCGGTGCTGCACCCGGCGCAGCTCGCGGTAGGCGGAGGCGGCGGCCTGGCCGACGCCCGCGGGCAGCAGGCCGGCCGCCTCGGCCCGCAGCAGCAGCGCGATGTTGCCAACATTGGGCACCAGTTCGGGATGCGCCTCGGCCGCCGACAGCACCAGGAACTGCACCGCGAACTCGGCGTCGACCATGCCGCCCGCGCTGTGCTTGACGTCGAAGCGGTCGGGCTTGACCGGTCGCGCGGCGCGCACTTTCTCGCGCATCGCCACGATCTCGGCCTTGAGCGCGTCGCGATCGCGCGGCGCGGTGATCACGGCCTCGCGGATGCGGTCGAAGCGTTCGCCGAGCGCCGGAGCGCCCAGCACGAAGCGGGCGCGGGTCATGGCCTGGTGCTCCCAGGTCCAGGCGGTGTTGCTGCCGCGGCCGAGCTGGTATTTCTCATAGGCCTCGAAGCTGGTGGTCAGCAGGCCCGAGTTGCCGTTCGGGCGCAGCGCGGTGTCGATCTCGAACAGGTCGCCTTCGCGGGTCTTGACCGTGAGCCAGTTGATCAGCTTGCGCACGTAGGCCGCATAGACCTCGCCGGCGCGCTCGTCCTCGTCGTCGTAGACGAAGACGATGTCGAGGTCGCTGCCGTAGCCCAGTTCCTTGCCGCCGAGTTTGCCGTAGCCGATGATCGCGAACTGCGGCTGCTCGCGGTGCGGATTGCGCACCTGCGGCCAGCACCAGCGCGCGGTGACGCGCAGCACCGCGTCGGCCAGCGCGCTCAGGTCGTCGGCCACCTGCTCGACCGTGATCCGGCCATCGACGTCGCGTGCCAGCGTGCGGAACAGCTCGGCATGGTGCGCATGGCGCAGCAGGTTGAGCAGGCGCTCCTCGTCGGCCTCGCCGGTGCGTGTCAGCGACTGGTGGCGGTTCTCGAGCTCGCGTTCGAACTCGGCCGCCACGAAGCGGCCGCTCAGCATCTCGTTGCTGGCCAGCTCGTCGATCACGCCGGGATGCTGCATCAGGTAGCGCGCCGGCCACTTGGCCGAGCCGAGCAGGCGCAGCAGCCGCTCCTGCACGGCGGGCCGCTCGACCAGCAGCGCGATGTAGCTTTCGCGGCGCAGCAGCGGCTCGATCCAGTCGGCCCAGCGCAGCGCAGCCTCGACATGGTGGGAAATGCGGCCCGGCGCCTCGCTGTCGGGCTCGCGCAGCCACTGGCCGGTGCGCTGGATCAGCTGGCGCAGGCGGGCCCGCGTGTCGTCGCGCAGCGCCAGCACGCGCGGGTTCTCGCTCCAGCCGCGGATGCGCTCGGCGAACGGACCGGGCAGGGTGTCGATCAGGTCGTGAATGTCCACCGGCGCCGGGCCCGGCGCGCCGCCCTTGCAGCCGTTGCAGGGCGCCTTGCCGCCGAGCAGCTTGTCGAACTCCTGGGCGACGAATTCGCGATGGGCGTCGAGCTGGGCCAGGAAGGCGCAGCAGTCGGCGTACCCGAGGGTCTGCGCGATCCAGCGCAGATCGTCGTCGTTCACCGGCAGCACGTGGGTCTGCTGGTCGTCCAGGTACTGGATGCGGTGCTCCACCCGGCGCAGGAACTCGTAGGCGGCGGCCAGCGCGTCGGCCGTTTCCTGCGGCATCAGGCCGGCGCGCGCCAGGCGCTGCAGCGCATCGAGCGTGGGCCGGGTGCGCAGCTCGGGGAACTGGCCGCCGCGCACCACTTGCAGCAGTTGCACCGTGAACTCGATCTCGCGGATGCCGCCGCGCGACAGCTTGACGTCGTTGGCGCGTTCGGGCCGGCCGGCGCTGCGGCGCGCCGCCTGTTCGCGGATCTGCCGGTGCAGCGTGCGCAGCGAGTCGAACACGCTGTAGTCCAGGTAGCGGCGGAAGACGAAGGGCAGCACCACCCCGCGCAGCGCCTGCGCCGAGCTGTCGATCACCACCGCCGCAGGCGCCACCACGCGGCTCTTGAGCCAGGCGAAGCGCTCCCATTCGCGGCCCTGGACCTGGAAATATTCCTCGAGCGCATCGAGCGAGACCACGCTCGGCCCCGAGTTGCCGTTGGGCCGCAGCGCCAGGTCGACGCGGAACACGAAGCCGTTCCCGGTGGTGTCGCCCACCAGCGCGTAGATGCGCTTGACCGCGCGCGCGAAGTATTCCTGGTTGGCGAGCCGTGAACGCCCATCGGGGTCGCCTGCGGTTTCGCCGTCCTGGTCGTAGAGATAGATCAGGTCGATGTCGCTCGACACGTTGAGCTCGCGCGCGCCGAGCTTGCCCATGCCGACGACCCAGAGCTGGGCGCGCCGGCCGTCGGCCGCGAGCGGTGCCCCGTGCACTTCGTCGAGTTCGGCGCAGGCTTCGCGGCAGGCGACGTCGAGCGCGAACTCGGCCAGTTGCGTGACCGCGGTGGTGACCACCGCCAGCGCCGCCTGCTGGTCGCAGTCGAGCGCGATCAGCCGCTCCATCACCAGCTGGCGCACGATGCGCAGCGCGTCGGCGGCCGTGTCGCCGCGCGCGCGCAGGGCCTGGTAGGCCTCGGCCATATGGGCGCGCAGCGGTTCGCCTGGCGGCAGCAACGGCAGCTCGGCAGCGTAGCGGCGCCGAAGCCGCTGAACGAAGCGCGAATAGGCCGATAGTGGCGGCGAATCGGATGGCGGCATCGACCGCTGAATCTCGGCATCGGCACCGGTGGAACCCGGTTGGGTGCTGGCGGTCATAATTCCTGACACAGCGCGATCCTCAATGAACGACACGACGTCTTCCCCTTCACGTCTGCTCAAGATCACCGCTGCGACGGCGCGCTGGTTGTTGGGTTTGCTGATCGGTGCATGGCTCCTGCTTGCGCTGTCAGTCGCTGTCCTACATCTCTGGATTGTGCCGCGAATCGGCGACTACCGTGGCGCACTGGAAGCGCAGGCCACACGGGCCATCGGCGTGCCGGTGCGCATCGGTTCGATCGGCGCCCGGTCGGGCAGCCTGTTTCCCACGGTCGAGCTGCGCGACGTGGTGCTCCTGGACGCCCGCAACCAGGAGGCGCTGCGCCTCGAGCGGGTGGTGGCCAGCGTGTCGCCGCGCTCGCTCTGGAACCTGAGCTTCGAGCAGCTCTACATCGAGCGGCCGCAGGTCGAAGTCCGGCGCGACGCGCTCGGCAAGCTGCACATCGCCGGGCTCGACATGTCCAACGAGACCAGCGGCGGCGGCGACGGTGCCGACTGGTTCTTCGCCCAGCGCGAGGTCGTGGTGCAGGGCGGGACGGTGCGCTGGACCGACGAGCGGCGCAAGACCGCGCCGCTGCTGCTGACCGACGTCCAGTTCGTCGCCCGCAACGGCGGCCGCCGCCACGCGATGCGCCTCGACGCCACGCCGCCGGCCGGCTGGGGCGAGCGCATCTCGCTGCGCGGCCGGTTCCGCCAGCCCCTGCTGTCGGTGCGCAGCGGCAACTGGCGCACCTGGGACGGCCAGGTCTATGCCGACCTGCCCTACATCGACATCACGCGGCTCGGCCGCTACGTCGACCTCGACGGCCGGATCCGCGAAGGCGCGGGCGGCTTGCGGGTCTGGGCCGACGTCAACGACGGCGAGTTCAGCGGCGGCGCGGTCGACCTGGCCTTGACCCGCATCGACGCCTCGCTCGGCAAGGCGCTCCGGCCGCTGGTGCTGCGCGACGTCACCGGACGCCTGGCCGGCAAGCGCAGCGACGGCACGCTGGAGTTTGCAACCAGCCGGCTGCAGTTCGACACCGCCGATCAGATGCGCTGGCCCGGGGGCAATCTGTGGTTCCAGCACACGCCGGCCAAGGGCCATGCCGCAGAGCGCACCGCGCTGCGGGCCGACCGGCTCGATCTCGCGGCGCTGGCGATGATCGCCGACCGGTTGCCGCTGGGCGAGGCGGCCCGCAAGCGGATCGAGGCCTTCCAGCCGCGCGGCCTGGTCGAGCGCATCGAGGCCAGCTGGCAAGGTTCGGCGGGCGAACCCGACCACTATCAGTTCAAGGGGCGCATGAGCGGCTTCAGCGTGGCGTCGCAGCCGGGTGCGCCGGCGGCCGCCCCGGCCCCGGTGACCGCGGCCGCGCCGCCGCACGAGCCGGTCGGAACCCCCGGCGTGAGCGGCGCCACGGTCGACTTCGAGGCCAGCCAGGCCGGCGGCAGCGCCACGCTGTCGATCGCGAACGGCGCGCTCGACCTGCCCGGCGTGTTCGAGGAGCCGGTGGTGCCGATCGAGCGGCTGTCGACCCAGCTCCAGTGGAAGCTCGAGGGCGGCGCGGCCCAGCTGCAGGTCTCGAACCTGCGCTTCGCGAACGTCGATGCCGAGGGCGAGGCCCAGGCCAGCTGGCGCACCAGCGACCCCGCGGTGTCGCGCAGCGCCGACCGCTATCCCGGCGTGCTCGACCTGCAGGGCAAGCTGACGCGGGCCGACGGCACCCGGGTCTGGCGCTATCTGCCGCTCCACATCCCGAAGCCCACGCGCGACTACGTGCGCGACGCGGTCACCAAGGGCACTGCCAGCTCGGTCGACTTCAAGGTCCGGGGCGACCTCTGGGACATGCCCTTCATGGACCCGAAGCACGGGGACTTCCGCATCGTCGCGAAGGTCGCCGACGTCAGCTATGCCTATGTGCCGCCGGCGCCGCGGGAGACCAAGGTCTGGCCAGGGTTGACGGGCCTGTCGGGCGAGCTGGTGTTCGAGCGCGCCGGCATGCTGGTGCGCAACGCGCGCGGGCGCATCGCCGGCGCGCAGGGGATCGAGGTCACGAAGGCCGAGGCCCTGATCGCCGACATGTCGCACCATGCGCTGCTCAAGGTCGATGCGCAGGCCAAGGGTCCGCTGGGCGAACTGCTGCGGGTCGGCGGGCCGCTGGCCGGCGAAGTCGGTGCCACCCTGGCGGAGATGCGCGCGACCGGCAACGCGGACTACAAGCTGCGCCTCGAGCTGCCGCTGGAGGCGATGGACAAGACCAAGGTGCAGGCCAGCATCGTGCTGGCCGACAATGAGCTGCAGCTCGCGTCCGCTGCGCCGGCGCTGACGCAGGCGCGCGGCACGCTGAGCTTCACCGAGAACGGCTTCTCGTTGGCCGGTGTGCAGGCGCGCGGGCTTGGCGGTGCGATGCGCATCGAGGGCAGCGGCCGCTTCGGCGCCCGGCAGGAACTGGACATCCGCGTCCAGGGCACGGCGAGCGCCGACGGCCTGCGCGCGGCGCGCGAGGTCGACTGGCTGGCGCGATTGGCCAAGAACACGACCGGCAGCACGCCCTACGCGGCCCGTTATTCGGTGCGCGAGGGCGCCTCCGAGTTCCTGCTCACGAGCAGCCTTCAGGGCCTGGGCCTGCAATTGCCGGCGCCCATGGCCAAGCAGGCCGACGAGATCATGCCGCTGCGGGTCGAGAAAAAGGTCGTGCTGCGCGAAGCCCGGGCCTCGGGCGCCGCGCCGCTGGTCCACGACCAGATCTCGCTCGAGTTCGGCAAGGTCGGCTCGGCCAGCTACGTGCGCGACATCTCCGGCCGCGAGGCGCGCGTGTTGCGCGGCGGCATCGGCATCGGGCTGGGGGCCGGCGAATCCGCGCCGTCGCCCGAACGCGGCGTGCTCGCGAACATGCGCTTCGCCCGGCTCGACCTGAGCGCCTGGCAGGCGCTGTTCAGCGAGACCACCGGCAAGGCGCCCGAAGCGGCGCCCAATGTCGACAGCGGCGACGACGCGCTCGCCTACCTGCCCACCGTGATCGCGCTGCGCGCGCAGGAGCTGGCGTTCGGCGGCCGCACGCTGCACGACGTGGTGCTGGGCGGCACGCGCGACGGCCAGCTCTGGCGCGCCAACGTCGACTCCACCGAGCTCAGCGGCTACGCCGAATACCGTCATGCGCAGGCCGGGCGGCTGTACGCGCGGCTCGCGCGGCTCAAGATTGCCCGCAGCGAAGCGACCGCGGTCGAGTCGCTGCTCGACGAGCAGCCAAGCACCCTGCCGGCCCTCGACATCGTGGTCGACGACTTCGAATTGCTGGGCCGACGGCTCGGCCGGGCCGAGATCGACGCGGTGAACCGCGGCGGCGTCGGGCGCGAATGGCGGCTCAACAAGCTGACCCTCACCAACCCCGATGCCACCTTCAATGCCCAGGGCAGCTGGGCGGCACCGCCGGGCGGCAGCGGCGGGCGCGAGCAGCGCCGCACCGCCATGGAATTCAAGCTCGACATCACGGATGCCGGCGCGCTGCTCAATCGCTTCGGCATGACGGACGTGGTTCGGCGCGGCCGGGGCCGGCTCGAGGGCGAGGTGAACTGGACCGGCTCGCCGTTCTCGATCGACTACCCGAGCCTGGGCGGGCAGTTGAAGATCGACGTCGAATCGGGACAGTTCCTCAAGGCCGATCCGGGCATCGCCAAGCTGCTGGGCGTGTTGAGCCTGCAGGCCCTGCCACGGCGCCTCACGCTCGACTTCCGCGACATCTTCAGCGCCGGCTTCGCCTTCGATTTCCTGCGTGGCGATGCCACCATCGTCAAGGGCGTGGCGTCCACCAACAACCTGCAGATGAAGGGTGTCAACGCCGCCGTGCTGATGGATGGCTCGGCCGACATCGCGCGCGAGACGCAGAACATCCGGGTGGTGGTCGTGCCCGAGATCAGCGCCGGCACGGCGGCGCTGGTGGCGACCGCGATCAATCCCGCGATCGGCCTCGGGACCTTCCTGGCCCAGATGGTGCTGAGCCGGCCGCTGATTGCCGCCGCCACGCAGGAGTTCCAGATCGACGGCACCTGGACCGACCCGAAAATCACCCGGGTGGCGCGCCGGCCGACCCCCGCGGCCCAGGCCGCGCCGGCCGAGCCCTCGGTTCCCCGATAAGACATGGCCCCCACGCTCGTCACTTCGTGTATCGCTGCCCCCCGAGGGGGTGCAGTCCGCCCTTGGGGCGGCCCGGCGGGCGGCCTCAACGAGTTCAGGAGACAACCGCCATGAAAGTCGCTGCGATCCAGATGGTGTCGACCATCGCCCGCGAGGCCAACCTGGCGCGCGCCCATGACCTGCTGGCCCAGGCCGCGGCCGCGGGCGCCGAGCTCGCGGTGTTGCCCGAGTACTTCTGCATGATGGGTCGGCGCGACACCGACAAGCTGGCGCTGCGCGAGACCGCCGGTGCCGGCACGGTGCAGAGCTTCCTGGCCGATGCCGCGCGCGAGTTCGGGCTCTGGATCGTCGGTGGCACGCTGCCGATCGAGACCGACGACGACCAGCATGTCTTCAACAGCTCGCTGGTCTACGCACCGGACGGCGCCTGCGTCGCGCGCTACGACAAGATCCACCTGTTCTTCTTCGACAACGGCCGCGAGCGCTACGACGAGCGCCGCGTGATCGCGCCGGGCTCGCAGCCCGTGTGCTTCGACCTGCCCTCGCGCGACGGCCATCGCTGGCGCATCGGCATGAGCGTCTGCTACGACCTGCGCTTTCCCGAGCTCTATCGCGCGCTGGCGCGCGAGGGGGCCGAGCTGCTGCTGGTGCCCAGCGCCTTCACGCACACCACCGGCGCTGCCCACTGGGAGGTGCTGCTGCGCGCCCGGGCGATCGAGAACCTCGCCTGGGTGGTCGCGCCGGCGCAAGGCGGCACCCACGAGAACGGACGCCAGACCTGGGGCCAGTCGATGGTGGTCGACCCCTGGGGCGCGGTGGTGGCGCAGCACGCCGAAGGCGAAGCCGCGGTGCTGTTCGAGATCGATGCCGCGCAGCTCGAAGCCGCGCGCGCGCAACTGCCCGCGCTGTCCCACAGCGTGATCTGAAGCCGGTGTCCGCGCCTGCGCTGCCCGTCGCCCGCGTCCTGCGGCCCGCGTTCGCGCGGTTGCGCTTCATGCGCTCGGTGTGGCGGCGCTGGTTCCTGTGGGTGCTGCTGGCGATCCTGGTGCTGGCGCTGCTGGTCACCGTGGTCTGGCTGGCCGGCCGGCACGAGGTCGAGCAGACCCAGACCGTGCTGGACCGCGACACGGCCGATGCGGTGTCGGACCTGCGCGATGGCCTGCAACGCAACGTGCAGACACTGCGCGCCTCGCTGGCCGGCGGCGTCGGCCGCGAGCAGTGGGAAACCCGGGCCGCCGGCCTGCTGCGCGACCATCGCGAGTGGCTGCGCCTCGAATGGCGCGACCCGGGCCTGAATCCGCTCGGCGTGGTCGATTCGCCCTATCGCCGGCGGGTGTTCGGCGACAACGAACGCGGCCCCAACCAGACCGACGTCGAGCAGGCCTGCACCAGCGCGCGCAAGCTCGGCACGCCGGCCTATTCGCCCAGCCACTACGTGGCCTCGACCCAGGGCAGCGGCCTCGAGGTCCTGGAACTGTGCGTGCCGGTCGAGGGCGGCGGCTACCTGGTGGCGGCCTACTCCCTTCGCGACACGCTGACCGAGATGCTGGCGCCGATGCTCAGCCGTGGCCAGGAGGTGGCCTTCACCGAGGCCGACGGCACCCGGCTGGTGGCGATCGGCGCGCCGCGCCGCGTCGGCACGCGGGTCTTCACCGCGCAGCAGCTGATCGACCTTCCGGGCGCCACCCTGATGCTGCGCGTCGACGGCTGGCGCGCCGTGCCCGACCTGTTCCCCAACATGCTGACCGCGCTGGTCACGGCGATCTCGATCGCGCTGGTGTCGGTGCTGGTGCTGCTGGCGCGCGACACGCGCCGGCGCCTGCGCGCCGAACGCGATCTCGCCGATGCGCTGGCGTTTCGCAAGGCCATGGAGGACTCGGTCATCACGGGCCTGCGCGCGCGCGATCTGCGGGGCCGCATCACCTACGTCAATCCGGCCTTCTGCGAGATGGTGGGCTTCAGTGCCGAGGAGCTCATGGGCAGCGACGTCGAGGCGCCCTACTGGCCGACCGAACTGGCGCACGAATACCAGCGCCGGCAGGCGGTGCGACTGGCGGGCGCCACGCCGCCGCGCGAGGGATTCGAATCGGTCTTCATGCGCAAGGACGGCACCCGCTTCCCGGTGCTGATCTTCGAGGCCCCGCTGATCAACGCGCAAGGGTCCCAGAGCGGCTGGATGAGCGCCTTCATCGACATCAGCGAGCAGCGCCGCATCGAGGAACTGTCGCGGGCCAGCCAGGAGCGCCTGCAGGCCAGCGCGCGGCTGGCGACCGTCGGCGAGATGGCGTCGCTGCTGAGCCACGAACTGACGCAGCCGCTGGCGGCGATCGCGAGCTATGCGAGCGGCTCGCTCAACCTGCTCGGTGCCGACGGCCTGCCGCGTGCGAGCGAGCACGAAGAGGTTGCGATGGCGGTGCGCCGCATCGCCGAGCAGGCCGACCGCGCCGGCCAGGTGATCCGCAGCGTGCACGACTTCGTGCGCCGGCGCGACCGCACGCGCGAGGCGGTGGCGCCCCAGGCGCTGGTCGACGCGGTGCTGCCGCTGGTGCGCCTGCAGGCGCGCAAGCTGGGGGTCCGCGTCGAGCTCATGTTCGAGGAGCACCTGCCGGCCGTGGTGTGCGACCGGACGCTGGTCGAGCAGGTGCTGCTGAACCTGGCGCGCAACGGCATGCAGGCGATGGACATGCCCGGCCTGGCCGAGCGGGTGCTGCGGCTGCGCGTCGTGCGCGCCGGCGGAAGTCCGGGGCCGGACGCACGCCGCTGGCTCGAGTTCTCGGTCGCCGATGTCGGCTGCGGCATCAGCGACGAGGTGGCGGCGCGCCTCTTCACGCCTTTCTTCACGACCCGGCCCGACGGCATGGGGCTGGGCCTGAGCCTGTGCCGCACCGTCGTCGAGCAGCACGGAGGCGTGCTCATGTTCGAGCCGCAGCGGCCGCGCGGCACGGTCTTCCGCTTTACTCTTGCGACCGCCAGCTGACACTCATCTCATGCAACCCCTGATCGATGCCCTGATCTTCATCGTCGACGACGACGCCAGCGTGCGCGAGGCGCTGGCCTGGCTGCTGCGCTCGCGGCGCCTGGTGAGCGAGCAATTCGCCAGCGCCGAAGCCTTCGAGGCGCGCCTGGCCGACGAGCCGCTGCTGGACCACCCGCACTGCCTGCTGCTCGACGTGCGCATGCCCGGCACCAGCGGGCTCGTGCTGTTCGACCGGCTCGCGGAACGCGGACTGCTCGACACCATGCCGGTGATCTTCCTGACCGGCCACGCGGATGTGCCGACCGCGGTGGATGCGGTCAAGCGCGGCGCCTTCGACTTCTGCGAGAAGCCTTTTTCGGACAACGCGCTGGTCGATCGCATCGAGCATGCGCTCGGCGTTTCGCTGCGCGCCATCGAGGCGCAGCGCACGCGAAAGCTGCTCAAGCACCGCATCGACGAGCTGACGGATCGCGAGCGCGACGTGATGCGCTGCGTCGTCGAAGGCCTGCCGAACAAGCTGATCGCCGATCAGCTTGCGATCAGCGTGCGCACGGTGGAGGTCCACCGCGCGCGCGTGTTCGAGAAGATGGAGGTCAAGTCGGCGGTCGAGCTCGCCAACCTGCTGCGAGGGGTCTAGAGCCCCCAGGCCTTAGCCCTGGGGGCGTTCCCCGACGTAGATCTCGACCCGGCGGTTCTGCGCCCGGCCGGCATCGGTGGTGTTGTCGGCGATCGGCTCGCGCGCGCCGCGGCCTTCGGTGCGGATCGATCCGGCCGGCACGCCGCGCGCGACCAGGTAGTCGCGGGTGCTGGCGGCACGCGCGATCGACAGCGGGTTGTTGATGGCGTCGGTGCCGGTGCTGTCGGTGTGGCCGATGATGCGCACGTCGGCGTTCGGGTTGTTGCGCAGGCCGCTGGCGAACTGGTCGAGCACCGGCGAGAAATTGGGCTTGATCGCCGAACGGCCGACGTCGAAGGAGACATCGCTCGGGATCGCGAGCTTGAGCTCGTTGTTGGCGGTCTGGGTCACGGCCACGCCGGTGCCCTGGGTGGCTGCTTCCATCTGGCGCTTCTGGTTCTCCATGCGTTGCGACCACAGGTAGCCGCCCGCTGCGCCCGCCAACGCGCCGACCGCCGCCCCGGCACCGATCGCGCCCCGGTTGCCGCCGGTGGCCGAGCCGATTGCCGCGCCCGCCAGCGCGCCCACCCCGGCACCGATGCCGGTGTTGCGCTGGGTGTCGGTCATGCCGGTGCCGGTGCCGGCGCAGCCTGACAGGACGAGCGCTGCGGCGCTGGTGGCGAGTACGAAATTTCTCATGTCAATCTTTCTCGGGGTCCAAAACAAAGAACGGCGATTATCCCGAGCGACTGGCGTCGAATGTTTGGCGCGGCGGTTTCCGCATGTAACACCTGCGGCGGTCGAGAGCCCTGGCCTGGCTTGTCGTTGCTTGTCGCGCTGCTATCGATTCGATAGCGATCGGCGCTGCGGCCGACAGGCCGAAGCGGCTTGAGACGACACGCCGTCAATCGCGTGGCGGCGGTTCGGCGGGAGGGCGAGATGGCGTGCCCGGTGCGGTTTCGTCAGTGCCGTGCGCGTCGTGCAGTTCGCCGCCCTTGCGGCCCGAGAACATGGTCCACCAGACGATCAGCACGAGCGCGATTCCGGCGCCGAGGGCTTCAAGCAAAATCAGACCCATGAACAAAGGACTCCGGTGGCTGGTGGGACTCGCGATCGTAGCAACGCTGGGTGGCTGCAGCGTCAGCACGCGACAGCCCGAGGTGCCGGCGGCGACGCCGAGCACGGCCGCGCCGCGCGATCTCGGCCCGCTGACCGGATCGCTCGCGCATCCCAAGAGCCGGTGGACGCCCGTGGCCTGGTCCGAGCTGCCGGGCTTCAACGAGGATGCGCTGCACGAAGGCTGGGTGGCGATGGTCGCCAACTGCACGCGGCCGAACGCCGCCATCGCGCCGCTGTGCCGCGAGGTTCGCCAGCTCGCGTTGGCCGACGCCGACCAGCAGCGCGAATGGATGATGCAGCGACTGCAGCCCTTCCGGGTCGAATCGCCCGCGGGCCCGAGCGAAGGCAAGCTCACGAGCTATTACGAACCGGTCTTTGACGCCACGCGCCTGCCGACGGCGACGAACACGGTGCCGCTCTACCAGACGCCGGCGGGCCTGGTCGCCAAACGGCCGTGGTTCACGCGCCAGGAGATCGACACCCTGCCCCAGGCCCAGGCCGCGCTGCGCGGCAGGGAGATCGCCTGGCTGGCCGACCCGATCGACGCGCTCATGCTCCACATCCAGGGCTCGGGACGCCTGCGCATCACCGAGCCCGATGGCGCTCGGCGCACGGTCCGAGTGGCTTTCGCGGCGACCAACGAGCAGCCCTACCGGAGCGTGCAGCAATGGCTCATGAGCCAGGGTGCGACCAAGGTGAGCCTGTGGCCGGAGGACACCAAGCTGTGGGTCGCGCAGAACCCGCAGCGGGTGTCGCAACTGCTGTGGAGCAATCCGCGCTATGTGTTCTTCCGCGAGGAGCCCTTGAACGAGGTCGATGCCGCCTCGGGGCCGGTGGGTGCGCAGGGCGTGCCGCTCACGGCCGGCCGCTCGATCGCGGTCGATCGCGACAGCATTCCCTACGGCACGCCGGTCTGGCTCGCATCGCCGGGACCGGCCGTGCCGCTGGCCAAGCTGGTGATCGCGCAGGACACCGGCAGCGCCATCGTCGGCGCCGTGCGGGCCGACTACTTCGCGGGCACCGGCGCCGATGCGGGCCGCGTCGCGGCGCGCGTCAACCAGCCCCTGCGCCTCTGGGCCTTGTGGCCTAGGTAGTTGCTCGCCCCCAGGTTGGCTCACTGCGTGTGATCGCCTCGAGTCGCTGTCAGAGGCAGCGGCTCTTCGGGCCGTCCAAGCCTGCGCAGGCAGGCTTGGAGCCGCGGCCCTCAGCCCCCTGCCGGGGGCAACACCAGCGGCCCGGCAAAGCCGGTTCCGCGGTGTTTCACCAAGAGGCCTGGCTTCGCCGGCCCTTGGGGTCAGCCCATCTTTACTACGAAGATGGTGAGCATGGTCACGATCGTGATGTGCATGAGGAATTCGAGCCGCCGCTCGCGTGGCGCGATGGCCAGCGCGGCGCCTGCCACGATTAGCGTCAAGGCGCCGAACACGAGATCGAAAGAAATGTCCACTGAACGGTCGTCCTTGCCGGCTCACCGGCCTGCGCGATCGCGGATTATCAATGAGGGCCGCACGGGGCCGGAGTTCAGGGCAAAGGCAGCGCGGTCTTGTAGCGCACCTGCTTGAGCGCGAAGCTCGAACGGATCTTCTCGATCCCGGCGATCGGCGTCAGCTGCTCGAGGATGAACTTCTCCAGCGCCGCGATGTCGGCCACCGCGACCCGGATCAGGTAGTCGCTGTCGCCGGTCATCAGGTAGCACTCCATCACCTCGTCGTGCTCCGCGATGCGCTGCTCGAACTCGGCCAGCGACTGCTTGCTCTGCGTCTTCAGGCTGATCGAGATGAAGACGTTCAGGCCCAGGCCCAGCGCGCCGGCATGGACCAGCGCCACGTAGCGCTGGATCACGCCCGCGCCTTCGAGGGCCTTCACGCGCGCCAGGCAGGGCGAGGGCGACAGCTGGATGCGGCGCGCCAGTTCGACATTCGACAGCGCGCCATCGCGTTGCAGCTCGTCGAGAATGCGAAGGTCGATCGTGTCCAGTTGCATTTGATGCTGTCGATTGGGAGGGTTGCGGCATTTTATGCGGCCGTCATCGCGGAAAAGGCGTACAAACAGCAGCTAGTTTCAGCGCCGCCGGCCTAAATTGCGGTTCATGAACGCTCCGATCTCCCCCAGCCAGCTGCGCGCCCTGATCGACATGCCCCTGCACGACCCCGATCCCGTGGAAACCGCCGAATGGCGCGAGGCTTTCGATGCGCTGGCGCAAGCCCACGGGCCGGAGCGCGCGCGCTGGATGCTCGACGAGCTCGCTCGCCTGGCGCGGGCCCGGCGCATCGGCTGGCAGCCCGAGCTGGCGACCCCCTACGTCAATACCATCGCGGTCGACGACCAGCCCGCGTTCCCCGGCGACCTCGCGATCGAGGAGCGCCTTGCCTCGCTGATGCGCTGGAACGCGCTCGCGATGGTGGTGCGCGCCAACCAGGCCTATGGCGAACTCGGCGGCCACATCGCGAGCTATGCCAGCGCGGCCGACCTGTTCGAGACCGGCTTCAACCACTTCTTCCACGCGCGCACCGACGCCGAGCCGCGCCGGGCCGCCCCAAGCGGCGAGCGCCCCCCGAGGGGGGGCAGCGACCCACACGAAGTGGGGGAGCGTGGGGGGCAACACCTTGGCGATCTCGTCTTCTTCCAGCCGCACAGCGCGCCCGGCGTGTATGCGCGCGCCTTCCTCGAAGGCCGGCTGAGCGAGGACGACCTCACGCACTACCGCCAGGAGCTGACCGCGCCCGCCTTCACCGAAGGCCAGGGCGCGCGCGGCCTCAGCAGCTATCCGCATCCGTACCTGATGCCGGACTTCTGGCAGTTCCCGACCGGCTCGATGGGCATCGGGCCGATCAGCTCGATCTACCACGCGCGCTTCATGCGCTATCTCACGCACCGCAACCTGTTGAACTGCGAAGGCCGCAAGGTCTGGGGGGTGTTCGGCGACGGCGAGATGGACGAGCCGGAATCGATGAGCGCGCTCACGCTGGCGGCACGCGAGAAGCTCGACAACCTGGTGTGGGTGGTCAACTGCAACCTGCAGCGCCTCGACGGGCCGGTGCGCGGCAACGGCCGCATCATCGACGAGCTCGAGAAGCTGTTCGCGGGGGCCGGCTGGAACGTCATCAAGCTGGTCTGGGGCAGCGACTGGGACGGTCTCTTCGCGCGCGACATCGGCGGTGCGCTGGTGCGCGCCTTCGCCAACACGGTCGACGGCCAGATGCAGACCTTCGCGGCCAAGGACGGACGCTACAACCGCGACACCTTCTTCGGCCAGGACGAGGCGCTCGCGCGCCTGGCGCAGGGCATGACCGACGAGCAGATCGACCGCCTGAAGCGCGGCGGCCACGACCTCGTGAAGATCCACGCTGCCTATGCCGCCGCGGCCGCGCACCGCGGCCAGCCGACCGTGATCCTGGCCCACACCAAGAAGGGCTACGGCATGGGCAGCGCGGGCCAGGGCAAGATGACCACGCATTCGCAGAAGAAGTTCGAGGACACCGACCTGATCGAATTCCGCAACCGCTTCAACCTGCCGCTCACCGATGCCCAGGCCACCTCGCTCGCCTTCTACAAGCCGGCCGAGGACAGCCCCGAGATGCGCTACCTGCTGGACCGGCGCGCCGGACTCGGCGGCAGCATGCCGCGCCGCGTGACCGATTGCGAGCCCGTTGCCAAGCCCGGCATCGCGGCCTACGCGCAGTTCGCCGTGGCGGCCGCCGGCAAGGAGATGAGCACCACCATGGCCTTCGTGCGCATGTTGGGCAACCTCATGAAGGACCCCGTCCTGGGCCCGCGCATCGTGCCGATCGTGGCCGACGAGGCGCGCACCTTCGGCATGGCCAACCTGTTCAAGCAGGTCGGCATCTATTCGAGCGTGGGCCAGCGCTACGCGCCCGAGGACATCGGCTCGGTGCTTTCGTACCGCGAAGCCACCGACGGCCAGATCCTCGAAGAGGGCATCAGCGAGGCCGGCGCGATCGCGAGCTGGACCGCCGCGGCCACCAGCTACAGCGTGCATGGGCTGGCGATGCTGCCGTTCTACATCTACTACTCAATGTTCGGCTTCCAGCGCGTGGGCGACCAGATCTGGGCCGCGGCCGACCAGCGCGCGCGCGGCTTCCTGCTCGGTGCCACGTCGGGCCGCACCACCTTGGGCGGCGAAGGGCTGCAGCACCAGGACGGCGCCAGCCACCTGATCGCCGCGACCATTCCGAACTGCAAGGCCTACGACCCGGCCTTCGCGGGCGAGATGGCGGTGATCGTCGATGCCGGCATCCGCGAGATGATGGTCGAGCAGAAGGACGTCTTCTACTACGTCACCCTCATGAACGAGAACTACGCGCAGCCCGACCTGCCCGCGGGCGCCGAGGCCGACGTGCTGCGCGGCTGCTATCGCTTCGACGACTGGCGCGGCGCGCAGCCGGCCACGGCGCAGGTGCAGGTGACGCTGCTCGGTTCCGGTGCGATCCTGACCGAGGTCGTCAAGGCGGCGCAGCAACTCGCCGAGCAGGGCATCACCGCGGAGGTCTTCAGCGTCACCAGCTGGAGCGAGCTCGCACGCGACGGCCGCGCCTGCGAGGAACGGGCGCTGGCGGGCGATGCGGAACCGGGCACGCCTTTCATTGCGCGGCAGCTTGCGGCCGGCCGCGGCCCCGTGATCGCCGCGACCGACTATGTGCGCACGGTGCCCGAGAGTGTTCGCGCCTTCCTGCCCGAGGGCCGGCGCTTCCTGACGCTCGGCACCGACGGCTTCGGCCGCAGCGACACGCGCGCCGCCTTGCGCCGGTTTTTCGGCGTCGACGCGCAGAGCATCGTGCGCGCGGCACGGCACGCGCTCGCATTGCGCTGAGGCCTATGATGTCGCGCGCGCTGCGCGAACCTTCCTAGGACCCCTCATGAAAAAAGCAGGACTCATCGGCCTGGGCGCCATGGGCGCAGGCATTGCCGCCACGCTGCGCGATCGCGGCCATGAAGTGCACGTGTGCGACGCGCGCCCCGGTGCGGCGCTGCGCTTCGCCGAGGCCGGCGGCGKGGCCTGGGCCACGCCGGCGCAGGTGGCGGCTGCCTGCCAGGTCGTGATCTCGGTGGTGGTCAACGCCGCGCAGACCGAAGCGGTGCTGTTCGGCGAAGGCGGCGCCGCCGCGGCGATGAAGCCCGGCAGCGTGTTCGTGATGTGCTCGACCGTCGACCCCAACTGGTCGATCGCCCTGGAAGGCCGTCTGAACGCGATCGGCATCCAGTACATCGACGCGCCGATCTCCGGCGGCGCCGCCAAGGCCGCGAGCGGCCAGATGACCGTGATGAGCTCGGCCCGGCCCGAGGCCTATGCACTCGCCGACGCGGTGCTCGAAGCGATGGCCGGCAAGGTCTACCGCCTGGGCGACCGCGCCGGCGTGGGCAGCAAGGTGAAGATCATCAACCAGCTGCTGGCCGGCGTGCACATCGCGGCCGCGGCCGAGGCGATGGCGCTGGGCCTGCGCGAGGGCGTGGCGCCCGAGGCGCTCTACGAAGTCATCACGCACAGCGCCGGCAACAGCTGGATGTTCGAGAACCGCATGGCCCACGTGCTGGCGGGCGACTACACGCCGCTGTCGGCGGTCGACATCTTCGTCAAGGACCTCGGGCTGGTGCTCGACACCGCGCGCGCCAGCAAGTTTCCGCTGCCGCTCGCCTCCACCGCGCACCAGATGTTCATGCAGGCCTCGAGCGCCGGCTTCGCCAAGGAAGACGACAGCGCGGTGATCAAGATCTTCCCGGGCATCGCGCTGCCGGGCTCTTCGTCGTCCTGATCGCGTCTTAACATCTCGCCCATGCCCCGATTCGCCGCCAACCTCTCGATGCTCTATCCGGAGCTCGACTTTCTCGATCGCTTCGAAGCCGCCGCCAAGGACGGGTTTCGCGCGGTCGAGTACCTGTTTCCCTACGCCTGCGCGCCGCATGAGCTGTCGGCGCGGCTGTCGGCCAACGGCCTGCAGCAGGTGCTGTTCAACGCACCGCCGGGCGACTGGGAGCGTGGCGAGCGCGGCCTGGCCTGCCTGCCCGGGCGCGAGGCCGAGTTCCGCGACGGCTTGCACAAGGCGATCGAGTACGCGATCGCGCTGGACTGCCCGCGCGTCCATGTCATGGCCGGCCTGGTGCCCGAGGGCGTCGATCGCGAGACGGTGCAGCCGACCTATCTGGCCAACCTGCGCTGGGCCGCGGTCGAAGCGGCCAAGGCCGGACGCGACCTGCTGATCGAGCCGATCAACACGCGCGACATCCCGAGGTTCTTCCTGAACCGGCAGGACCATGCGCACGAGATCGTCGAGGCGGTCGGCGCGCTCAACCTGCAGGTCCAGATGGACCTCTACCACTGCCAGATCGTCGAGGGCGACGTGGCGATGAAGATCCGCAAGTACCTGCCCACCGGCCGTGTCGGCCACTTCCAGATCGCCGGCGTGCCCGATCGCAACGAACCCGACGCCGGCGAGCTGAACCACGCCTACCTGTTCGACGTCATCGACGAGGTGTCGGCCCAATGCGGCTGGCAGGGCTGGGTCGGCTGCGAGTACCGGCCGCGACGCGGCGCGGTCGCCAACGGCACGTCCGCCGGACTCGGCTGGCTGCGGTCCCTGCCGCGCTTGTCGCGCGCATGACGGCGCGCATGACGGCGCGCCTGACGCTCGAAGCCGTTCGCATCCCGCCGCGACTGCGGGCGTTCCCGGCGGGCGATGCCGAGGTCTTCGATGTCATGCTGGCCGGCGCGCAGGTCGCGGCCGTCGCGCCGAGCCGGCAGCCGGCGCGCGGCACCCTGCTGAGCGCGATGGTCGACGCCCATGCCCATATCGACAAGAACTACACGGTGCGGGAGGCCGGTGCGGCCGAGGGCAACCTGTTCGCGGCGATCGAACGCATGGCGGCGCATCGCGCGGGCTGGACGGCGCAGACGCTGCGCACGCGCATGCAGCGCGCGCTCGACGAAGCATGGCGCGCGGGCACGCGCGCGCTGCGCACGCATCTGGACTGGGGCGGCGCCGAGGCGCCGGTCTCGCTGGCGGTCTTCGCGCAGCTGCGCGATGAATGGCGCGGCCGCATCGAGCTGCAGTTCGTCGCGCTGACGCCGCTCGACCTGTTCGCCGATGGCGATGCCGGCGAACGCGCCGCGTCGGCGGTGAAGCGCGCGGGCGGCGTGCTGGGCGCCTTCGTCTACCGCAACGAAGGCATCGTGCACAAGCTCGGGCGGGTCTTCGACCTGGCGCAGGCGCACGGCCTGGCGCTGGACTTCCATGTCGACGAAGGGCTCGACGCGGATGCGACCGGCCTGCGCACCATCGCGCAACTCACGATCGCCCGCGGCCTGCGCGGCCGGGTGACCTGCGGCCACGCCTGCTCGCTGGCGGTGCAGGACGACGCCGGCGCCAACGACACGCTGGCGCTGTGCGTGCAGGCGGGCATCCACCTGGTCGCCCTGCCCAGCACCAACCTCTACCTGCAGGGCGCCTGGGACCGCACCCCGGTGCAGCGCGGCATCACGCGCCTGCGCGAAGCCGCGGCGCACGGCCTGCGACCGAGCCTCGCGACCGACAACGTGCAGGACGCCTTCTATCCTTACGGCGGCTACGACCTGGTCGAGACCTTCGGCCTGGGTGTGCAGATGGCGCACCTCGCGCCGGCCGCCGACTGGCTCGACGCCATCACCGTGAGCCCGGCGCGGGCGCTGGGGCTGGACTGGGACGGGCGCATTGCACCCGGCTGCCCGGCCGACCTGGTGCTGCTGGCCGCGACCGACGAATACGAACTGCTGGACCCGCGCGGCCGACGGCGCACCGTCATCCGCGCCGGCCGCGCCCTGGAGAACAACGAATGAGCATGGGCAAACCGATGGCCAACTACGCGGCCGCCAAGCGCGTCGGGGACTTCGTCTTCATGAGCGGCGTGGTCGCGGTCGATCCGTCGACCCGGCGGGCCGTGGCCAGCTACGAGGACATCCCCGACGCGGCGCGCGCGGCCCTGCGCACGCTCGGCTATGCCACCGGCCAGATGTCGGTCGACGTCTTCGAGGCGGCGATCGTGGCCCAGAGCTGGTTCGTGCTCGAGCGCATCCGCCAGATCGCGGCCGAGCATGGCGGCACGATGGACGACGTGGTGAAGCTGGTGCAGTACTTCCGCCGCCTGCCCGACTACGCGCCCTACAACCGGGTGCGCGGCCTGTTCTACCCGGGCGAGCCGCCGGTCAGCACGGTGGTGGAGGTGTCGCGCTTCCTGCCCGGGGACGAGGTGCTGGTCGAGGTCGAAGCGACGGCGTACCTGCCGCAGCGCTGATCAGGCGGGCGCCGGGCCGCCAGCGCGGCGAAGTCCGCGCTTCGCACGGACGGGCGGCCTGCTGCTTCCCCCTCGGGGGGCAGCGACCCACACGCAGTGGGGGAGCGTGGGGGCTCAGGCCGGCGCCGGGCCGCCCCAAGGCGGCCTGCGGCCCCCTCGGGGGGCAGCGACCCACACGCAGTGGGGGAGCGTGGGGGCTATTCAGTGCGGCTGGCCCAGCTGCTCGAGCACCGCGGGGTTCTCCAGCGTGCTCACGTCCTGCGTCACGACCTCGCCCTTGGCGAGCGTGCGCAGCAGCCGGCGCATGATCTTGCCGCTGCGCGTTTTCGGCAGGTTGTCGCCGAAGCGGATGTCGCGCGGCTTGGCGATCGGGCCGATCTCCTTGCCCACCCAGTTGCGCAGTTCGTCGGCGATCCGCCGTGCCTCGTCGCCGGTGGGCAGCGGGCGCTTGAGCACCACGAAGGCGCAGACCGCCTCGCCCGTGGTGTCGTCCGGGCGGCCCACCACCGCGGCCTCGGCCACCAGGTCGGTCATGGCCACCAGGGCCGATTCGATCTCCATCGTGCCCATGCGGTGGCCGCTGACGTTGAGCACGTCGTCGATGCGGCCGGTGATCGTGAAGTAGCCGGTCTTGCTGTCGCGCACCGCGCCGTCGCCGGCCAGGTAGTAGCGGCCCTGGAACTCGTCCGGGTAGTAGCTGGTCTTGAAGCGCTCCGGGTCGTTCCAGATGGTGCGGATCATCGACGGCCAGGGCTTCCTGACGACCAGGATGCCGCCCTGGCCCCAGGGCAGTTCGTTGCCGGCCTCGTCCACCACGGCGGCGTCGATGCCCGGGAAGGGCAGGGTGCAGGAGCCCGGCACCAGCGGCGTCACGCCGGGCAGCGGCGTGATCATGTGGCCGCCGGTCTCGGTCTGCCAGAAGGTGTCGAGCACCGGGCAGCGGCCGCCGCCCACATGCCGGTGGTACCACTCCCAGGCCGCCGGATTGATCGGCTCGCCGACCGTCCCGAGGATGCGCAGGCTGCTCAGGTCGTAGTTGCGCGGATGCACCGCGTCGTTGGCCTCGGCCAGCTTGATCAATGAGCGGATCGCGGTCGGGGCGGTGTAGAAGACGCTGACCCGGTGGTCCTGGATCATCTTCCAGAAGCGGCCGGCGTCCGGGTAGGTGGGCACGCCCTCGAACACCACCTGCGTCGCGCCGATCGCCAGCGGGCCGTAGGCGATGTAGGTGTGGCCGGTCACCCAGCCGATGTCGGCGGTGCACCAGAACAGGTCGTCGGGGCCGAGGTCGAAGGTCCACTGGCAGGTCAGCGCCGCATGCAGCAGGTAGCCGCCGGTGGCGTGCTGCACCCCCTTGGGCTTGCCGGTGGAGCCCGAGGTGTAGAGCAGGAAGAGCGGGTGCTCGGCGTTCACCCATTCGGGTTCGCACACCGGCTCCTGCGCGGCCGCGAGTTCGGCCATCCACTGGTCGCGCGGCGCCTGGAAGGGCACCGCGGCGCCGGTGCGGCGCGTCACCAGCACGTGGCGCACGCTGTCGCAGCCGCCCAGGCCGATCGCCTCGTCGACGATCGCCTTCAGCGGCAACTGCTTGCCGCCTCGGACCTGCTGGTCGGCGGTGAGCACCATCACGGCGCCGGTATCGGCGATGCGGTCGCGCAGGGAGGGCGCCGAGAAGCCGCCGAAGACGACCGAGTGGATGGCGCCGATGCGGGCGCAGGCCTGCATCGCCACCACGCCGTCGATCGACATCGCCATGTAGATCACGACCCGGTCGCCGCGGCGCACGCCCAGGGACTTCAGCACGTTGGCGGTGCGGCAGACGCGCGCCAGCAGCTCCTCGTAGCTGATCCGCGTCACGGCGCCGTCGTCGGCCTCGAAGACGATCGCGGTCTTCTCGCCGAGGCCGCTTTCGACGTGGCGGTCCAGGCAGTTGTAGGACGCGTTGAGCGTGCCGTCCGCGAACCACTCGAAGAAGGGCGCGCGGCGCGCGTCCAGCACCTGGGTGAAGGGTTTCTTCCAGGTGACGAGTTCGCGCGCCAGCCGTCCCCAGTAGGCCTCGGGATCGGCCTCGGCCTCGGCGACCAGCCGGTCGTAGGCGGCGCGGCCCGAGATCCGGGCCTGGCGCACGGTGGCCTCGGAGGGTTCATACGGCGTGAGAGGTGCTGCGGGGGAAAGGGTCGGGTCCATGGCGTACTCCTGAGGTGAGGCGTGCGGGTTGACGCAGGTCATGCTTGACTGCGACGAGGTGTTCAACAATTCACAGCCATAGGATGTCCGACGAACATTGCAGGAGACACATCCAAAGATGACGAATGTTTGCAGCCCCCGCGGGAGGCCCCGGTGATCCGCGCGCCGGCGCCTGCGCCGGCCCCCCTGGAGCGCTATCTGACGCTGCAGACCGGGCTCGACCTGCTGGACCAGGGACTGTCGATCTTCGACGGCGACCTGCGCCTGGTGGCGTGGAACCGCGCCTACGTCCGCCTGCTCGGCTTCACGGACGAAATGGCGTACCTCGGGGCGCCCTTCGAGAGTTTCATCGGCTACAACGCCCGGCGCGGCGAGTACGGTCCGGGCGACCCGGAGCGGCTGGTGGCCGAACGGGTGGCGGCCGCGCGCCACTTCGCGCCGCACGAGATCGAGCGGGTGCGCCCCGACGGGCGGGTGCTGCGCATCCGCGGCGAGCCGGTGCCGGGGCATGGTTTCGTGACGCTCTATTCGGACATCACCGAGCAGCGCCGCGCCGAGCAGATCATCCGCCGCCACAACGCTGAACTGGAGGACCGGGTGGCGTCGCGCACCACCGAACTGCAGCGCAGCGAAGAGCGGGTGCGGCTGATCATGGACTCGATCCCGGCGCTGGTGGCCTATTTCGACCACCGGCGCGTCTACCGCTACCTCAACCGCGGCTACCACGACTGGTTCCGCGTCGACACCACGCGGCCCGAATCGGTCAGTGCCAGGGTCTTCCTGGGCGATGCGGTCTACGCGCGGATCAAGCCGCAGGTGCTGCGCGCGCTCGCCGGCGAGACGCAGAGCCTGGAGTACGAACTCCAGACCTGCGACGGGCGCCGCCTGTGGGTGCGCACCTCGCTGGTTCCGCAGCGCAGCGCCGAGGGCGCCGTCGTCGGCTGCTTCGAGCTGACCTTCGACATGACGCAGGAGCGTCGCTCGCAGGCACTGCTGGCACGGGCCCAGAAGCTCGAATCGCTGGGTCGCCTGACCGGCGGCCTGGCGCACGACTTCAACAACATCCTGACGGTCGTGATCGGCAACCTGGCGGCGCTGGCGGAGGCCCGGCCCGCCGATCCGGCGCTCGGCGAGTACGTGCAGCCGGCGCTCGACGCCGCGCGCCGCGGCGCCGACCTGGTGCGGGGCCTGCTGAGCTTCGCGCGGCGCCAGCCGCTGCAGGCGGCGGCGGTGCATGTGGGCGCGCTGGTCGACACCGTCGCCCGATTGGTGCGGCGCTCGCTGCCGGAAACCCTGCGGCTCGACATCGACGTCGGCGAGGTGCCGCTGTGGACCTGGATCGATGCCACGCTGCTCGAGCAGGCGCTGTTGAACCTGGTGCTCAATGCCCGCGACGCCACCGGTCCCGAAGGCCGCATCACGCTGCGTGCGCGCCGCGCCCATCTCGACGCCGCGGAGGCCACCCCGCTGCAGCTGTCCGCGGGCGACTGCGTGTGCATCGAGGTCGAGGACGACGGCGCCGGCATGGATGCCGACACCCTGGCGCACCTGTTCGACCCCTTCTTCACCACCAAGCATCCGGGCCGCGGCACCGGGCTCGGCATGGCGGTGGTCTACGGCTTCATCAAGCAGTCGGGCGGCGCCATCGATGTGCAGAGCGCGCCCGGGCGCGGCACCACGGTCTCGGTGTGGCTGCCGGCCTCCGAGCCCTCGCCGGCCGACGGCGCGGCCGACGCCGACGGCGAAGCCGCCGGGCGCCCGGCCGCGTCGATGGGATTGGCGCTGCTGGTGGATGACGACGCGCAGGTGCGACGCGTGATCCGGCGCAGCCTGCTGGAACTGGGCTATTCGGTGCTGGAAGCCGACGACGGCGCCGCCGCGCTGAGCCTGCTCGAACACACGCCGGACATCGCGCTGCTGCTGTCCGACGTCGTGATGGCGGGCGGCATCGACGGCCGCGCGGTGGCGCGCGCGGCGCGCGAGGGCGGCCGGGCGCGCGCCGTGGTGCTGATGAGCGGCTATGCGCCGGGCGACCTGTCGCTGCAGACGGATTTCCCGATGCTGACCAAGCCCTTCGGCACGGCACAGCTGGCGCAGGCGATCCAGGAGGGCGTGAGATGACCGAGCACCGAAGCGCAGGCCTGAACCACCGTTCGGCCACCGACGAGGCGACACCGCCGTCGCTGGTCTTCGTGATCGAGGACGACCCGGCCGTGGCCCGGCTGGTGCTCTCCACGCTCGGCGAGTTCGGTTTCAACTGCGAGGGCTTCTCGAACGGCGCGAGCGTGCTTCGGCGGCTGCAGGTCGAGAAGCCCGACCTCTGCATCGTCGACCTCGGCCTGCCCGACATGGACGGCATCAACCTCATGCGGCGCATCACCGCGGCATCGAATGCGGGCGTGCTGATCCTCACGGGCCGCGGCCATCCGGCCGACCGCGTGATGGGGCTGGAACTCGGCGGCGACGACTATGTCACCAAGCCCTTCGAGGCGCGCGAGCTGGTGGCGCGGGTGCGCAGCATCCTGCGGCGCCGCAGCCTGGCGCCGGGGCAGGCCACCGGCCAGCGGCGCTACGCATCCTTCCTGGGCTGGCGCATCGACTGCGCGGCCAACGTGCTGCGCGCGCCCGACGGCAGCGAGCACCTGCTGGGCACGGCCGAGACCCAGGTCCTGCGCTGCTTCGTCGAGCGCCCGCACCAGATCCTCACGCGCGAGCAGCTCATGGGCGCGCGTGACCTGCTGCCGACCGACCGCAGCATCGACGTGCGAATTTCGCGCCTGCGCCGAAAAATCGAGCGGGACCCGCACGATCCGGCGATCATCAAGACCGTGTACGGCGCGGGCTACCTGTTCGCGGCGAATGTCGGCTGGGAGTGAGCCAGCGGCATTCGCCTCGCATTGCATCGCAATGTGACGAATGATTGCATCGCGCCCCGCACGCGCAGGCCTCATCCCAGAATCATCCCAACCGATGTCCAGGAGACCAATCATGAGCGACCCCGTGGTGGAGAAGATCCAGTCGAACCCCAAGTACCTCGAGCTGCGACGCAAGCGAAACCGCTTCGGCTGGTGGCTCACGGCGCTGATGATGGTGGTGTATTACGGCTACATCGCGCTGATCGCGTTCAACAAGCCCTTCCTCGCGCAGCCGATCGGCGGCGGCGTGACCACCATCGGGATTCCGATCGGGCTCGGCGTGATCGTCTTCACGATCCTGATCACGGCCTTCTACATTCGCCGCGCCAACGGCGAGTTCGATCGCCTCACGGCCGAGATCATTCGCGAGGCCACGCGATGAAAGCCCGCCACCTCACCGTTGCCGCGCTGCTGGTCGGCGCCTGCACCCTGGCCTCGGCGGCCGGTGCCGATCTCGGCCAGGCCGCCAAGCAGCCGACCAACTGGATCGCGATCGCGATGTTCTCGGGCTTCGTGCTGCTGACGCTGTGGATCACCAAGTGGGCCGCCTCCAAGACCAAGTCGGCGGCCGACTTCTACACCGCCGGCGGCGGCATCACCGGCTTCCAGAACGGCCTGGCGATCGCCGGCGACTACATGTCGGCGGCTTCCTTCCTCGGCATCTCGGCGGCGGTGATGGCCACCGGCTACGACGGGCTGATCTACTCCATCGGCTTCCTGGTCGGCTGGCCGGTCATCACCTTCCTGATGGCCGAGCGGCTGCGCAACCTGGGCAAGTTCACCTTCGCCGACGTTGCCGGCTACCGTTTCCGGCCCGGACCGATCCGCGCCTTCGCGGCCTCGGGCACGCTGGTGGTGGTGGCCTTCTACCTGATCGCCCAGATGGTGGGCGCCGGCCAGCTGATCAAGCTGCTGTTCGGGCTCGACTACTGGGTGGCGGTGGTGATCGTGGGCGCGCTGATGATGGTCTACGTGCTGTTCGGCGGCATGACCGCCACCACCTGGGTGCAGATCATCAAGGCGGTGCTGCTGCTGGCCGGCGTGAGCTTCATGGCGCTGATGGTGCTGGCGGCCTTCAATTTCAGCCCCGAGGCGCTGTTCGCCAAATCGGTCGAGGTGCGCACGAAGATCGCGGCCAATGGCGGCAAGAGCCCGGCGGAGGCCGCGGCGATAGGGCTCGGCATCATGGGCCCGGGCGGCTTCGTGAAGGACCCGATCTCGGCCATCTCCTTCGGCATCGCGCTGATGTTCGGCACCGCCGGACTGCCGCACATCCTGATGCGGTTCTTCACGGTGCCCGATGCCAAGCAGGCGCGCAAGTCGGTGTTCTGGGCCACCACCTGGATCGGCTACTTCTACCTGCTGATCTTCATCATCGGCTTCGGCGCCATCACGCTGGTGCTGACCAACCCCGAGTTTGCCGACGTCGCGACCGGCATCATCAAGGGCGGCGGCGGGGCGGCCAACATGGCGGCGGTGCTGGTGGCCAAGTCGGTCGGCGGCAACGTCTTCTACGGCTTCATCTCGGCGGTGGCCTTCGCCACCATCCTGGCGGTGGTGGCGGGCCTGACGCTGTCGGGCGCCTCGGCGGTGTCGCACGATGTCTATGCGACGCTGATCAAGAAAGGCAAGGCCGACAGCCGGGCGGAGCTCAAGGTGTCGCGCATCACCACGGTGGCGCTGGGCATCGTCGCGGTGCTGCTGGGCATCGCCTTCGAGAAGCAGAACATCGCCTTCATGGTGTCGCTGGCCTTCGCGGTGGCGGCCTCGGCCAACTTCCCGGTGCTGTTCATGTCGGTGCTCTGGAAGGATTGCACCACGCGCGGCGCGGTCGTCGGCGGCTCGCTGGGGCTGGTGTCCTCGGTGGCGCTGACCGTCGTCTCGCCGTCGGTGTGGGAGGCCACGCTGGGCCATCCGGTGGGCTCGGCCTGGTTCCCCTATGCCTCGCCGGCGCTGTTCTCGATGACGCTGGCCTTCGTCGGCATCTGGTTCTTCTCGATCACCGACCGCAGCCGCCAGGCGCAGCAGGAGCGGGCCGCCTTCCCGGCGCAGCAGGTGCGCTCGGAGACCGGGCTCGGGGCTTCGGGCGCATCGGGGCATTGATGGATCGCGGCCGCAGCGCGCCCGCCGGGGCCAGGCCGGCGCCGGGCCGCCCCAAGGCGGCCTGCGGCCCCCCCGGGGGGCAGCGACCACACGAAGTGAGGGAGCGTGGGGGCCATCTCACGCCAGTGCGCGCAGCTTGAGGAAGGCCAGTGCCGCCATCACCGCATCGTTCAGCGCATCGTGCGCGGGGCGCTGCGGCAGGTCCAGCGCCGCCATGATGGCGGCGAAGCGCAGGTCGATGTCGCCATTGCGAAGGTGCGGCGAACGGCGCCGGTTTACGTGGTCGTAGTAGAGCGCCGAGACCTCGATCTTCGGCTGCGGCAGCCCCATGCCCAGCATCGGGAACAGCACCCGGTCGATCATCGCGACGTCGAACTCGAGGTAGTAGCCCACCAGGGGCCGGCTGCCGATGAAGTGCATCAGGCGCTGCACCGCGGCGTCGGCCGTCAGGCCCTGCGCCAGGTCGCGCTCGCGCAGCTGGTGCACGCGCACGCTGCCGGCGGCGACGCTGCGGCGTTCGGGCCGCACCAGCAGCTCGAGCCGCTCGCTGCACATCACCCGGTTGCCCTCGATGCGCACTGCGGCGATCGCGACGATCTCGTCGCGCCGTGGGTCCAGCCCGGTGGTCTCGCAGTCGATCGCCACCCACTCGTCGGCGGGCGGCGGATCCCACATGAAGCGAAAGCGCGGATCGCCCAGGTGCTGGAGCAGCCACCAGCGCTTGAGGGCGGAGAGCCAGCCGGTCACAGCGCGTCCAGCCGGAAGCTCAGGCGCAGCATGCGGCGGAAGCGCTTGACCACCTCCAGCGTGTCCTTGAGCAGGTCGCGCTCGAGACTGCTCATGCGGGCCGGATCGATCTGGCCCGTCACCGTGTGCCCGGCCTCCTGTTCCGCCAGTCCGGCCTTGAGCCTCAGGCCCATGAAGAAATAGAGGCTCTCGAGCACATCGGTGGCGAGCTCGCGCTCGATGTGGCCGCCGGCGGCCAAGGCCTCGAGGCGCCCCGTGGTGGAGCTCGTGTCCAGGCCCGCGCGCAGGGCCAGGCTGCGCACGCCATGCACGATCGGGAACAGGCCCTGCTTCTTGATGTCGAAGCGCTGCCCGGCTTGCTCGCCGAGCGTCAACAGGCGCTGCCACCAGCGCGGGTCGTCGGCAAAGGCATCGATCGCCGCGGCGAATCGCGCCAGCATGGCGTCGTTGTCGGTGGCCAGGGAGAACAATCGGGCCCGCACGCCGGCCAGCAGCGCGGCGTCGCCGGACACTGCGTGGGCATCGAGGAAGATCGCCAGCGCCATCAGCCGCTCGCCATCGGCTTGCAGCAGCCACTGGCAGGCGCGTTCGCCGAACTCGGCCTGGCTGCCGCGCCACTGCGGATTCGAGACCATGATGCCGCCGGGACATTCGGGGTAGCCGAATTCGATCAGCGTGCGCGTCAGGCGGGCGCAGATCTCGTCCAGGTCGGCTGGCGGCGCATAGCCGTCGCGCAGCAGCAGGCCGTTGTCCTGGTCGGTTTTCAGCAACTGCTCGCCGCGCCCCTCGCTGCCCATCACGAACAGGCAGCTGTTGGCGACCAGCGCCGGCGGCGCGATCAGTTCCCAGGCGCGCTGGAACAACTGGGCGTTGAGTGCCTGCACCAGCGTGGCGATCTGCCCGACCCGGGTGCCGCCGCCGTGCAGCAGGGCGACCAGCTGCGTCACGTGCCGGCTGGCGCGGGCCAGGGCCTCGAGGTTCTGCGCCTCGGCGATCTCGCGGTTGATCAGGTAGGAGTGGTTGGAGAGGAAGCTGAACAGGTCGAGCGCCTCCAGCACGCCCAGGACCTCCCCGCCGCCGTTGCCGGCCATCACGACCACGCGGTGCACCTTGTGCCGCACCATGACGGTCAGCGCGTCGCCGACCGGATCGGCGGCGTTGACGGTGATCAGGCCGAAGCTGCTCACCTCGCGCACCGGCAGCCGGTCCAGCGGGGTGCCCTCCAGCACCGCGCGCTGCAGCGCCGTCACGGTGAAGATGCCCAGGCGCGGCGCGCCGCCGGCCAGGTCGCGCACCAGCACGTTGGTGCTGCGCTCGGCCTGCAGCAGGCGCACGACCGAGAGAACGTCGCAGTCGGCGTCGACGAAGTGCGGCGCCCGCACGGGAATCGCATCGACCCGCGCCAGGGCCAGCGACTGGAGCTCGTGCTGGCCGCGGCGGCCCGCGATGGTGGCCAGCTTGTTCGACAGGTCGGAGAACAGCAGGGCACCGAAGGCCGCGTTGCGTGCGATCAGTTCGTTCACCGCCTCGCGCGCGAGCTGGTAGGCCAGCACCTCCTCGGCCGCCACGAAGCGCCCGCTGACCTGCCCGGCCACCAGGCTGCGGCCATCGAAGGTGTCGTGCGGGCCGAAGCTGGCGACCGGCTCGCTGTCGCCCGGCGCGAACTGCCGCACGAAGCCCTTGATGACGACGAACAGGTGGGTCGGGGCCATGCCGGCCTCGAGGATCGCCTCGCCCTCGCGGAAGTAGGCGATGTCGACCTGCGCGCGCACCCGTTCGCGCTCTTCGGGCGTCAGGCAGTCGAAGGGCGAGTGGTCGAAGTCGAAGGCGCTGGGCATTGCGGGTGTGCGCCGGCAGCGCATGGCTGCATCGGCGTGGACCCGATGATCGACCAAAGGCCGACTTGGTGCCACCCCGCGGCATCAAGCTTTGGCATCCGCGGCCTCTAGCGGACCCCGGCGCCCTTCAGCAGGAACGCGGTCACCTGCTCGATCAGGTAGCGGCGGTCCTTGTCGTCGCTCTCCGGCATTCTCCTGAACAGCGCGACCTGCGTCGCGTGGTCCGCATAGAACTGCGTCACGGCCCACAGATGGAACAGCAGCAGCACCGGGTCCACCGGGTCCATCAGGCCCTGGTCGATCCAGTTCTGGATCACCGCCGCCGCCTGGTCGGTGCGCTCTTGGCTGTGGCCCATCAGCGGCCGCAGCACCGGTGCGCCGCGCATCATCTCGGCCGTGAAGATCCTCGAGCGCAGCGGGTGTTCGAACGAGAACATCATCTTGCGATGGATCAGGTCGCTGAGCACCTTGCGCGGCCCGAAGGCCTCGTCGCTGAAGCCGAAGACGCCGATCCAGTCGTCGATGATCCCCTGCAGCACCTGCCGGTACAGCGCCTCCTTGCTCTCGATGTAGTAGTGCAGCTGCGCCTTCGACAAGCCGGCCTTGTCGGCGATGGCCTGGGTCGAGGCGCCTGCCAGGCCCTCGCTGGCGAACACCTCCACCGCGGCCTGGTGGATCAGGGCCTGCAGCTGGGTGTACTTGCGCGCCCGGCCGCGCGTGGCGGGCGCGTCGAGGGACTCGTCCGACGCATTCGCGGCGTCGCTGTTCGGTGCGGTGGTCATCGGATGTACAGGGTCCCAAGGTGGCTGCAGGGGCAGCTTACAGCTGGATCACCAGCTCCTCGCCCTTGGCGCGCGAGCAGCACAGCGCCACCTTGTGGGCGCGCTCGCTGCCGGTGAGGCAGAAATCGCGATGCTCCGCGCCCTCGCCCTCGCAGCCCACCACGCAGGTGCCGCACAGGCCCTGCTCGCACGACACCGGGATGTCGATGCCGAAGGCATGCAACGCGTCGACCGCGCTCTGGTCGCCGGCCACCGGCACACGGATGTTGCGCTGCGCGAGCCGCAGCACGAAGGGCTTGCCGGTGCCGCCCGCGGCATCGGCGGGGGCCGCGAAGTACTCCGTGTGCACCACGTCCTCGGGCCAGTGGGCGGCCGCTGCGCGAACCGCCTGCATGAAGCCGGCCGGACCGCAGACGTAGAGGTGGGTGCCCGGGTCGTGCCGCGCCAGCAACTGCCTCAGATCGATCTTCTGCGAAGCGTCGCCGGCGTCGAAATGCCGCCGCACGTGCGGCGCCAGTGCCGGCGCGCGCAGCGCCTGCGCAAAGGGCAGGTGCTCCTCGCCGCGCACGAACAGGCAGAGCTCGAAGGCGGCGCCCGAGCGGGTCAGCGCCTGGGCCATCGCCAGCAGCGGCGTCATGCCGATGCCGCCGGCCAGCAGCAGGTGGCGGCGGGCCTCGCCGCGGATCGGAAAGCTGTTGCGCGGCGCGCTGATCGGCAGCAGGTCGCCTTCGCGGACGCGGCCATGCATCGAGGCCGAGCCGCCGCGGCTGTCGGTCTCGCGCTTGACGCCGATCAGGTAGCGCGAGGCCGCGCCGCCGTCCGTGCCGGCGTCGCTGGCCAGCGAGTACTGGCGCGAGAAGCCGCCGGGCATGTGGACGTCGATGTGGGCGCCGGCCTGGTAGGCCGGCAGCGTGCGGCCGGCCGGATGCACCAGCTCGAAGGCCAGGATCTCCGGCGTCTGGCGCGCGATGCGCGCGACCCGCACGGTGAGGGTTCGCTCCACCATGGCCGGATTACTTGGCGGCTGCCTTGCGCAGCTCGACCCCGGTGCCCTTGTTGACGAACTGCGTGGTGTAGGCGTCGCGGTAGTTGAAGTCGGTGGGCTTGTAGAGCCCGGCCGCCACCGTCTTGTCGTAGAAGTCCTTCATGCGCTCGTCGCTGATCGCGCCGATGCCCTTGGTGGCGGCGTCGCCGACGTCGATGTGGGCGCGCAGGATCGGGATCGATTTCTCGATGTAGTCGTCGCTGATGTCCGGGTTGATCTTCTGGATCATCGCGTCGGCCGCCTTGCGGTCGCCGTAGAGGTAGTTGTAGGTGCCGATGTTGGTGGCCTCGACGAAGCGGCGCACCACGTCGGGCTTGGTCTTCACCAGGTCCTGGCGGGTCTCGATCACCATCCCGTAGGTCGACCAGCCGGCGTCGGCCAGCGACAGCACCACCGGCTTGAAGCCGGCCTGCTTCTCGACCGCCAGCGGCTCCGAGGTCGCGTAGGCCTGCTGCACCGCCTGCTTGTCGGCCAGGAACTGCGACAGGCTGTAGTTGTACGGGCGCACCTGCTCGTCGCGCATGCCGTAGGCCTTCTTCATCCATTGCCAGTAGCTGATCTGGCCGTCCTTGGCCAGCAGCACGGTCTTGGCGCGGGCCAGGTCGGCGAACTTCTCGAAGCCCTGGCCCGGGTGGGCGATGATGGCCTGCGGGTCCTTCTGGAAGTAGGCCGCGACGACCACGGTCGGCACCTTCTGCTTGATGTTGTCGAAGGCCATCAGCATGTTGCCGGTCATCAGGAAGTCGACCTTTCCGGCCGGCAGCATCGGCCGGTTGTTGACCTGCGGGCCGCCCTGCTGGATCTCGACGTCGAGCCCGTACTTCTTGTAGGTGCCGTCGGCCAGCGCCTGGTAGAAGCCGCCGTGGCCGGGCTGGGCGCGCCAGTTGGTGGCCAGCACCACCTTGTCCTGGGCGAAGGCGGCGAAGGCGCTGCCGGCGAGCACGGTGGCCAGCAGGCTGCGGGCGATGAAGCGGGAGTCGGATTGCATCGTGGTTCCTCGGGTTGTGTCTCTGTCGGGGTGTTGCGGGTTCAGGCGTCGCGCGCCATGTCGGGGTGCCAGCCGCGCGTCTTGCCGGGGTTCATCAGGCCCATCGGGTCGCTGCGCTTCTTGAAGTCGATCTGCTGCGTGTCGATGGTCTTCATGCCGCCGTCCTCGATGGTGACGACGTGCGGGTTGAAGATCTGGCAGCCGCCCTGCGATTCGATCTCGCGCATCACCTCGTACTGGTGGGCCTCGCCCTTCCAGCGCACGAGCAGGATCGAGAAGGTGCCGTACTCGCCGCCGGCGCGCGCGAACTCGTGGTGCTGCAGAACGTCGTCGCCGAAGATCTCGATGTGGCGGTCGACCACCGCGGGGTCGAAGGGCTGGGCGTAGGCCACCTGCAGGTAGGTCCAGCTGCGGTCGACCTTGAGCGCCTGCAGCGTCGTGTGGTTGTAGGCGCATTCGTAGGCCGGCGGCAGGCCGGCCGCCTGCAGCTCGGCCTCGGTGCCTTCGAGCGAGACGCGGCCGCCGTGCGCCGCGACCAGCGCGCGAAAGGCCGGCATCGACCCGGGCGCGACCATCGCGAACATCGCATGGCGGTCGGGCGGGAAGTGCTCGCCCAGCGTCGCGTAATAGGGCGAGAAGCGCGCATCGACGGCGGACAGCAGGAACAGCTCCAGCGCCGGCGTGCTCGCGGCCACGCCGAAGTCCAGCACCCGCCGGTAGCTGTCGAACAGCGCGATGCAATGCACCCATTCGACCGCCGGGCTCAGCGCCACCTCGACCTCGGTCAGGATGCCGTTGGTGCCGTAGGCGTGGTGCACCTGCTGGATCTCGTCGCCGTGCAGCTCGATGATCCGCGGCTCGCGCTCGACGGTCATGATGCGCGCGCGCAGCAGGTTGCCCGGATCGCGCAGGATGCCGTGGCGGATCGAGCCGATGCCGCCGAAGCCGCCGGCAATGAAGCCGCCGATCGAGGCCACGTGCCAGGTCGAAGGCCACATGCGCAGCGCCTGGCCGGTCTCGGCCGCCGCGAGCTCGATGTCGTGCATGCGGGCGCCGGCCTGCACCCGCACGCGGCCGTCGCCGATCTCGAGCACGCGGCTCATCGGCGTGACGTCGAGCACCAGGCCGCCCTCGAGCGGCACGCACTGGCCGTAGTTGCCGGTGCCGCCCGCGCGCACCGTGAGCGGCAGCTTCCACTTCGCGGCCACGGCCGCGGCCTGGCGCACGTCGTCCTCGGTCGAGACCCTGACCACCAGGTCGGCCACGCAGCCGGCGAGCTGCTCGGTCAGGATCGGGCTGTACCAGTAGAAGTCCTTCGAGAGCTGCTTGCGCTGGCTCGCCGAATCGATGACGTTGAGGCCGCGCAGGTCGCGCCGGACGGCGTCCCAGTCGACGGCGCCTGTTTCAGGAAGGCTGTCTCGTTCAAGAACAATCGAATTCATCATGTGTTTTTCAAGTGGCTCGCAGCCGTGGGTTCCCATTCCCTTCGTGGAACACCGCGGAACCGGCAACGCCTGGCCGCTGGTGTTGCCCCCGGCAGGGGGTGGGCGCCCGGACACGAAGTGCCGGGCAACCTGGGGGTGAGCTACCTTTCCCTCCTCATTTCGCTCTCGTGCCAGTGGCCCAGAACGGCGCGCGACAGCGCGGCGAACACGATGAAGATCACGATGCCCAGCAGGGACACCAGCAGCAGTGCCGCGAACATCATCGGGATCTCGGTGCGGAAGCTCGATTCGAGGATCCGCGAGGCCAGCCCGGTCTCGCGGCCCGCGGTGCCGGCCGTGAACTCGGCCACCACGGCGCCGACCAGGCTCAGGCCGCCGGCGATCTTGAGGCCGGCCATGAAGTAGGGCAGCGCGCTGGGCGCCAGCAGCAAGCGGAAGGTCTGCCAGGGGGAGGCCTTGTAGAGCTGGAACAGGTCGCGCAGGTTGCTGTCGGCGCTCTTCAGGCCGATGACGGTGTTCGACAGGATCGGGAAGAAGGCCACGATCCAGGCGCACAGCAGCAAGGCCGCGGTGGTGCTCGACACGTAGATCAGGATCAGGGGCGCGATCGCGATGATCGGTGTCACCTGCAGGATCACCGCGATCGGGAACAGGCCGATCTCGACCCACTTGAACAGCGCGAAGGCGATCGCCAGCAGCACGCCGCCGACGATCGCCGCGGCCAGCGCGAGCAGCGTGAGCTTGACCGTGAACCACAGCGCGCTCGACAGCGTGTCCCAGTTGTCGATCAGGGTGGTGAAGATCAGCGACGGCGCCGGGATGATGTAGTGCGGCACATGGTTGACGCGCACCAGCACTTCCCACAGCGCGAGCAGGCCGGCGACGATCGCGATCGGCACCGCGATGCGCAGCAGCGACTCGCGCCGCCGCAGCCGCTCGTCGCGCGCCTGCAGCTGGGCGGCCGAGGGCGCGTCCTGCAGCTGCGCCAGCGCCGGTTGCTCAGTGATCGATGTCGACGCCATGGAGGGCTCCGTGCAGGGATTGCGACACCGCGGTGCAGTGTGCGTTGTAGCGGGTGGAGGTGCGGAAGGCTTCGCCGCGCGGGTAGGGTTCGTCGATGCGGATCTCGTCGATCACGCGGCCCGGGCGCGGCGCCATCACCACGATGCGGTTCGACAGGTAGACCGACTCGTAGACGCTGTGGGTGACGAAGATCACCGAGAAGCGGTGCTCGCGCCAGATCGCCAGCAGGTCGTTGTTGAGCTTGATGCGGGTCATCTCGTCGAGCGCGGCGAAGGGCTCGTCCATCAGCAGCAGGCGCGGCCGCGTGACCAGCGCCCGCGCGATCGACACCCGCATCTTCATGCCGCCCGACAGCTCGCGCGGATAGACGTCGGCGAAGCGCGAGAGGCCGACCATCTCGAGCACCTGCGCCACCACCGGCGCCGCTTCGTCGCGGCCCATGCCGGCGAGCTTGAGCGGCAGCCAGACGTTGTCGAACACCCTGGCCCAGGGCATCAGCGTCGGCTCCTGGAACACGAAACCGAGCTCGCGGTCGCTGGTCGAGGCGACGCTGTTCGCGGCCGACCAGGCCACCTCGCCCGAGCTGATGCGGGCCAGGCCGGCGATCAGGCGCAGCGCGGTGCTCTTGCCGCAGCCCGAGGGGCCGAGGAAGCTGATGAAGTCGTGTTCGCCGCAGTCGAGCGTCATGCCCTGCAGCGCGAGGGTGCCGTTGGCGAAGCGCTTGCTGACGTTGCGCAGGCTGACCAGCGGCGGCGTGGAGGGCGTGGCTTCGGCCATGCTCAGCGCCAAGCCGGTTCGTTGGCCAGCCGCTCGATCGGGAAGCGATGGACTTCCTGCAGCAGCTTGACGAAATTCCGCCCGACGTGGTCGAGCACCGCCTGGCCCTTGGCCGCGGTGGCGAGCGTGGCATCCCCGGCCGCACCGGCCGGATTGATGTCGTGCATCTGCCAGCCGAGCTTGCCGGTGGGGGTGATCGAGAGGAACCGGTTCTCCTTCGCCAGGTCTTCGGTCAGCGAATGGAAATTGCGGAAGTTCTCGGGCCGCACGTGGTCGGGCGTCAGATGCAGCATCACCGAGCTTTCGAGGTCGCCCGCGTGCACGCCGTGCCGGCCTTCGTGCGCCGTGAAGAGGCCCTCGGGCAGACCCAGCGTGTACCAGTTGGCCGCCACCACCATCATGTCGTGCGACTCGCGCAGGTCGCGCGCGACGATGTCCATCACCGCCATCTGGCCGCCGTGGCTGTTGTAGAGCACCAGCTTGCGCACGCCGGCGCGGGCGACGCAGGTGCCGATGTCCTTCCATTGCGCGATCAGCGTCGAGGCTGACACCGTCAGCGTGCCCGGGTAGCGCGAATGCTCGTTGCTCTTGCCGTAGGCCACGGTGGGCAGGAACAGCACCGGCAGGTCGTCCGGCAGATGCGGGATCGTCGCGCGCACCATGCCGTCGATGGTGGCGGTGTCGGTGGACATCGGCAGGTGCGGTCCGTGCTGCTCGGTGGCGCCCACCGGCAGGACGGCGATCAGCCGCGAGCGGTCGAGGCGGGAAAACTCTTCGCTGGTCAGGTCGGACCAGTAGCGGCTGCGCGGGCGGGCGGAACTCATCAAGCACCTCGTTCGTCGTGAAGGTGCCTAAATTATCCACTCGGTAAAGAAAGAGTCTTAGCGTTTACCCGGAAAGTCGCCACAAAGCCAAGGCCAGGAATAGCGCGGAACCGTCTCCGCCGGGGCGCTGGTATGGCCCCCGGAAAGGGGGGTGATCTTGATCATTCGGTCAAATACGCCAGGCAATCTCGTGCCGCGCCTCCAGTCGGCCGAGCCGCTCGTCGATCTGTCGGGCCAGGGCGCCTTGCTCCGCCTCGGGGACGCCGCGGATGCCGATCGTGACCAGGCTGCCGTGCACCGCGTTCGCGCCCACCTCGACCTGGAAGCCGCCGGCCTGCGGAAGGTCGGCCAGCAGCTGGGTCACCACGCGCCGCGCGGCATCCCAGCGCAGCGCGGGCTTGAAGATCTTGCCCACGGCCGTCAGCGGCATGGGGTCGACAAAGAGGACGTTCACCGGCACTGCGGCACGCTCGGGCGTGCGTGCCCGGACGAAGTCGAGCAACGCCGCCTCGTCGAGCGCCGCGCCGGCCTTCAATTGCACATACGCGACGGGCATCTCGCCGGCACGGATGTCGGGCTGGCCGACGACCGCCGCCAGCGCGACGGCGGGGTGCTGGAAGAAGACCTCCTCGATCGCCAGCGGATCGATGTTGTGGCCGCCGCGGATGATGAGATCCTTGGCGCGGCCCGTGAGCCAGAGATAGCCTTCCTCGTCCAGCCGGCCCAGGTCGCCCGAGTTGACCCAGCCGGGCTCGACGAAGGCCTGGCGGTTGTGCGCGTCGCTGACGTAGCCCTTGAAGACGCCGGGCCCCGACATGGCCACCACGCCGATCTCGTTGACCGCGCAGTCGCCTTGCCAGCGGCCTTCGGCGTCGACTTTCACGATCCGCACCCGGCTGTAGGGGAGCGCGTGGCCCACCGACCCGATGCGCAGCGGGCGTTCGGCGTAGCTCATGGAATGAACGCTGGAAGTCTCGGTCATGCCGTAGACCTCCAGCACCGGCCGGTGCAGCAACTCGCCGTAGGTCTTGCAGACGGCCACCGGAATGGCCGAGCCGCCGCCCGAGACGATCTCGATGCTCGACATGTCGGCACCGCCCACCGGCACGTTCAGCGCGGCGGCGAGCACCGTCGGCACGCCGCCGAACACGGCCGGCCGGTAGCGCTCCACCAGGCGCCACACGTTGCGGACCGCCTGGGGATCGCGCCAACCGGCGGGCGAGACCACCACCAGCGTGCCGCCGGCGCACAGCGTGGCCAGCCCCTGCGTGAGGGCGCCGCCGACGTGGAACAAGGGCAGGCCGAAGAGCAGGGTCCGCCCGCCGCCCACCGGCAGCATCAGGCTCAGCGCCCAGGCCTGGTAGACCTGGTTGGCGTGGCTGTGGCGCACCAGCTTGGGCGAGCCCGTCGTGCCGCCGGTGTGGAAGTAGCCCGCCGTGTCTTCGGCGCTGATGCGGCGCCCGCTGAGCAGGCGATCGGAGGGGCAGGCGTCGATCCGCTGCTCGAAACTGTGGACCGCGCCGGTGCCGTCCGGACCGCCGCGCACGACCACGATGGCTTCGAGCTCGGGCAGCTCGCCGCGAATGGCTTGCACCTTGTCCCAGATGTCGGAGCCTTCCATGGGGCCGAGCGCCACCAGAACCTTGGTCTTCGCAGCACGCAGGATCTCGGCAATCTGGGCGGACGACAGCCAGGCATTCACAGGGTTCGCGATGCCCGCCGCCTGTGCGCCGAACAGGGCATAGAAGCTCTCGGGTATCAGCGGCAGGAGCAGGCTGACGACATCGTTCGGCCCGACGCCCAGGTCGTGGAACAGGTTCGCCGCCTGCGTGACGCGGGCGATGAACTGGCGATGGGTGACCGTGAATGGCGTTTCCTCGGGGTCGCCCCTTGTCAGGAAGTGGAGCGCGGGCTCATCGGGCGCATGCGCCGCGCCAAGCTGCAGCGCCTGGTAGGTGCTTTGCGCAGCGATGCGCTCCATGTAGGGCGTGGCCTCGAAGGTCTTCACCGCCTCCGGAGTGCGCAGCGAAGGGACGTCGGCGCCAATCACACGATCCAGCAAAAACGGACCCACCATGATGTTCCTCCAGGATTCTTGAGGCCGCGGCCAAGTCCGAGGCCTGCGGAATTCTGGGTCGGAGCCGGCGGCGAAGCCACCCGACTTACCCGAACGATCGAACGCCGATGGACGTAATATTTGTGGTCTTCCTTGGAGAAGCAACATGCCCATCCAGCTGAATCACACCATCGTCAAGGCCCACGACCCGCGGGCGTCCGCCGAGTTGCTGGCCGGGTTGCTCGGACGCGGCGCGCCGGTCCCGTTTGGCCCGTTCCTCGGCGTGGAGGTCGACAACGGCGTCACGCTGGATTTCATGCGCACGGACGGCGAGATCGACTGGCAGCACTACGCCTTTCTCGTGAGCGAAGGCGAGTTCGACGAGATCTTCGGCCGCATTCGCGAACGCGGAATCACCTACTGGGCCGACCCGGGCCACCAGCGGCCCGGCGAGATCAACCACGGCGACGGCGGCCGGGGCTTCTACTGGAGCGACCCGGATGGCCACAACCTCGAGATCCTCACCCGTCCCTATGGCAGCGGCGCCTGAGCCGATCGCCGCCGACCCCGCCCCGTCGTCCTGTGAGGTGCTCGTGGTGGGCGCGGGCCCAGCCGGCAGCGCCTGCGCACAGAGGCTCGCGCGCGCGGGCTTCGACGTCGTGCTCGCCGACCAGCACGATTTTCCGCGCGACAAGGTCTGCGGCGACGGGCTGATCCCGGACGCGCACCGCGCGCTGGCGCGCCTGGGCGTGCTCGACGAAGTGCTGGCGAGCGCCAGGAGCGCGCGGCACGTCGGCTGCGTCGGCCCGCGCGGCGGGCGGGTCGAGGTGCCGGCGCGGCTGGCGGTGCTGCCGCGCCGCGAGCTGGACGAGATCACCCGGCGGGCGGCGCTCGCGGCCGGTGCGCGCTGGCTCTCGCCGGCGCGATTCGAGGCGCCGTTGCTCGATGCAGATCAGCGGGTGGCCGGTGCGAGCTTCACGCTGGCGGGCGGTGTCCCGCACAGCCTGCGTGCGCGCTGGACGGTGCTCGCCACCGGCGCGGCGTCCGGGCCTCTGAGCGCCGCGGGCCTATGCGAGCGGCGCGCGCCGAGCGGCATCGCCCTTCGCGGCTACGTGAAGAACGAAGCCATGGTCGACCGCGTCACCGACCTCGACGTGGTGTGGCATCGCGCGCTGCGGCGCGGCTACGGCTGGATCTTTCCGTGCGCGGGCGGGGTGTTCAACGTCGGCGTCGGCGTCATCGGCCCGGCCGATGTGAACCTGCGCGAGCTGTTCGATGCCTTCACGCGCGTCCACCCGCCCGCCCGCGAGCTGATGGCGTGCGGCATGCCGCTCGGCCCGCTCAAGGGCGCGCCGCTGCGCTGCTCGCTCGACGGAGCCCGCTGGTCGCGCGCCGGGCTGCTGGTGGCGGGCGAGGCTGCGGGCAGCACCTATCTCTTCACCGGCGAAGGCATCGGCAAGGCGCTGGAGACCGGCATGCTCGCCGCTGAAGCGATCGGCGCGGGGCGCGACGAAGGACGGGACGACGCGGGAGTGCGCGCACGCTACGAAGCCGCGTTGAGCGCGCTGAAGCCGCGCTTCGCCGAGTACGAGCAGGCCAACCGCATCAACAACCACCCGTGGCTGGCCGACCTGCTCGTCTGGCGCGCGAGTCGCAGCGACAGCATCCTGGACCGCCTGAGCGGCGTGCTGGAGGAAACCCACGACCCGGGCCATCTCGTGACGGCCCGGGGCGTCCTGCGGCTGTTTCTGCCTCTGGGTTGAAAAGGTCGTCGGCCGCCGACTTGATAACGGCGTCCCTTGGGCATATAAGTGCTCATGGTTCCTTATTGCGTCGCGAGACGGAAAGGAGGGCCCCATGCGGAGACGAACTTTCTGGCTGATGCCGGACCCGGCGAGCGCCAGGCGAGCGATGCACGATCTCGTGCAGGCGCGCGTCGACCTTGCGCGCATTCATTTCGCCGCGGCGGACGGCGCCGACATGACCGGGCTTCATGCGGCGAACGTATGGCAGACCTCGGACCTCGTTCACGCGGCCAAGACCGGCTGGGTGGTCGGCACGGCCTGCGGCATCGTCATCGGCCTGATCGCCGCGCTGATGTTTCCGATCGTGGGCGACGAGCCCGAGTGGGAGCTGGCCGTGGTGCTGGGCGTCCTTGGCGGTGTGACCGGCGCGTGGTCGGCGAGCATGATCGGCATATCGATCCCGAGTCCCCGCCTGCAGCGCTTCGAAGGCGCCATGGCGCAGGGCTGGATTCTCCTGATGGTGGACCTGCCGCGCTCGCGCGCGCAGGACATCGAGACGCTGATGCGGACCGCGCATCCCGAGGCCCTGTTCGAGGGCGGGGAGCAGCAGGTCCCGGCGTTCCGCTAGCAGCGCGCACGAACCGCGCAACGACGATGACGAGTCAAGGTGCCGCCCATGATCATGGCTGTCGCCCTGCTGCTCATCGTGATCGGTTCCGTGCTGTTCCATTGGCTCAATCCCTGGTGGATCACCCCGCTGGCGTCCAACTGGCAGCAGATGGACGACACCCTGACCATCACGCTGGTGATCACGGGCATCTTCTTCGTCGCCATCAACCTGTTCGTCGTCTACACGCTGGTGCGCTTCCGCCATCGGGAGGGTCGCCGCGCGGCGCATGAACCCGACAACAAGAAGCTCGAGCGCTGGCTGATCGGCGGCACCACCGTCGGCATCATGGCGCTGCTGGCGCCCGGCCTCGTGGTGTACGCGAACTATGTCCGTGAGCCCCGCGACGCCCTCGTGCTGGAGGTGCTGGGCCAGCAATGGCAATGGCGCTTTCGCTTCCCGGGCGAGGACGGCAAGCTGGGCGCGACCGATGCGCGCTTCTTCAGCGGCGCCAATCCGTTCGGGATCGACCCCGCCGACCCGGCCGGACAGGACGACATCCTGGTCGCCGCCGACGAGGTGCACCTGCCGCTCGGCAAGCCGGTGCTGGTGCTGCTGCGTTCGAACGACGTGCTGCACGACTTCTTCGTGCCGCCCTTCCGCGCCCGGATGAACACGGTGCCGGGGCAGGTCAGCCGCTTCTGGTTCACGCCGACGGTGGCTGGGCGCTACGAGGCGCTGTGCGCGCAGCTTTGCGGCGTGGGGCATCCCAACATGCGCGGCTTCGTGGTGGTGGAGGACCCGGCGGCCTACAAGGCCTGGCAGGTGGCGCTGCCGACCTTCGCCAGGACGCAGGCCAAGGCCCCCGAGGTCCCGGCCGGCGGCGGGGCGGCCGGCGGCGCCGGCGCACGCGTCGAGCAGGGCCGCGCGCTGGCGGACGCCAAGGGCTGCGTGGCCTGCCACACGATCGACGGCAGCCCGCGCGTGGGGCCGACCTGGAAGGGCCTGCACGGCAAGACCGAGACCATGGCGGACGGCTCCACCGCGCTGGTCGACGAAGCCTATCTGCGCAGCTTCATCCGCGATCCCCAGGCCCGCCACGTGAAGGGCTTCCCGCCGGTCATGCCCAAGATCGAGCTGAGCGATGAAGAGCTGGCCGCGCTGGTGGCCTATATCCAGAGTCTGGGCAGCCCGCCGGCGCAGGCTGCCACCGAACAGAAGGCTCCGCGATGAACCCTTCTTCGCCCTCCGGGCCCGCCATGGCCCATGACGCCGACGCCGAGCACCACGCGCCGCAGAGTTTCCTGACCCGCTATGTCTGGAGCCAGGACCACAAGGTGATCGCGATCCAGTACGCCTGCACCGCCATCGCGGTCGGCGTGGTGGGCGTGGTGCTGTCCAACCTGATGCGGCTGCAGCTCGGCTTTCCGGGCCAGTTCGACTTCATCAACGCCGAGCGCTACTACCAGTTCGTGACCATGCACGGGATGATCATGGTGATCTACCTGCTCACGGCGCTGTTCCTCGGCGGCTTCGGCAACTACATGATTCCGCTGATGGTGGGGGCGCGCGACATGGTGTTCCCCTACCTCAACATGCTGAGCTTCTGGGTCTACCTGCTGTCGGTGGTGGTCCTGATGGCGAGCTTCTTCGTCGAGGGCGGACCCACCGGCGCGGGCTGGACGCTGTACCCGCCGCAGTCGATCCTGCCCGGCACGCCGGGCCATGCGGGCGGCATCGTGCTGATGCTGGTGTCGCTGGTCATCTTCATCGTGGCGACGACGATGGGCGGGTTGAACTACGTGACCACCGTGCTGCAGGCGCGCTGCGAAGGCATGACGCTGCTGCGCATGCCGCTCACGGTGTGGGGCATCTTCGTCGCCACCATCCTCGCGCTGCTCGGTTTTCCGGCGCTGTTCGTCAGCGGCGTGATGCTGTTGCTCGACCGGACGCTGGGCACCAGCTTCTTCATGCCGGCGCTGGTGTCGATGGGGCAGGTGACCGGCTACAAGGGCGGCAGTCCATTGCTGTTCCAGCACCTGTTCTGGTTCTTCGGCCATCCCGAGGTCTACATCGTGGCGCTGCCGGCCTTCGGCATCGTCTCCGACCTGATCAGCGTGCATGCGCGCAAGAGCATCTTCGGCTACCGCATGATGGTGTGGGCCATCGTCGCCATCGGCGGACTCAGCGTGGTGGTCTGGGCGCACCACATGTTCGTGAGCGGCATGAACCCGTACTTCGGCTTCTTCTTCGCGACCACCACGCTGATCATCGCCGTGCCCACGGCGATCAAGGTCTACAACTGGCTGCTGACGCTGTGGCGCGGCGACATCCACCTGTCGGTGCCGATGCTGTTCGCGCTGGCCTTCGTCTGCACCTTCGTCATCGGCGGGCTGACCGGGCTGTTCCTGGGCAACGTGAGCGTGGATATTCCACTGTCCGGCACCTACTTCGTGGTGGCGCACTTCCACATGGTGATGGGCGTGGCGCCGCTGCTGGTGGTGTTCGGCGGCATCTACCACTGGTTCCCGAAGATCACCGGCCGCATGCTCGACGACCGGCTCGGCCAGCTGCATTTCTGGATCACCTTCATCGGCACCTACCTGATCTACTTCCCGATGCACTACCTCGGCGTGCTGGGCATGCCGCGGCGCTACTACAACTTCGACGGCTACAAGTTCATTCCGCCGTCGGCGTTCAGCCTGAACGAATTCATCACCGTGATCGCGCTGATCGTGGGCGTCGGGCAACTGCTGTTCATCGTCAATCTCGCGTGGAGCGCCTGGCGCGGCCGGCCGGCCGACGCCAATCCCTGGCGTGCCGCCTCGCTCGAATGGCAGACGCCGACGACGCCGCCGGGCCACGGCAACTGGGGGCCGCGGCTGCCGGTGGTCTACCGCTGGGCCTACGCCTACGGGGTGCCGGGTGCGGCGGAGGATTTCATCGCGCAGAACGCCCCGCCGGAAGCCGGGGGCGAGGAGCCCGAATCGGAAGGCCGGGGCGAGGTTCGAGGGGCGCCGGCATGAGCGCAGCGCCCGATCGCTCCCAAGCAAGCTCGGAGGTCGCCTGATGAGCCCGGGCGCCGCCTTGAGCGTCCGCGGTGTCGACCGCGGCGGCCGGCTTCGCGATGCGCGCGCGAGCGCGGCCAGCATCGGCCTGTGGGTCTTCATGGGCGTGGCCACCGCGTTGTTTTCGCTCTTCATCCTGGCCTACGTGATGCGCATGAGCGGCGACGATGCGGTGACGATCGCGCTGCCCAGGCAGCTCTGGCTCAGCTCGGCGCTGCTGGTCGCCGGCAGTGTGGCGCTGCAATGGGCCCATCGCGCATCGCGCGGCCCCGACGGGCGGCGCGCGCGTCGCCTGCTGCTGGCCGGCGGTCTCTGCGCCCTGGGCTTCCTGGGCGCGCAGCTGTGGGCCTGGCAGGCGCTGTGGAGCGCACAGGTGATGCCGGCCGGCAATCCGGCGGGCAGCTTCTTCTATCTGTTGACGGCCATGCACGGACTCCATCTGGCGGGCGGGCTGGTCGGGTGGGCATGGACCGCGCGCGCCGCGTGGCCCGATCCTGCCAAGGCCGCATGGCGCATCGCGCTGTGCGCGCGCTACTGGCACTTCATGCTGGTGGTGTGGCTGGTGCTGTTCGCGATGCTGGGCTGGGTGACGCCGGAGGTGGCGCGCTTCATCTGCGGCACATCCTGAGGAGGCTACCCATGACCAGCGTCACGATCGCAGCAGCGCCCTTGAATCCGGCCATCGCCGCCAGCGGCTGGCGCGGGCTGATTGCCGACTGGTCTTCCGATCGCCAGGCGTTCCATGTCTCGTGGGGCAAGGCGATGATGTGGATCTTCCTGCTCAGCGACACCTTCATCTTCAGCTGCTTCCTGACCGGCTACATGACGGTGCGCGCCTCGACCACCGCGGAGTGGCCCAACCCGAGCGAGGTGTTCGCGCTCCATGTCGGGGGGGCCGACATCCCGCTGCTCCTGATCGCGATCATGACCTTCGTGCTCATCAGCAGCAGCGGCACGATGGCGATGGCCGTCAATTTCGCCTACCGCCGCGACCGCGTGAACGCCGCCACGCTGATGCTCGTGACCGCGACCTTCGGCGAACTCTTCGTCGGCATGCAGGCTTTCGAATGGTCCAAGCTGATCATCGAGGAGGGCGTGCGGCCCTGGGGCAACCCGATGGGGGCGGCGCAGTTCGGCTCGAGCTTCTTCATGATCACCGGCTTTCATGGACTGCACGTGTCGGCCGGCGTGGTGTTCTTGTTCATCGTGGCCTTCAAGCTGATCCGCGGCGACTACGAAAAGACCGGCAACTACCAGATCGTCGAGATCGCCGGCCTGTACTGGCACTTCGTGGATCTGGTGTGGGTGTTCATCTTTGCGCTGTTCTATCTCTGGTGAGGACGACCATGAACCCCGGCACAGGCCAACAACATCCGATCAGCCTCTACCTCAAGATCTGGGGGCTGCTGTTCGTGCTCAGCACGCTGTCGTACCTGGTCGACTACTTCCATTTCCAGGGCTATCTGCGCTGGGGCCTGATCATCACCTTCATGCTGCTGAAGGCCGGATTAATCGTCGCGGTCTTCATGCACATGGCCTGGGAGCGGCTGGCGCTGGTCTATGCCATCTTGCTGCCGCCCTTGTGCCTGCTGGTCCTGGTCGGCCTGATGGCGGCGGAGGCCGGCCATACCTTCCTGACGCGGCTGCTCTTCTTTCATTAGATCTGGCTCGCCCCCAGGTTGGGCTCACTTCGTGTAGCCCGCCCACCCCCTACCGGGGGCGCAGTCAGCGGCCCGGCGAAGCCGGTTCCGCGACTGCCCACCAACGGGCGCGCTGCGCGCAGCCGAAGAACAGACCCAGCGCCTCACTTTCTTTCTCCGGCCGGCGCAGCCAGGCCCGTTGGTGAAACACCGCGGAACCGGCTTCGCCGGGCCGCTGGTGTTGCCCCCGGTAGGGGGTGGGCGCCCGGACACGAAGTGCCGGGCAACCTGGGGGCGAGTCACCGGTGCGCGATGAAGCGGGTCACGACCGGCAGCGACTCGCCCTTGTGGAAGGCCAGCCGCCGCTCGCGCAGGGCCATGTCGGCGGCGGTCGCGCGGTGGAAGCGGCGCAGGTGCTCGGTCCAGGACTCGTCGACGATCTGCTCCACGTAGCGGCCGGGCTCGGCGATGTCGTGCAACAGCTCCCAGCCGATCGCTCCCTGGCTCAGGCGCGCACGGCGCGTCTCGTGCATGACCAGGTGGAAGGCGGCCGCGCGCGCCGGATCGATCAGGTACTCGACCGCGATCACCACCCGGCCGGCCTCGTCGGGCGCGCTGGCCGGCGGGCCGGCGGCCCAGCCATGGCGCGCCGGGCTGGTGTCGTCGTCCTCGCCGGTGCCGTCGGTCACGTAGCGCAGCGCCAGCCCCATGCAAAGGACCGCCGTCACCGAGGCGATGCCGAGGCTGGTGTAGATCGAGCTGAGTTCCGCCACCTGGCCCCACAGCGCGGCCCCCAGCGCGCTCGCCCCCATGATCGCCATCTGATACATCGACATGCCGCGCGCGCGCACCCAGTCGGGCAGCGCCAGCTGGGCCGAAACCGAGAGCGTATTCGCGACCGTGATCCAGGCCATGCCGCCGAGGAACATCGCGGGCACCGCCACCCAGGCATTGGGCGCCACGGCCATGGCGGCGGTCGCGCCCGCTTGCAGCAGCGTGCCGCGCAGCACCAGCTGATCGCGCTCCAGCGCCTGCCGCAGCCGGGGCAGAAACAGCACCGCCACGATGGCGCCCGAGCCCATCGCCGCCAGCAGCAGCGTGAAGGTGCCGGCGCCGCCGCCCTTGAGGTTGCGCGCCAGCAGCGGCAGCAGCGCCAGCACCGCGGTGGAATGCAGGAAGAAGATCGAGATGCGCACCAGCACCGCGCGCATGCGCTGCGACTGCCGCACGAACTGCACGCCGACGCGCATCGCGCTGATCAGCCGCTCGCGGCCGAGCGGATTGGGCGTGTGCTCGCGGCGCCAGCGCAGCACCACGAAACCCGAGGCTACGCACAGCACCGCATTGAGTGCGAACACCCACACGGTGCCCGCGCTCGCGATCAGCGCACCGGCCACCAGCGGGCCGATGATGCGCGAGGCGTTCATCGAGATGCCGTTGAGCCCGAGCGCCGCCGGCAGGTGGCTGCGCGGCACCAGCTCGGGCACGATGGCCGAGAACACCGGCCAGCGCAGCGCCAGGCCGATGCCGTTGGCGAAGGTCAGGGCCAGCAGCAGCGGCGCGCTCATGAGATCGAACACCACGGCGGCGCACAGCACCACCGCCGAGCCCGCGAGCCAGAACTGGGTGGCGACCAGCCAGCGCCGGCGGTCGAGGATGTCCGCCAGCGCGCCGCTGGGCAGCCCGAGCAGGAACACCGGCAGCGTCGAGGCCGATTGCACCAGCGCGACCCAGATCGGCGAGCTGGTCAGCGAGGTCATCATCCAGGCCGCCGCGACGTCGTTCATCCACATGCAGACGTTGGCGATCAGCCAGGTGGTCCACAGCATCCGGAACACGGGGATCCGGAGCGGTTCGAGCGGGCCGACGCGCGGGGCTTGCGCGGGGGCGGAGGCGACGGGGGTTTCCTGGGGCGAGATCGGCGGCATCGCGGCCTATTGTCGGCGGCCCGGGCGGCTTGCCGTGTCGGCGGAGCGCGCGGGGGCCAGGTGCGCGAGCGGCAGGGTCCGGCTCGCCTTGACCTCGCCGAGCGAGAAGCTGGTGTGCAGGTCCTTCACGTTCGGCAGGTTCAGCAGGTGCTTGAGCGCGAAGCGCGAGAAGCTGTCGAGGTCCTGCGACACCACCTGCAGCTCGAAAGTCCCGGTGCCGCTGATGTAGTGGCAGGCGGTCACCTCGGGCAGCTTGCGGATCGCGTCCTCGAGCACGCGGGTGGCGTCGCCGGAGATGCGCTCGGTGTCGACGCGCACGAAGGCGAGCACCCCGAGCCCGATCTTCTGGCGGTCGATCTCGGCGTGGTAGCCCTTGATGACGCCGGCTTCCTCGAGCGCCCGGACCCGGCGCCAGCACGGCGCCGCCGAGAGTCCCACGCGCTGCGACAGCTCGGCATTGGTCAGGCGCCCGTCGGTCTGCAGTTCTTGCAGGATTGCAAGATCGAACTTATCAATGCTTTCCATTTAATGCCATTTTAAGCAAGACTCGTTCAAAAAGGTGGCGCCATGGGGCGCAAAACGCAAACACCTGTCGAGGCCGCAGGCATACACTTTGCGTGATGATGGCCGAGGGGTATTCGACCCGGATGCCTTGCACGCCACGCCCACAAGGCACAGCCACTGGAGACAACATGAACGCCCCGCTGCCCGAGCACATCCGCCGCGCCCTCGAAACGGTGACGCTTGACGACAAGTATTCGCTGGACTACGGGCGTGCCTTCATGAGCGGCGTTCAGGCGCTGGTCAAGCTGCCGATGCTGCAGCGCCTGCGCGACCAGCAGCAGGGCAAGAACACCGCCGGCTTCATCAGCGGCTACCGCGGCTCCCCGCTCGGCGGCTACGACCAGGCGCTGTGGAAGGCCAGCAAGTTCCTGAAGGAACAGAACATCGTCTTCCAGCCCGGGGTCAACGAAGAACTCGCGGCCACCGCGCTATGGGGCACCCAGCAACTGGGCTTCTCTCCCGCGGGCACCAACAAGTTCGACGGCGTCTTCGGCATCTGGTACGGCAAGGGCCCGGGGGTGGACCGCTGCTCCGACGTCTTCAAGCACGCCAACATGGCCGGCACGACCGAGTTCGGCGGCGTGATCGCGGTGGCCGGCGACGACCACATCTCGAAGAGTTCGACCGCGGCGCACCAGAGCGACCACATCTTCAAGGCCTGCGGCACGCCGGTGTTCTTCCCGGCCAACGTGCAGGAAATCCTCGACCTCGGCATCCATGCCTTCGCGATGAGCCGCTTCGCCGGCATCTGGTCGGGCATGAAGACGATCCAGGAAATCGTCGAATCCAGCGCCACCGCGATGATCGACCCCGAGCGCGTCGAGATCGTCATCCCGACCGACTTCCAGATGCCCCCCGGCGGCCTGCACATCCGCTGGCCCGACCATGCGCTCGAGCAGGAAGCGCGGCTGATGCACTACAAGTGGTACGCGGCGCTGGCCTATATCCGCGCCAACCGCCTGAACCACAACGTGATCGAGGGCCCGAACGACCGCTTCGGCATCATGGCCAGCGGCAAGGCCTTCAACGACACCCGCCAGGCGCTGATCGACCTCGGCCTGGACGACGCGGCCTGCCGGCAGCTCGGCATCCGGCTGCACAAGGTGGCGGTGGTCTGGCCGCTCGAAGCCCAGCTCACGCGCGCCTTCGCCACCGGCCTGCAGGAAATCCTGGTGGTCGAGGAAAAGCGCCAGGTCATCGAGTACCAGCTCAAGGAAGAGCTCTACAACTGGCGCCCGGACGTGCGGCCCAACGTGGTCGGCAAGTTCGACGAAGGCGAGGTGCACGAGGCCGAGGGCTACTCCGGCGGCGAATGGTCGATGCCCAACCCGAGCGCGCACGAGCTGTTGCGCGCCAACGCCGACCTCAACCCGGCGCTGATTGCCAAGGCGATCGCCCTGCGCCTCAAGAAGACCGGCCTGCTGGCCGCCGCGGGCGCCGACATGGCCGCGCGCATCGACGCCCAGCTCGCAATCCTCGAAGCCAAGGAGCGCGCGATGGCCGCGCCGCAGGTGATCGGCGTCTCCGACGCGGCGCGCCAGCCCTGGTTCTGCTCGGGCTGCCCGCACAACACCAGCACCGTGGTGCCCGAGGGCTCGCGCGCGCTGGGTGGCATCGGCTGCCACTTCATGGCGACCTGGATGGACCGCTCGACCATCGGCTTCACGCAGATGGGCGGCGAGGGCGTGCCGTGGGTCGGCCAGCAGCCGTTCACCACCGACCAGCACATCTTCGCCAACCTCGGCGACGGCACCTACTTCCACAGCGGCCTGCTGGCGATCCGCCAGAGCATCGCGGCCGGCGTCAACATCACCTACAAGATCCTCTACAACGACGCCGTCGCGATGACCGGCGGCCAGCAGGTCGGCGAGCGGCCCGAGGGCCATTCGGTGCTGCAGATTGCCGAGAGCCTGCATGCCGAAGGCGCGGTCAAGGTCGTCGTCGTCACCGACGAGCCCGAGAAGTACGAAGGCGTCAATGTTCCCGGCGACAACGTCAAGGTGCGGCACCGCGACGACCTGGACGAGATCCAGCGCGAGTTCCGTGAAATCAAGGGCACCACGACCATCATCTACGACCAGACCTGCGCGACCGAGAAGCGGCGCCGCCGCAAGCGGGGCACGGCGGTCGATCCGGCCAAGCGCGTGGTCATCAACGAACTGGTCTGCGAAGGCTGCGGCGACTGCAGCGTGCAGAGCAATTGCCTGTCGGTGGAGCCGCTGGAGACCGAGTTCGGCCGCAAGCGCACCATCAACCAGAGCACCTGCAACAAGGACATGAGCTGCCTCAAGGGCTTCTGCCCGAGCTTCGTCACGGTCGAAGGCGGCCAGCTCAAGAAGAAGGCGAAGAACAAGGGCGCGACGCCGGCCGAACTGGGCGCGCTCTCCGAGCCGGCGCTGCCTTCGCTCGCGGGCGACCAGGTCTGGGGCATCGTGGTGGCGGGCGTCGGCGGCACCGGCGTCATCACCATCGGCCAGCTGCTGGGCATGGCGGCGCACATCGAGGGCAAGGGCATCGTCACCCAGGACGCGGCCGGCCTGGCCCAGAAGGGGGGCGCCACCTGGAGCCACGTGCTGATCGGCGAGACGCAGGACGCCATTCGCACCACCCGCGTCGGCACCGCCGCGGCCGACCTGATCCTGGCCTGCGACCCGCTGGTCAGCGTCAATGCCGAGAGCCTGGCGCGCATGCGCGAGGGCCGCACCCACGTGGCGCTCAACAGCCACAGCAGCCCGACGGCCGCCTTCGTGCGCAACGCCAACTGGCAGAACCCGCAGGAGGCCTGCGCGGCCGAGATCGCGCGCGCCGTCGGCGTCGACGGTGTCGGTGCCTTCGATGCCGATGCGGCGGCGACCTCGCTGATGGGCGACAGCATCTATGTCAACCCGATGATCCTGGGCTACGCCTGGCAAAAGGGCTGGGTCCCGCTGGCGCTCGAATCGCTGATGCGGGCGATCGAGCTCAACGCGGTGGCGGTCGACAACAACAAGACGGCCTTCGAATGGGGTCGCCAGGCCGCCGAGCGGCCGGCCGAACTGCAACAACGCGTGCAGCCGGGCCAGGTCATCGAGTTCAAGAAGCGCGAGACGGTCGACGCGCTGGTGGCGCGCCGCGCCGAATTCCTGACCGGTTACCAGAACGCGGCCTACGCCGACGACTACAAGGCCTTCGTCGCCAAGGTGCAGCAGGCCGAGTCGGCGCTGGGGAAGACCGGCCTGACCGAGTCCGTGGCGCGCTTCCTGTTCAAGCTGATGGCCTACAAGGACGAGTACGAAGTGGCGCGGCTGCACACCGACCGCAGCTTCCTCGACCGGGTCGAGGGCATGTTCGAGGGCGACTTCAAGCTCAACTACCACCTCGCGCCGCCCATCATCGCGAAGAAGAACGCCAAGGGCGAACTGCAGAAGCAGAAGTTCGGACCGTGGATGCTCACCGGCTTCAGGGTGCTGGCGAAGCTCAAGGGCCTGCGCGGCACGGCACTCGACATCTTCGGCCGCACCGAGGAGCGCAAGACCGAACGCGCCCTGATCGGCGAATACCGCGCCAGCATCGAGGAGGTGCTCGCCGGGTTGAGTGCGGCCAATCACGACACCGCGCTGGCGATCGCCGGCCTGCCCGAGCAGATCCGCGGTTACGGCCATGTCAGGGAACGCAACCTGGCCGCCGCGCGGGTGCGCTGGGCCGAGCTGCTGGCCAAGTGGCGCGATCCGCGCGCCGCCCGCGTCGCGGCTTGAGGCTTGCGCGCCGTCAGGACCTCCCGGAAAAAGCCCCTGAACGCCGCCCCGGCTTAGGCCGGGCCGGCCTGCCGACGGCCGAATACAATGCTTGGTGCTGTGCGCGGCCCAGGCTCCGCGCTGCGTGGCCGCCGGGTGCGGCCGCGGATGCGACGGAACCTCATGCAAGCGAGGGCCGGCGCTCCTCTTCCTTTCCCCTGTTGGAGACTTCCTTGTTCATTTCTTCTGCTTTTGCCCAGACCGCGCCCGCCGCCGGGGGCGGCGACATGATGTCCTCGCTCGGCAGCATGCTGCCGCTGGTGTTGATGTTCGTGGTCCTCTACTTCGTCATGATCCGCCCGCAGATGAAGCGCCAGAAGGAAGCGCGCGCCATGATCGAGGCCCTCGCCAAGGGTGACGAGGTCGCCACCTCCGGCGGCATGCTCGGCAAGATCACCCAGATCGGCGAGCAATACCTGACGGTCGAGATCGCCAAGGGCGTCGAAGTCCAGATCCAGCGCAGCGCCGTGGTCCAGGTGCTGCCCAAGGGCGCGATCAAGTAAGTAGAGCCACAACGACGCGGGCGCCGGACTCCGCGCGCCCTGAAGGTTGAATCGATGAACCGTTACCCGGTCTGGAAGTACGCGATCATCGTGATCGTGCTGCTTGTGGGGCTTGTCTACGCCCTGCCCAATTTCTTCGGCGAGGCGCCTGCGGTGCAGGTGTCGTCGGCCAAATCGACCGTCAAGGTCGATGCCGGCACACAGGCCCGCGTGGCCGAGGCGCTCAAGGCCGCCTCGCTGGTGCCCGACCTGCTGACGCTCGACGCCACCTCGGTGCGGGCGCGCTTCGCCACCACCGACGACCAATTGAAGGCGCGCGACGTGATGCAGCGCGCGCTGGTGCCCGACCCGAGCGATCCGCCCTACACGGTGGCGCTGAACCTGGTGTCGCGCTCCCCGAGCTGGCTCACCGCCCTGCACGCCTTCCCGATGTACCTGGGCCTCGACCTGCGCGGCGGCGTCGATTTCCTGCTCCAGGTCGACATGAAGGGGGCCATCGACAAGCGCGCCGAATCCTTCGCCAGCGACCTGCGCACCGCATTGCGCGACAAGAGCGTGCGCGGCAGCGCGGTCAGCCGCAACGGCCAGACCATCGAGATGCGCTTCCGCGATGCCGCCGGACTGGATGCCGCCAAGCGCCTGCTGCAGGACCAGTTCCCGGACCTGACAGGGGTCGAGAGCCAGGAAGGCACCGACTTCAAGCTCGTCGCCTCGATCAAGCCCGAGGCCGCACGCCGGCTGCAGGACGCTGCCCTGAAGCAGAACATCACCACGCTGCACAACCGGATCAACGAGCTCGGCGTGGCCGAGCCGGTGATCCAGCAGCAGGGCCTGGACCGCATCGTGGTCCAGCTGCCCGGCGTCCAGGACACGGCCAAGGCCAAGGACATCCTGGGCCGTACCGCCACGCTCGAGATGCGGCTGGTCGACGAAAGCACCGAAGGCCGCGCGGCGGAGATGGGCACCGGTCCGGTGCCCTTCGGCTCCGAGAAATTCCTCGACCGCCAGGGCCGCTCGGTGATCGTCAAGAAGCAGGTGCTGGTGACCGGCGAGAACCTCACCGATGCCCAGCCCGGCTTCGATTCTCAGACCCAGCAGCCCAAGGTCGACCTGACCATGGACGCCAAGGGCGGCCGCATCATGCGCGACGTCAGCCGCGAGAACTTCAAGAAGCGCATGGCGATGCTGATCTTCGAGAAGGGCAAGGGCGAGGTGCTCACGGCCCCGTCGATCAACGGCGAGCTCGGCAACCGCTTCCAGATCTCCGGCTCGATGAGCGTGGTCGAGGCCAACGACCTGGCGCTGCTGCTGCGCGCCGGTTCGCTGGCTGCGCCGATGGAGATCATCCAGGAACGCACCATCGGCCCGAGCCTGGGTGCCGACAACATCAAGAAGGGCTTCGACAGCGTGATGTACGGCTTCGCCGCGATCATGGTGTTCATGTGCCTCTATTACGCGTTGTTCGGCGTCTTCTCGTCGATCGCGCTGGCGGTCAACCTGCTGCTGCTGGTGGCGATCCTCTCGATGCTGCAGGCCACGCTGACGCTGCCCGGCATTGCCGCCATGGCGCTGGCCATCGGCGTGGCGATCGACTCCAACGTGCTGATCAACGAGCGCATCCGCGAGGAACTGCGCGGCGGCGCCTCGCCGCAGGCCGCCATCCATGCCGGCTACGAGCGCGCCTGGGGCACCATCCTCGACTCCAACGTCACGACGCTGATTGCCGGTGTCGCGCTGCTGGCCTTCGGCTCCGGCCCGATCCGCGGTTTCGCGGTGGTGCATTGCATCGGTATCGTCACCTCGATGTTCTCGGCCGTGTTCTTCTCGCGCGGCCTGGTGAACTTCTGGTACGGCAGCAAGAAGAAGCTCAAGACGGTGTCGATCGGCACCGTCTGGAAGCCGGACGCCACCACCGTGGCCGACGCGAAATAAGAGACACGACAAATGGAATTCTTCCGGATCCACAGGACGATCCCGTTCATGCGCCACGCGCTGGTGCTGAACGCGGTGTCCTTCATCACCTTCGCGCTGGCGGTCTTCTTCCTGTTCCACCGCGGACTGCACCTGTCGGTGGAGTTCACCGGTGGCACGGTGATGGAAGTCGCCTCCCAGCAGTCGGTCGACATCGGCAAGGTACGCGAGACCATCGCCAAGCTCGGCTACCAGGACGTGCAGGTTCAGAACTTCGGCACCTCGCGCGACGTCCAGATCCGCCTGCCGGTGCAGAAGGGCCAGACCTCGGCCCAGCAGAGCGAACAGGTCATGGCGGCGCTTCAGGCGGTCGACCCGACCGCGACCCTGCGCGGCAACGAGTTCGTCGGCCCGCAGGTCGGCGAGGAGCTGACCACCAACGGCCTCAAGGCGCTGGGCATGGTGGTGGTCGGCATCATGATCTACCTGGCTTTCCGCTTCGAATGGAAATTCGCGCTGGCCACCGTGCTGGCCAACCTGCACGACGTGGTCATCATCCTGGGCTTCTTCGCCTTCTTCCAGTGGGAGTTCTCGCTGGCGGTGCTGGCGGCGGTGCTGGCGGTGCTGGGCTACTCGGTCAACGAGTCGGTGGTGATCTTCGACCGCGTGCGCGAGAACTTCCGCCGCTATCGCAAGCTCAGCACCCCCGAGGTGATCGACAGCGCGATCACCTCGACCATCAGCCGGACCATCATCACCCACGGCTCGACCCAGCTGGTGGTGCTGTCGATGTTCTTCTTCGGCGGCCCGACGCTGCACTATTTCGCGCTGGCCCTGACCATCGGGATCTGCTTCGGCATCTATTCGTCGGCCTTCGTGGCGGCATCCATCGCGATGTGGCTGGGCGTCAAGCGCGAGGACCTGGTCAAGGGACCGGTCAAGCGCGACGGCGATCCGAACGACCCCAACGCCGGCGCCACCGTGTGAGCCCGGTTTTGGGGTTGCCGAGCATGGCGGGCCCTTGTGCGGTTACGCTTCCCGATGCAAGCTCGAAGTTTGCCGAATCGAAATAATTGCCGTCCCGACCATCCATGACCACGCGGTCCCATGCAGCTTCCCTCCAACTCTCCCGCGAGACGCGCGAGCGTTTCGTCGCCGCCACCGAGCCGCTGATCGCGCCGGTCGGGCATGCGGTCCTCGAACGGCTGGCGGTCCTGGCCTCGCAGACCGGCAACGCGCGCGAGATGCAGGAGAGCCGCGACGGCTTGCTGGCCTTCCAGACCCACGGCGCCGACTGGGTGTCGCGTTCGCAGTCGGCGTGGCGCAAGGCGCTGGCCGCCAGCACGGCCGAAGGGCCGAGCTCCAATTCGCTGTCGCACCTCGAACTGATCGGCGACGAAGTGGTCGAGACCAGCATCCTGTCGTCGCGGCTCGCGCAGTCGATCCAGGACAAGGCCAGTTTCGAACTCAGCGACCTGCGGCTGCGCATCCAGCATCTGGAAGGAACCCACGAGCTGAGCGCGAAGGACATCCTCAAGCCCGAAGCGCTGGCCAGGGTGCTGGTCGACCAGTGGCTCGCCACCGGCCTGAACCGCGCCATCTGGAACAAGGTGCAGGACCAGGTGCAGCAGCACATGGTCGAGGTGGTGGTCCAGGCCTACAAGGATGCCAACGCCTTCCTGGTCGGCAAGGACGTGATGCCCGAGATCGACCTCAAGAGCTTCGTCCGTCGCACCGGGTCGGTGAGCTCCGGCACTGCGCCGCTGGGCGGCAGTTTCGCGGGTAGCCACGGCGGCAGCGCCTCGATGGGCATCTCGGGGCAACTGCAGGCCGCAGCGGGGGGCTTCGGGGCCCCGGTGGGCAGCTTTGCGCCGGCAGCGATCGGCGTCGGGCGAGGGGCTGGCGGACCCGGGCAGGCCGGCGGCGATACCCAGGTCGCCACCGGCGGCTCGCCGCTGCTGATGGCGCGCCAGCGAGCGCAGGGCGTGCTGCTCAATCTCAAGCGCTTCGTGACCGCGCGCATCGGCGGCGACATCACTCAGCCCCGCCTGAACGGCGGCCGCGAGATGGCGGGCGGCATGGGCGGCGGTGCGCCGGGCTTCGCGGCAGCGATCGCGGACGCCGAGGCGGCCTACCAGATCGCGGCCTCGCAGTACGTGGTCGGCGAGGGGGCCACGGCCATCCACCATGCCTCGGCCGAACTGCGCCGGCGCACCAGCGAACTCAAGAAGAAGGCGCCCACCACGGCCGACAAGGCCACGGTCGAGATCGTGGCACTGATGTTCCAGGCCATCCTGGCGGAGGAGCGGATCCCGTTCTCGGCCCGGGTCTGGTTCGCGCGCCTGCAGATGCCGGTGCTGCGCGTGGCCATCGCCGAGCCGGAATTCTTCGGCACCCTGCAGCACCCGGCGCGCATGCTGATCGACCGCATGGGTTCGTGCGTGATGGGCTTCGATGCGGCCGCGATTTCGGGCAGCGCGCTCGAGGGCGAGATCCGCCGCGTGGTCCAGGTGATCGAGCAGTACCCTGAAACCGGCCAGCGCGTGTTCAAGCTGGTGTTCGACGAATTCGTCGCCTTCCTCAACAAGTACCTGACGCAGAGCGACACCACCCAGCGGGTGATGAGCGTGGCGCAGCAGGTCGAGCAGAAGGAGACGATGGCAATCCAGTACACCATCGAGTTGCGCAAGATGCTCAACGACATGCCGGTACGGGAAGAGATTCGCGAGTTCCTGTTCAAGGTCTGGGCCGAGGTGCTGGCGATCGCCGCCCTGCGCTATGGCGCCCAGGACGAGCAGACCGTGACCCTCAAGCGGGCGGCCTCCGACCTGGTCTGGGCGGCCAGCGCCAAGCCCAACCGCAACGACCGCACCCGCGTGATCCAGGACCTGCCGAAGCTGTTGCAGCGGCTGCGCCAGGGCATGACGCTGCTGGGCATCGTGGGTGAGCCGCAGGAGGCGCACATCAAGATCATCGGCGCGACCCTGTCCGATGCCTTCCTGTCGAAGACCGAGGCGATCCCGCCGGCCAAGATCGAGGCCATGGCCAAGCGCCTGGCCAACCTGGAGGATTTCGTCTCCGACGAAGACACCACCGACCTGCCGCTCGATGCCGCGAGCATCGAGTTGCTGCTCGGCGTCGATGCGGCCTCGATCGAGGTGGTGCCCGACACCGGCACCAAGGTCAGCGAGGACATGCTCGCCTGGGCGCACGAACTCCAGGTCGGCACCTGGTTCATGCTCGACCACAACGACCGCGTGAGCCAGGTCCAGTTCGTCTGGCGCAGCGACCGCAAGCAGCTGCACCTGTTCGCTTCGAGCGACGGCCGCAGCTTCCTGATCCAGGTCGGTCGCCTGGCGTCCTACCTGCAGGCCGGCCTGCTGGTGCCGGCCGAAGAAGAAACGCTCACGGTGCGCGCGACGCGCGAGGCATTGGCCAAGCTCGACGCAAATCCAGAACGACTGCTGAACTGACCGCGGCCGGCGCAGCCAGGCCCGTTGGTGAAACACCGCGGAACCGGCTTTGCCGGGCCGCTGGTGTTGCCCCCGGTAGGGGGTGGGCGCCCGGACACGAAGTGCCGGGCAACCTGGGGGCGAGCTCTAGTGCGCGACGCGAAGCGTCGCATCGTCGCAGAGCTCGTCGAGCACCAAGGCGTCGGGTTCGACACCGGTGCTCCAGTGCACCATCAGCACGATGATCTTGAGCTCGTCGAGTGCCAGCGGCTCGCCCGGCGTCGCCATGGCGCGTTCGACCACGATCTCGCGCATGCCGGCCGGCAGCACACCCGCGGATTCGAGGAAGCTGATGAAGCCCAGGCATTCGGCGCCGATGTGTTCCTGCTCGGAGGTCGAGTAGACGCGCATCGCATCGGCCGACTGCGCCATCGCGGCATCGGCCGCGACGTCCGGCAGCACGGTGGCGCTGATGCCGTCGGCGTGGCGGCTGAGCTGCACGCCCCGGGTCGCCAGGCTCAGGCCGTCGAGCCAGTGCAGCGCCTCGCGGATCTCTTCCGCATCGAAGCCCTGGGCGCTGAGCTTGCGCCCCAGCTGCTCGGGTTCCGGGCAGGCGTCGCCGCGCCAGTAGTTTTCGTAGACATACACGAGCACTTCGAACATGGGTTCAATATAGCCCACTCGGGGCGTTGCCCGTCGAAAGTTGCATCGACACGACGCAGGCTGTGGGTCAGCCGAGCGCGATGCGCTGGAACAGGCCGCCCGGCAGGCGGGCGACACGGCCCGCCAGCTCGAGTTCGAGCAGCTGCGCCTGCAGCGTTGCCGGGCTGAAGCCGGTGCGGGCGCACAGCGCATCGAGGCTGACCGGATCGAACCCGAGTTCGCGCAGCAGCGCGGGTTCCGTCGCATCGTCCGCGGCGGCGGGCGATGGCGGCGTGGGGCCGTCATCGAAGCGCAGCTCTTCCAGCACATCGCCGACCGATTCGACCAGCTTGGCCCCCTGGCGGATCAGTTCATGGCAGCCGCGCGAGTGCGGCGAATGGATCGAACCCGGGATGGCGAACACCTCGCGCCCCTGCTCGGCCGCGAGCCGGGCCGTGATCAACGATCCGGAGCGCAGCGCGGCCTCGACCACCAGCGTGCCGCGCGTGAGCCCGGCAATGATGCGGTTGCGCTTCGGGAAGTTCTGGTTCAGCGGCGGCGTACCCAGCGGGTACTCGCTCACGATCAAGCCGTGCGCGGCGATCCGATGGGCCAGCTCGCGATGCCGGGCGGGGTAGACGCGATCGAGTCCGGTGCCCACCACCGCCACCGTGGCCGGCCGCTCCGGTCCCCCGGTCTCGAGCGCGCCTTCATGGGCCGCCCCGTCGATCCCGAGGGCCAGGCCCGAGACCACGGGGATTCCGGCCTCGCCGAACGCGCGCGCGAACGCACGAGCGTTCTGCGTGCCCTGGGTCGTGGGATTGCGGCTGCCGACGATGGCGATGCTGCGGTCCAGCTGCGTCAGGTCGAATCCGGATGCGCCGAGCACATACAGCAGCGGCGGCGGGTCGGCGGTCGCGAGCAGCGCGGCCGGGTAGCCCGGGTCGCCCAGGGTCAGCAGGCGTCGCGTGACGCCATGGGCTTCGGTGCCCTGCAGCCATTCGAGCGTCCGCTCGAGCAGGGCGGCCAGCCCGACCGGTTCACGCTGCAATGCCTGCGCCTGGGCGCTGCTTGCGACCTGCTGCAGTGCCGCGTGCGATTGGGCGAAGATCCCGGCAGGCAGGCCGAAGGCCGCGAGCAGCGTACGGGCGCCGACGTTGCCGATGCCCGGCGTCAGCGAGAGGCGCAACCAGCCCGCAAGTTCGTCGCGTTCCACGCCAAGAGGACGCTCGCGTCAGGGGTTGACCAGCAGGTCGCCGATCCGCGGTGTGTCGTTGATCTCGAGCACCAGGGCGTAGGACGCCTTCTCGAACGGACGGAACACCATCAGCAGGCCGATGCGCTCGTTCGGCAGCTTGACCACGTTCTTGCCGGTGTTGTTGGGAGCGCTCGCGCGGTCGACCATGGTCTCGCCGTTCTTGAGGATGGCGAGCACGTGGCCGGATTCGATGCCGTCCCGGGTGCCCTTGTTGATCACCACCACCTGGTTCTGGGCCGCGAACTGCACCGCGTTGCCGTAGACCGACACGATGCGTCCGTTGACGATCTGTTCCGGCGCGCGCGGCGCATAGCTCAGCAGCTGGCGCTGGGGCTCGGGCAGCAGGCGGTCGCCGGCGCGCATCTCCTCGCGCGCCGCCACGATGTCGATGGTCGCCGGGACCACGTTCACGACTTCCTTGCCCTCGTCGAGCTCGGTCCCGATGGTCTGGCTGCGCTTGAGCTGGGCCTTGCCCAGGTAGGCGGCCTCGTAGCCGAGCAGTTCGCCGGTGGCCGGGTCCTGCAGTGGCGTCGCGTTGCGGAACACGCGGAAGGTCTTGATCGGGCCGGCGACCTCGATCAGCGGCGAATTGGCGTCACCCAGCGCGTAGGCGCGGTCGCCGCGGGCCAGCAGCACGCGGTTGTCGTTGCCGGCGACGATGTGGGGCGCGGTCTTGAGCGTGTCCTCGTCGACGATGATCGGCTCGCTCAGGAACGGCTCGATCAGGCTCGGATTGAGCGTCGGCAGCGCCATGCCGGACATCGATTCGAAGCGGGTTCGCGGCGACAGCTTGATCGTGCCGTCAGCCGCGCCGCCGCGGCGGGTGCTGAGGCGGGCGCGGCCGCCGGTCTTGTCCAGATAGAGCACCTGTCCGGGGTAGATGCGGTGCGGGTTCGAGATCTCGCTGAGGTTCATGCCCCAGAGCTCGGGCCAGCGCCACGGGCTGCGCAGGAACAGGCGCGAAATCGCCCACAGCGTGTCGCCCGGCTTCACCGTGTACTGATCGGGCGCGGTCGGGGCGAGTTCGCTGACCGGAATGCCTGCCTGCGCCGTCTCCTGGGCTACCGCGCGCTGCTGGGGCGTCACCGGGTAGCTCTGAGCGAAAGCCGTCGCGGCGCCCATGCCCGCCAAGGCGACAGCCGCCACGGTGGCCAAAAGGCTGGGACGCAGGCTTTCGTTGAGTCGGAATTTGTTCATGGTTTATGGTGTGCACACACTACGCCACGCAGGATGTACGTATCCTCACAATTTGCAACGAATTTTGCGCTGAAGCCCTTGATAGGGCAACGTATTCGGGACGTTCGCCGGCGCGGCGTCGCGGAAATGGCGAAAATAGCGACAACTTTTCCCCGACTTCATGGCTAAAAGAACCATTTTGAGTTACCCGGACCCGCGCCTGCACACGGTCGCCAAGCCGGTGCAAGGTGTCGACGCGCGCATCAAGACGCTGGTCGCGGACATGCTCGAGACCATGTACGACGCCAACGGCATCGGCCTCGCGGCGACCCAGGTCGACGTCCACGAACGGCTGGTGGTGATCGACGTTTCCGAGGATCGCGACAAGCCGCTGGTGCTGATCAATCCCGAGATTGTCTGGGCCAGCGATGACAAGGTGCTCAACGAAGAGGGCTGTCTCTCGGTGCCGGGCATCTACGACGGCGTCGAGCGCTCCACCGCCGTGCGCGTGACCGCGCTCGATGCCGAGGGCGAACCGCAGACGATCGAGGCCGAGGGCCTGCTGGCGGTCTGCATCCAGCACGAACTCGACCACCTGCAGGGCAAGGTGTTCGTCGAATACCTGTCGCCGCTGAAGCGCAATCGCATCAAGAGCAAGCTGCTCAAGCAGCAGCGCGAAGACCAGAAGCAAGATCAGCGCGAAGGACGGCGTTGACCGTGAGGCGCCTGTGGCCCGTGGCGGCGGCGCTGGTTCTGGCGCTGTCCGGTTGCGCGCTCGACCCGACCCGGCTGCCGCTGGGAAGCACGCGCGCCGAGACGCTGCAGAAGCTCGGCAACCCGACGGCGACCTATCTGATGCCCGGCGGCGGCGAGCGGCTCCAGTATTCGCGCGCGCCGGCGGGTTTTGCCGTCAACAACGTCGACCTCGACGCCGGCGGCCGTGTGGTCTCGATCCGCCAGGAACTCGAGGACGGCATGTTCGACATCACCGTCAAGCCCGGCGTCTGGCGCGTGGAGGACGTGCTGCGAAGCTACGGCCGGCCGTTCGAGATTTCGCGCGTCACTTCCTTCGACGGCGACATCTGGGCCTGGCGCTATCAGTCGATGAACACGCCGCGCCTGTTCTACATCTACATCGGTCCGGACGGCGTGGTCGACCGCTATCACACCGCCGACGACTTGCGGCGAGTGATGACCGACCGATGAACGGAAGTGAAACACCCCCGATGCGCCTGCGGCGCTCCGAGTGATATGAAAGTCGCATTTGCGGGCACGCCCGAATTCGCCCGCATCGCGCTCGAGGCGATCGCCGCGGCCGGATTCGAGATCGTGCTGGTCCTGACCCAGCCCGACCGCCCGGCCGGCCGGGGCCTGAAGCTGCAGGCCTCGCCGGTCAAGCAGTTCGCGGCCGGCCACGGCTGGCCGGTGGTGCAGCCGCGCAGCCTGCGGCTCGACGGCAAGTACCCGGAGGACGCAGCCGCCGCGCGCGAAGCCATCACCGCGGCACAGGCCGACGTGATGGTGGTCGCCGCCTATGGGCTGATCCTGCCCCAGTGGGTGCTGGATGCACCGCGGCTCGGCTGCCTCAACATCCACGCCAGCCTGTTGCCGCGCTGGCGCGGGGCTGCGCCGATCCACCGGGCGATCGAGGCCGGCGATGCGCAGACCGGCGTCACGATCATGCAGATGGATGCCGGCCTCGACACCGGCGCCATGCTGCTGGGCGAATCCATGGCCGTCGGCGACGACACCACGGCGCGCCTGCACGATCGGCTCGCCGCGCTGGGCGGGCGGATGATCGTCGATGCGCTGAAGCAGGCCGAGGCCGGCGCGCTGCAGGCCGAGCCGCAGCCCGCCGAAGGCGTGACCTACGCGCACAAGGTCGAGAAGGCCGAGGCGCAGATCGACTGGTCGCTGGACGCTGTCGCGATCGTGCGCCGCGTGCGTGCCTTCGACCCGTTTCCGGGCGCCAGCAGTGTGATCGGCGGCGAAGTCATCAAGCTCTGGGCCGCCCAGGCGCGACCGAGCGCCGCCGCGGCCGCGCCGCCGGGCACGGTGCTGGCGGTCTCGCCCTCGGGCATCGAAGTGGCCGCGAAGGATTCCACCGTCGTGCTCACCGAACTGCAGCGCGCCGGCGGCAAGCGCCTGCCGGCCGCCGATTTCCTGCGCGGTTTCGAGATCCGTCCCGGCCAGGCCTTCGGCTGATGGATCGCCCCCGCGCCCGGCACTGCGCGTCCTCGCTGCCCGCCTGATGTTTCTTTCCCCAGCGATTCGCCGCCAGCCGGAGTTCCGCCAGGGCATGCGCGACATGTCCTCGGTCGCCGTGGGCATCGGAGCCTGGGGCCTGATGACCGGCGTGGCGATGCTCAAGTCGGGCATGAGCGTGTTCGAGTCGGTCGCGATGACGCTGCTGGTGTACGCCGGCAGCTCGCAGCTCGCGGCCATTCCGCTGCTGATCGCCGGCGCACCGGCCTGGGTGATCCTGGCTACGGGCTTCTGCGTCAACCTGCGCTTCGTGGTCTTCAGCCTGCACCTGCGGCCTTACCTGATGCACATGCCGCGCTGGCGCCGCCTGACCCATGGCTACCTCACGGCCGACATGAGCTATGCGCTGTTCACCCGGAAGTATGTGCAGCCACCGCTCACGCTCGCCGAGCAGCAGGCCCAGGAGGCGTACCTCACGGGCAACTACTTCGTGACCTGGGCGGCCTGGATGGGCATGAGCCTGCTCGGCATCGGCCTGGCCAACATGATTCCGCAGAGCTGGGGCCTCGGCTTCGCCGGCGTGCTGAGCCTGGTCGCGATCGTCTGCTCGATGGCGACCACGCGCCTGCGCCTGCTGGCGGTGCTGATCGCTTCGGCGACCGCGGTCGCGGCCTATGCCCTGCCGCTCAAGCTCAACATCGTGGTCGCCATCGGCGTGGCGGTGCTGGCCTGCTTCTGGCTCGAGAAGCAGCTCGGCCTGGACGCCGATGCGCAGGACGACCAATGAGCGAGGTCTTCGGAGGTACCGATCTCTGGACCCTGGCCGTGATCGTCGGCCTGGCCGGCATCACGGTGCTCACGCGCTGCTTCTTCTTCATCCTTGACCGGCCCTGGGGCCTGCCGGATTGGGCGCACCGCGCGCTGCACTACGCGCCGGCGGCGGCCCTGGCGGCGGTGATCGCGCCGGAGATCGTCATGTCGCAGGGCCACCTGGTCTCGACCTGGCAGGACGCACGCCTCTATGGCGCCGCGGCCGGCGCCGCCTATTTCTTCTGGCGGCGCGGGGTGCTGGGGACGATGCTGGCGGGGATGGCGGTCTACCTGCCCCTGCATCTCGGCCTGGGCTGGTAGATGGCCCCCACGCTCGGTCACTTCGTGTACTCGCTGCCCCCCGAGGGGGCCGCAGGCCGCCTTGGGGCGGCCCGGCGCCGGCCTGGTGCCCCCACGCTCGGTCAGTCGAGCTGCACGCCGGCGGTCTTGATGATCTTGCCCCAGCGCTCGCTCTCGGTGCGCGACAGCTTGTAGAAATCCTGCGGCGTTCCGGGCAGCGCCTCGAAGCCGAACTCCGAGAACAGCTTGACCACCTTCGGCGCCTGCATCGCCTTGTTGAGCTCGCTGTTGATGCGGTTGACCGCGTCCGGCGGCATGCCCGCCGGACCGATCAGGCCGTGGAAGGCGTAGGCGTTGACGTCCTTGAAGCCCAGCTCGGCGAAGGTCGGCACCTCGGGCAGGGCGCCGGCGCGCTGCGGCAGCGCGATCGCCAGCACGCGCACCTTGCCGGACTTGATGATCGGCAAGCCCGAGGCCAGGTCCAGCATCATGGTCGGGACCTGCCCGCCCATGATGTCCGTCATGGCGGGCGCGGCGCCCTTGTAGGGCACGTGCTGGATGCTGATGCCGGCCTTCTGCTTGAAGAGTTCCATCGCCATGTGGTGCGGCGAGCCGTTGCCGGGCGAGGCGTAGCTCACCTTGTCGGGGTGGGCCTTCACGTAGCTCACGAACTCCGCGACCGTCTTGGCCGGGAAGTCGGGATGGACCACCAGCGCGACCGGGAAACGGCCGATGGTGCCGATGTAGGTGAAGTCGTTCGCCGGCTTGTACGGCAGCTTGGCGAACATGTGCTCGTTGAACAGCAGCGCGGCGTTCTCCGCCTGCATGATCGTGTAGCCATCGGGCTTGGCCTGCATCAGGACCGACACGCCGATGTTGGTCGAGGCGCCCGGACGGTTGTCGATCACGATCGGCTGGCCCAGCGAGGGCTGCATCGCTTCGGCCAGCGAGCGCGCCAGGTTGTCGGTGCCGCCGCCGGCGACGTAGGGCACGATCCAGCGCACGGGCTGGCTGGGGTAGGCGCTCTGCGCCGGTGCATGACTGGCCGCCGCGAGCGTGAGGCCGGCGGCGAGCAGTTGCAGGAATCGTTTCATCGGGTGTGTCTCCGGGGTTGAAAAAAGCAGTCTCGAATCAGCCGCGCAGGGTCTGCCAGAGCGCGCGGTCGCGTTCCGCGGTCCAGACCACCGGATGCTCGATGCCGCGCAGTTCGTCATAGGCGCGCGAGACATCGAAAGGCAGCACGTGCTGGAACACCGGCCAGTCGCCGAAGCGCGGCTTCATCGCCGCTTCGGCGCGCTCGAAGCAGGCGCGCAGGCCCTCGCCCGCCTCGAGGCCGGCGCGCACGCTGGCGAGCAGGGTCGACAGGAAGGCCTGGGTCAGCGCGATCGCTTCCGCGCAGGCCGGCGCGCCCTGCAGCACGGCGCCGCGGCCCGGCACCAGGACGCGGGGCTCGAGCGCGGCGACCGCATCGAGCGTGCCTGCCCAGTCCTGGATGTAGGCATCACCGGCATATACGCCGCAGCGGTTCTCCACCACGTCGCCCGAGAACAGCACGCCGCAGTCGGGCAGCCAGGCCACCGTGTCGCCGCCCGAGTGGCCGCGGCCCAGGCACATCAGGCGCACTTCGCGCTGGCCGAGCCAGAGGCTCATTTCGCGTTCGAAGCTGAGGGTCGGCATGGTGAGGCCGGGGATTTCCTCGACGCCCGCGAACAGGCGCGGAAAGCGCCCGACCTCGGACTCGAAATCGGCCTGCCCGCGCTCGCGCACCCAGTCCAGCGTGCCCTGGCTCGCGACGATGGCCTGCACGTCGTCGAAGGCGCTCGCGCCCATCACGCGCACCGCGTGGTAGTGCGTCAGCACGATGGCCTTGATCGGCTTGTCGGTGACGCTGCGGATGTCGGCCAGGAAATCGCGCGCCATGCGCGGCGTCGGGCGGGTGTCGATCAGCACGACGTGCTCGTCGCCGACGATGAAGCCGCAGTTGGGGTCGAAGTCGCTGATGTAGCCGTACACGCCGGGCGCGAGTTCGCGCAGCTGCGGCTTCTGTTCCCGGGTGTCGGAGGCGGAGGCGAAGGAGACGGGAGCGTTCATGCGGGGCTTCGGGTCGTGGTTTCGGAAGGCGGGCCGCTCTCGCGGGCGGTGGCGATGCAGTCCAGCAGCACGGCCTGGTCGCCGCACTGGTTGGCCAGCAGCAGCACGAGGCGGGCGTTGAGGTCGGCGCTCTGCGCCTCGCTCAAGCCCTCGTGGGCAGCGACCCACGCCGCGTAGAAGCCGTCGGGATCGGGGATGTGGGGTTCGGTGATCATGGGGTCCTTCGGTTCAGCCATGGGCCAGCGCGGTGTGCACGGCGGCCGCGACCGAGGCCGGGGTGGGCTCGCGCAGCAGCGCCGCGCGGTAGGCGTCCGGGCGCACCAGGCAGAGGCTGCCGGGGGCAGCGATGCCGAGCTGCCGCGCCAGCGTGTCGTCGGGTTGCAGCGTGTCGAGGCCGGTGTCGCCGCCGACGGCGACCAGCCGCAGCGGCAGCGATGCCGCGACGTCGGCCAGGGCGTCGGCTTGGGCACGGGTCGGTGCGAACCACAGGCCCAGGCACTGCGTGCCCTCGGCGAGCAGCTGCACCAGCGTGGTCGGCCTGCCGTCGGCGTGCCGCAGCGGCAGGTTCTGCACGCTGCGTGCGCCGTCGGGCAGGTGCGGCGCCGCGGGGTAGTCGTTGGCGACCGACATGCGGCCGGTGTTGACGAGGCCGCGGGCGAAGGCATGGCGCGAGGCCAGCGCCACGACCGCGCGCCGCAGCGTGTGCTCGGCCGGCGTGCGGGGCGCGAGGAAGCGGGCCGACCGGCTGGTGACGCGCAGGTTCTCCGCGGCGGCCGGGCGGCGCTCCGCATCGTAGGTGTCGAGGAGCCCGTCGCCGGCCTGGCCCTGCGCCACCAGCGCCAGTTTCCAGCCGAGGTTGGCCGCATCCTGGATGCCGCTGTTGCCGCCGCGGGCGCCGAAGGGGCTCACGACATGGGCCGAATCGCCGATGAACAGGATGCGGCCGTGCCGGAAACTGTCGAGCAGGTGGTCGCGGTAGCCGTACGGCCCGATCCAGACGAATTCGAACTCGACGCCGGGCCCGAGCTGCTCGCGCAGCCGCGCGCCGGCGACCTCGGGCCTGCTGATGTGGGCCGTGTCGCAATCCTCGGGCATCTGGTAGTCGATGCGCCAGACGCCATCGCCCATCAGGTGCTGCCAGACCGCGCGGCCCTCGTTGAAGGGCGCATCGACCCAGGTCCAGCGCTCCGTCGGCAGCGGCTTCTTGAAGCGCACGTCGCTGATGCACCAGCGGTCGGTGCTGCGCGACGGGTGGGCGTCGATGCCGAGCTGGGTGCGGATCGGGCTGTTGGCGCCGGTGGCGTCGATCAGGTGGTCGGCTTCGATCGTGTAGCTGCCGGCCGGGGTTTCCACCGTCACGCGAACGCCGCCATCGAGTGGCGCCACGTGCGTCACGCGGTTCTTCCAGCGCAGGTCGGTGAGGCCCAGTTCGAGGATGCGGTCGACCAGGAACCACTCGACGTAGAACTGCTGCAGGTTGATGAAGGGCGGCTGCACCGAGACGCTGTCGGTCTTCAGGTTGAAGTTGTAGACCTCCTGTTCGTCGGAGAAGGTGCGGCCGAAGGACCAGGTGATGCCCTTGTCCGCGATGCGCTCGTAGATGCCGAGCCGCTCGAAGATCTCCAGGCTCTTCTGCGCGTAGCAGATGCCGCGCGACGAGGCGCCGCGCACGCCGACCGTGTCGTCCTCGTCGAGCAGCACCGCGCGCACGCCGCGGCGGGCGAGGTCGCACGCCAGCGTCAGGCCCGCGGGACCGGCGCCGACGATGACGATCGGATGGCGCACGACGGCGTCGCTGCCGAGCTCGGGCGCTGGCACGAAGGGCCAGCTGGGCAGTTCGTACGCGGGTGCGAAGCTGTAGCTTTCCATCGGGGTGTTCGGGGTGTTCACAGCGCGTGCGCCCAGTCGGCGATCGCGCCGGCCGCGCGCGGCACCAGCTCCGGCTGGCCCGCGAGGTAGTGGTTGCCGCCGACGATGTCGACGTTGCGGATGCGCGCACCGCCCGCTGTCATCCAGGCCTCGCGGGTGCTCGGGAAGGTGGACTGGTCGCCGGTGTAGGTGAGCAGCAGCTTGGGCACCGTGGTGCGCGCGAGATTCGACGGGCCATCGGCCTGGGAGCGCGAGGACCATTGCGACAGGAAGGCGGTCAGCGAGGTGGTCCGGCCCATCGCATTGGCCGAGTAGTTCACCTGCCGCGCATCGCCCCACACGCTGCCGGGCGCGCGGTCGTTGGCGTCGATCGAGAGGTCCACGCAGCGCGGGTCCGCATGCGTGCGGTAGACCACGAAGGCCTGGTCGCGCGGCGCGCCGGGCGTGCTGCGCAGCACGCGCAGCCGTTCCAGCGCCCAGCCCTCGATGCGGTCGAGCCGCGCCTTTTGCGCCGCGCTGAAGCGGGCGAGGAACTCGGCGCCGTACGGCAGCGCGTGGCGCGGGTCGTACATGTCGAGCGCCGGGTCCACCGACAGCGGGTCGTGCTCGTCGGTGACCGAGGGGTCGATCCAGTCCCGCATCAGCTTGGAGCGGCCCTGGTGCGCGGCGCACAGCGCGATCCCGTCCACCGGCGGCAGGTCGTCCGGATGCAGGTGGGTCGGATCGCCATCGGCGAAGTGGTGCGCCGTGAGCTGCTCGGCCTGTGCCTGGTAGAAGCTGGCCAGCGCGGCGCCGCCCGAGTTGCCGATCAGCACGACCTTCTCGTAGCCGGCCGCGCGCAGGAACTGCACGCCGGCGCCCAGGTCCTGGATCGCGCGCTCCATCAGCAGCACCGTGTCGTTGCCCATGTAGCGCGAGTTCAGGCCCATGCAGCAGATGCCGCGCTCGGCCAGCGGGCCGATCAGGTAGTGGCCCATGAAGTTGCTGGTCGGATGCATCACGATGGCCGCGATCTTCTTCGGCCCGGCCGGTGCCCGGTACGCGCCGTAGATGCGCGGGCGCAGCATCTGCAGGCCCGACTGGCTCTCGAGCGAGGCGCCCGGCTTGACGTCGATGACCGCGAGTTGCAGCTCAGCCATGGGCCGCCTTTCCCGCGCCAGCGGCGGCGAGCAGTCCGGCCTTGCGCAGCGTCCAGGCGTCGAGTTCGGCCCGGGCGTTGAGCGCGTGCGCATCCATCTCGGCCTGCGGCACCGTCGGCGTGGTGAGCTCCACGCGGATGCCGTTCGGGTCGAAGAAGTAGATCGATTCGATGATGTGGTGGTCGGTCAGGCCCAGCACCTCGACGCCGGCCGCTTCGAGCCGGGCCTTGGCCGCCCGCAGCTCGGCCACGGAGTCGACGCGCAGCGCGATGTGGTTGACCCAGGCCGGCGTATTGGGCGAAGGCAGCGCCGCCACGTTGTCGCCGAGGTCGAAGAAGGCGATGTACGAGCCGTCGCGCATCTGGAAGAAGATGTGGACGTAGGGGCAGTACTCGCCGGTGCTCGGCACGTGGTCGCTCTTGATCACGTGCGCCAGCGGCAGGCCCAGCAGGTCTTCGTAGAAGCGGCGCGTTTCCTCGCTGTCGCGGCAGCGCCAGGCGAAGTGGTGCAGGCCGCGAACGGGGGGGGGCGGCGGGAGGGCCATGGTCTGTCTCTTTTGTCAGTTGAGGACAGAGCAAAAACTGCTGCGCAGTTTCTTGGTCTGTCCCGCAAGGTCTCAGTAGGTCGAGGACAGAGCAAAAACTGCTGCGCAGTTTCTTGGTCTGTCCCGCAAGGTCTCAAAAGGCTCGGAGCGGATTGGGCCGCCGATCTTCTTATGATTCAATCGAAATAAATTCATTGATTGATGAACTGAGGCCATGAATCTGACGCTGCGCCAGTTGCGCGCCTTCGCTGCCGTGGCCGAGACCGGCAGCTTCACCGCGGCTGCCGCGACCCTGCACCTGACCCAGTCGGCGCTGAGCGTGCTGGTGCGCGAGCTCGAGCGCGAGATGGGCGTGCAGCTGTTCGACCGGCACACGCGGCGGGTCCTGCTGTCCGAGGCCGGGCGCGAGTTCCAGCCCTCGGTGCAGCGATTGCTGGCCGACCTGGCGGGCGCGGTGGCCGGCGTGACCGACCTGCGTGACAAGAAGAAGGGCGTGCTGCGGCTCGCGGCGCCGCAGCTGATGGCCTGCACGCTGATGCCGCGCGTCATCGCGGCCTACCGCGCGCGGCACCCGGACATCGACGTGCGGCTGACCGACACGCTGCCCGAGCACCTGCTGGACGGCCTGCTGTCGGGCGAGGTGGAACTCGCGGTCGGGCAGGACGTGGCCGTGGACGCCGCGATCGAGCGCCGCACGCTGTTCCGCGACCGCCACTGGCTGATCTGCCCGCCCGGCCACGCCTTCGCACGCCGCCGCAAGGTGCGCTGGGCCGAACTCGGGCCCTACACCTTCATCGCCCCGACGCGCGACTTCCGCCAGCGCGTGTTGCCCGAGCTCGACGCCGCAGCGCGCGAGCTGATGCTGCGCGCCACCACCCAGGAGGTGTCGTACATGACGACCGCGCTCGGCATGGTGGCCTCGGGGCTGGGGCTCACGGTGTGCCCGACCTATTCGGCGTCGCTGGTGCGCGCCCACGGGCTGCAGATGGTGCGGCTGGAGCAGCCGGATTTCCACCGCGAGGTCTGCGTCTACGGGGCGTCCAAGCGCTCGCTCTCGCCCGCGGCGGCGAGCTTCGTGCAGCTGCTCGAGCAGTTCGTGCGCGAACCGGGCCTCGCTGGCTGACACCTGAAACCTACAATGGGCGCTGCCCTCGAGGCTCTCCTCATTCGCTTTCAAATCGTCTATCCATGAACGTCCTTCGATTCACCGACCTCTGTGCGCAAGGCAAAGTCGCCGGCCAGCGCGTCTTCATCCGAGCCGACCTCAACGTGCCGCAGGACGACAGCGGCCGCATCACCGAGGACACGCGCATCCGCGCCTCGGTGCCCTGCATCCGGCAGGCGCTCGACGCCGGCGCGGCGGTGATGGTCACCTCGCACCTCGGCCGGCCGACCGAAGGCCAGTTCAAGCCCGCCGATTCGCTGGCGCCGGTCGCGGCCCGCCTCGGCGAGCTGCTGGGCCGCGAGGTGCCGCTGGTGTCCGACTGGGTCGACGGCGTCCAGGTGGCGCCGGGCCAGGTCGTGCTGCTCGAGAACTGCCGCCTCAACAAGGGCGAGAAGAAGAACGACGAGACGCTGGCGCGCAAGCTGGCGGCGCTGACCGACATCTACGTCAACGACGCCTTCGGCACCGCGCACCGCGCCGAGGCCACCACCTACGGCATCGCGCAGTACGCCAAGGTGGCCTGCGCCGGGCCCCTGCTGGCGGCCGAGATCGACGCCATCACCAAGGCGCTGGCGCAACCGTCGCGCCCGCTGGTGGCGATCGTCGCGGGCTCCAAGGTCAGCACCAAGCTCACCATCCTCGAGAGCCTGGCGGCCAAGGTCGACCAGCTGATCGTGGGCGGCGGCATCGCCAACACCTTCATGCTGGCCGCGGGCCTGTCGATCGGCAAGTCGCTGGCCGAGCCCGACCTGCTCGACCAGGCCAAGGCGGTGATCGAAGCCATGCGCGCGCGCGGCGCCGCGGTGCCGATCCCGGTCGACGTGGTCACGGCGAAGACCTTCGCGGCCGATGCCGCGGCGACCGTGAAGGACGCCAGCGACGTGGCCGACGACGACCTGATCCTGGACATCGGCCCGAAGACCGCCGCACTGCTCGCGGCGCAGCTGCGCGAGGCCGGCACCATCGTCTGGAACGGCCCGGTGGGCGTGTTTGAGTTCGATGCCTTCGCCAACGGCACCAAGACCATCGCCCACGCCATCGCCGAGAGCCCTGCCTTCTCGATCGCCGGTGGCGGCGACACCCTGGCCGCGATCGCCAAGTACGGCATCGAGGACAAGGTCGGCTACATCTCCACCGGCGGCGGTGCCTTCCTGGAAGTGCTGGAAGGCAAGACCCTGCCGGCCTTCGAGATCCTGGCGAAGCGGGCGGGATAGGCTCGCCCCCAGGTTGGCTCACTTCGTGTAGCCGCCCACCCCCTCGCCGGGGGCAACACCAGCGGCCCGGCGGAGCCGGTTCCGCGGTGTTTCTGGCAGGGGAGCTCGATAGCTCTGGCTGTTGGCGTCGAAAGTGTATACAGTGTCGAATACAAACCGGAGACCTGAATGAGCACGCCCCGCCTGCCCCGCCACGCCACCAAGATCGTCGCCACCCTCGGGCCCGCATCCAACACGCTCGAGTTGCTCGAGCAGATGATCCTCTACAAGGTCAGCGTGGTGCGGCTCAACTTCAGCCATGGCACGGCGCAGGACCACATCAACCGCGCCGCGATGGTGCGCGAGGCGGCGCGCCGCAGCGGCCGCGAGGTGGCGATCATGGCCGACCTGCAGGGCCCGAAGATCCGGGTCGGCAAGTTCGCCGAGGGCAAGATCTGGCTGGAGCCCGGCGCCAAGTTCGTTCTTGACGCCTCGCGCATCGAGCCCGGCGACGTCGACGCCGTCGGCCTCGACTACAAGGACCTGCCGCGCGACGTCAAGCCCGGCGACAGCCTGCTGCTGAACGATGGCCTGATCGTGCTGACGGTCGATGCGGTCAAGGGCGACGCGGTCCACACCACGGTGCGCCTGGGTGGCGAGCTGTCCAACAACAAGGGCATCAACAGGCAGGGCGGCGGGCTGACCGCGCCGGCGCTGACCGCCAAGGACATGGAGGACATCAAGACCGCGATGAGCTTCCAGGCCGACTATGTGGCGGTGAGCTTCCCGAAGAACGCCACCGACATGGAAATGGCGCGCCAGCTGTGCAACGTGGCGGCGGCCGAGTTCGGCCACAAGCCCGGGATGATCGCCAAGATCGAGCGTGCCGAGGCGATCCCCAGGCTGGAAGAGATCCTGCGCGCCAGCGACGGCATCATGGTGGCGCGCGGCGACCTCGCGGTGGAGGTCGGCAACGCCGCCGTGCCGGCGCTGCAGAAGAAGATGATCCGCATGGCGCGCGAGATGGACCGGGTGGTCATCACCGCCACCCAGATGATGGAGTCGATGATCACCAACCCGGTGCCCACGCGCGCCGAGGTCAGTGACGTCGCCAACGCGGTGCTCGACGGCACCGACGCCGTGATGCTCTCGGCCGAGACCGCCTCGGGCCGCTACCCGCTCGAGACCGTGCAGGAAATGAGCCGGATCTGCGAGGCCGCCGAGGCCGCCGAGGATCCCCAGCTCGACGCCGATTTCAGCGGCAAGAACTACACCCGCATCGACCAGTCGATCGCGATGGGCGCGCTGTTCACTGCGCACCATCTCGGTGCCAAGGCGATCGTCGCGCTGACCGAGTCGGGTTCCACGCCGCTGTGGATGAGCCGGCATCGCGCCCACATCCCGATGTACGCACTGACTTCGCGGCTGTCGACGCAGCGCAAGATGGCGCTCTACCGCAACGTGCGGCCGCTCTTGATGGATTCGGAGAGCGACCGCGACACCGCGCTCGATCAGGCCGAGGCCCACCTCAAGAAGCGCGGCATCGTGCAGACCGGGGACGTCTACGCGATCACCTGCGGCGAGCCGATGGGGGCGCCGGGCGGCACCAACATGCTCAAGATCTGCAGAGTGCGTTAAAGCTCGCCCCCAGGTTGCCCGGCACTGCGTGTCCGGGCGCCCACCCCCGACCGGGGGCAACACCAGCGGCCTGGCAAAGCCAGTTCCGCGGTGTTTCACCGACGGGCCTGGCTGCGCCGGCCGGGGGCCGACCTGGGGCGAGCAACACCCTCGGTAGAATCGGGCGAGTTCTTTCGTCTTCATCCCTAGATTCCCGCGAGGTATTTCCAATGGCACTCGTCTCGATGCGCGAACTGCTCGACCACGCCGCCGCCAACGGCTACGGCATTCCGGCATTCAACGTCAACAACCTCGAACAGGTGCAAGCCGTGATGGAGGCCGCCAAGGAAGTCGGCGCGCCGGTCATCCTGCAAGCCAGCGCCGGCGCGCGCAAGTACGCGGGCGAAGCCTTCATCAAGCACCTGATCCAGGCCGCCATCGAGGCCTATCCCACCGTGCCCCTGGTGATGCACCAGGACCACGGCCAGAGCCCGGACGTCTGCCGGGGCGCGATCGACCTCGGCTTCAGCTCGGTGATGATGGACGGCTCGCTCGAGGCCGACGGCAAGACCATCGCCAGCTACGACTACAACGTCGAGGTCACCCGCAAGGTGGCCGACATGGCGCACAAGGTCGGCGTCACCGTGGAAGGCGAGCTCGGCTGCCTCGGCTCGCTCGAGACCATGAAGGGCGACAAGGAAGACGGCCACGGCACCGACGACACCATGACCCGCGAGCAGCTGCTGACCGACCCGGAGCAGGCCGCCGACTTCGTCAAGCGCACCCAGATCGACGCCCTGGCGATCGCCATCGGCACCAGCCACGGCGCCTACAAGTTCACCCGCGAACCCACGGGCGACATCCTGGCGATCGACCGCATCAAGGAAATCCACCGCCGCATCCCGAACACCCACCTGGTGATGCACGGCTCCTCGAGCGTGCCGCAGGAGCTGCTGGCCATCATCCGCCAGTACGGCGGCAACATGAAGGAAACCTACGGCGTGCCGGTCAAGGAAATCCAGGAAGCCATCAAGCACGGTGTGCGCAAGATCAACATCGACACCGACATCCGGCTGGCGATGACCGGCGCGGTGCGCAAGTTCCTGGCCGAGAACCCCGAGAAGTTCGACGCCCGCGAATGGCTCAAGCCGGCGCGCGAAGCCGCCCGCCTGATCTGCAAGCAGCGCTACCTCGAGTTCGGCTGCGAAGGCCAGGCCCCGAAGATCAAGGGCGACACCCTGCAGGTGGTCGCCGCCAAGTACGCCAAGGGCGAACTGGCGCAAGAAGTCATTTAGGCTCACCCCCAGGTCGCGCGCACTTCGTGTCGCGCTCCCACCCCCCTCTCCGGGGGCAACCCCAGCGGCCCGGCCAAGCCGGTTCCGCGGGGTTTCCCGAACGGGCCTCGCTGCGCTGGCCGGTTTGTTTCGCGCGGCCCGCGCCGCGCGCACAATCTCCGAAGTTCTCCGCACCGCCCCACTTCCCATTCGCCATGACCACCGTCCATACCTCCTCCATCAAGAGCCTTCCGCTGCTGGCGCGCGGCAAGGTGCGCGACAACTATGCGGTCGGCAACGACCGCATCCTGATGGTCGCGAGCGACCGCCTGTCGGCCTTCGACGTGATCATGGGCGAGCCGATTCCGGGCAAGGGCGTGATCCTGACGCAGATGGCGCTGTGGTGGTTCGAGCGGCTCGGCCACCTGTGCCCGAACCATCTGACCGGCGACGCGCCCGAGAGCGTGGTCACGCCGGACGAGGTGCCCCAGGTCGAGGGCCGCTCGATGCTGGTCAAGCGCCTGACGCCGATCCCGGTCGAGGCGGTGGTGCGCGGCTACCTGGCGGGCAGTGGCTGGAAGGAATACCAGGAGAACCGGGCCGTCTGCGGCGTGCCGCTGCCCGAGGGGCTGACCAACGCCAGCAAGCTGCCGCTGCCGATCTTCACCCCCGCGGCCAAGGCGGCGGCCGGGGCGCACGACGAGAACATCAGCTACGACAAGGTGGTCGAGGTGGTCGGCCCGACGCTGGCGCAGCAGATCCGCGAGACCAGCATCGCGATCTACGAGACGGCGGCGGCGATCGCGCTGACCAAGGGCATGATCATCGCCGACACCAAGTTCGAGTTCGGTCTCGACGAGGCCGGCACGCTGGTGCTGATGGACGAGGTGCTGACCCCCGACAGCTCGCGCTACTGGCCGGTCGAAGGCTACGAGGCGGCGCTGGCCAGCGGCGCCAACCCGCCGAGCTACGACAAGCAGTTCGTGCGCGACTGGCTCGAGGCCACCAAGATCAACGGCAAGCGTTGGGACAAGACGCCGCCGGCGCCGCGCCTGCCGGCCGAGGTGATCGAGAAGACCGCGGCGAAATACCGCGAAGCCCTGCAGCGGCTGACCGGCTGACCCCCCCGGCCCTGGAATGTAAATAGATCACAAAAGCGGCGGCAATAGTCACCGCACGACAGGGCCTCCATCTTCCAAACTGCTCTCATCCCCCCAGATGAGGAGAGCAATATGGAAACGGCAGTTGATTTTCGGATTCATTTCCTCCAGGAACCGAGTCGCACCGTCACGGCCACCCCGCCGGACGCGCTGCAGGCCGGCATGCTGGCGCGCGTGCTTGACGAGATCGACCATGGCCTGCTGCTGGTGGACCTGACCGGTCGCATCCTGCATGCCAACTATCCGGCCCGGCGCGAACTGTCGGCGGCGCGCGCGCTGCACAGTGCCGAGGGCATGCTGTGCGCCGCCAGCCCCGCCTCGCAGGCGAAGATCCGCCAGGCCCTCAAGGACGCTGAGCGCGACTGCCGCGGCATCGTCGAACTCGACCATGGGGCCGACGGGCTCTCGCTGGCGTTCGTCCCGCTGGCCGCGGTGCACGGCAGCGGCACCGTCGACACGGTGCTGGTCATCTGCAGCCGCCAGCCCGGCTGCGAAATGCTCACGATGCAGATGTTCGCCCGGGCCAAGCACCTGACGCGGGCCGAGCAGAACGTGCTGACCCGGCTCTGCGACGGTCATCGCGCGGAGGAAATCGCCTGCCTCGAAGGCATCTGCATGTCCACCGTGCGCACCCACATCAAGAACGTGCGCCAGAAGACCGGCAGCAACAGCATCCGCGAGGTGGTCCACCGTGTGTCGCGGATGCCGCAGATCGTGTCCGCGTTGCGGCTTATCGACTGACGGCTGCGCAACAGGCCGCGCGCGGACTGCGGGCGACCTTATATTCCACGGATGTTCGCCGCATCCGGTCTCGACCCCGTCGCGCTCCCGCCCGCGCTGCAGCAGCTCGCGCTGCGCGGGGTGCAGCGCCGCTACCGCACGCGTTCGCTGCTGATCGAGGAGGGCGAGGAAGGCGGCTCGATCTACATCGTGCTGTCCGGGCGGCTGCGGGTCTTTCTGTCCGACTCGCGCGGCCGTGAAATCACGCTCGGCCTGCACGGGCCCGGCGAGTACGTCGGCGAGATGACGCTCGATGGAGGGCCGCGCTCCGCCAGCGTGCAGGCGGTGGAGCCGACCGTTTGCGCCGTGGTGACCCGCGAGACCATGCTGCAGCACATCGCCGACCATCCGGACTTCGCGCTGGCGCTGATCGTGCGGCTCATCCGCCGCGCCAGGCTGGCAACCGAGAGCGCTCGCAGCATGGCGCTGCTCGATGTGTACGCGCGCCTGAAACGCTTGCTCGAGGAGCGCTCGGAGCCGTCGCTCGACGGCACGCGGCGGATCGCCGAGCGCCTCACGCACCAGGCCATCGCGAGCGAGATCGGCTGCTCGCGCGAAATGGTCAGCCGGTTGCTGAAAGACCTGGAGCAGGGCGGCTATGTCTCGGTCACCCAGCGCCAGCTCGCCCTGCTGCGCGAGTTGCCCGCGCGCTGGTAGGCCCGGAGCGCGTCAGCGCGACTGCGTACTCAGCGTCGCCACGGTGCGCCCGCCCGCATCCAGCAGCGCCAGCCGCGTCGGGCTCTGCAGCCGGTAGCTGGTGGTGGCCTGCAGGGCGGCGAAGAACTGCGCCTCCTTGGCGCTCAACGCCGGATCGGTGCAGGCCATCCGCGTCGAGGCCAGCTGGCTCAGCTTGAGCGCGCTGCCGCTGCGCTCGAAGGTGCCCGACACACGATTGCAGCCGCCCGACCCGCTGACGCGCCCGTTGCGGCGGTCGAACTGCACCTGCGGATCGCGCTGCGGGTCGCCGCCGGCGGCAACCGGCTCGCCGCCGAGCTGGTCGAGGCGCCAGACCGGGCCCTCGATCGGCTCGTCGAGGCTGATGCCGCTGGCGCAACCGGCGGTCAGCGCGGCAGCCAGCACGGCGGCCATGAAAAGAGGAGTGGCGGCAGGGCTGGGACGCATGGCCTGTCTTTCGTTTTGCAACAAATTGATATTTTGCTGCATCGTATTCGACCGGACCCGGCGCGCCAACGCCGCCCGTGGATCGGCGTCGCGCAAGAAAAAAGCAATCGCAAGATCGCTTTTGATTGAGTTTGGCTGATCTGCTGAACTTCAGCTCAGCACCACGCTGCTCAGACGCCGGCGGTAGCTGGCCACCGTCGGATCGTCCGGGGGAATCTGCCCGTCCGCCACCTTGACCTTCGGCGGCTCGATGATGTCGAGGATCGCGATATAGGTCTTGCGCGCCAGGTCTTCGCTCCAGCTCTTGTCGCGCATCAGGATGTCGAGCAGTTCGTCCATCGCATCGGTCCAGCGTTGGGCACTCATCAGCAGGCGGGCGCGGTCGAAGCGGGCGTCGAAGTCGCGCTTGTTGGCCGCGATGCGCGCTTCCAGCTCGGCCAGCGAGGGTGCGGTGCCGACGGCTGGCGCGGCGAAATCGATGGCGTCCATCCAGCGCTGAAGCGAATCGAAGCGGCGCACCAGCGAAGTCTTGGCGATCACCGGCGCGAATGCGACCTTGGCATGGTCGACCTGGCCTTCCTGCAGCAGCAGCTTGACGTAGTCGAAGCGCGCGTCGTCGTTGGCGGGGTCGGTGGCGATCGCATGCTGCAGCTTTTCGAGCGCGCCCTCGGTGTCCCCCTCGGCGAGCGCTTCCTGCGCCGACGCCTCCTGTTCCAGCGCTTCGGCCTCGTCGGCGCCCGGCACGTGCTTGTCGAGGAAGGTGCGGATCTCGTCGGCGGGGATCGCGCCGACGAAGCCGTCGACCGGCTGCCCGTCCTTGAACATCACGCAGAAGGGGATGCTGCGCACGCCGAACATCTGGCTCAGCTGCTGCGAGATCTGCGGCACCTTGTCGGCGTCGAGCTTGGCCAGCGTGAAGCGGCCCGCATACTCGACTTCGAGCTTTTCGAGCACCGGCCCGAGCTGTTTGCAGGGCCCACACCATTCGGCCCAGATGTCGAGCAGGACCGGCGTGGTCGTCGAGCCGTCGATCAGCTCGGACTGGAAATTTTCGAGGGTGATGTCGATCATCGCGGGAAGGTGGGGGTGAAACGTAAAATTCGAACCATGAAGCAAGCAATTCAGGTCGGCGTGGTGATGGGCTCGAACTCCGATTGGGAGACGATGCGCAATGCGGTCGAGATTCTCCAGCAATTCGGCATCACCCATGAAGCACGGGTGGTCTCGGCCCATCGGATGCCCGATGAATTGTTCGCCTATGCCGAGAGCGCCGCGCCGCGCGGGCTGGTCGCGATCATCGCAGGTGCCGGCGGCGCCGCCCACCTGCCCGGCATGCTGGCGGCCAAGACCACGGTGCCGGTGCTCGGCGTGCCGGTCGCCAGCCGGCACCTGCAGGGCGTGGATTCGCTCTACAGCATCGTCCAGATGCCCAAGGGCGTGCCGGTGGCGACCTTCGCCATCGGCAATGCCGGCGCGGCCAACGCGGCCCTGTTCGCGGTCGCGATGCTGGCGGTCGGCGATCCGGCGCTGCGCACCCGGCTCGACGCCTTCCGCCTGACGCAGACCCAGGCCGCGCAGGCCATGACGCTGCCGCCGGGCGACGACCCGGCGGTGTCGCCGTTCTCGCCGCAGGGCGGGGGTGCGCTGTGAGCCGCCGGGCCGTTCCCAAGGCGAACACCGTAGCGCACAAGCGCGGAGGTGTCCGAATGAGCCGCCGGGCCGTTCCCAAGGCGAACACCGTAGCGCACAAGCGCGGAGGTGTCCGAATGAGCCGCCGGGCCGTTCCCAAGGCGAACACCACCGCAGCGCGCAGCGCGGAGGTGTCAGAATGAACGTCGTGCTGCCGGGCGCCACGCTGGGAGTGCTCGGAGGCGGCCAGCTGGGCCGCATGTTCGTCCACGCGGCGCAGGCGATGGGCTATTTCACAGCCGTGCTCGATCCCGACGCCGACAGCCCGGCCGGGCGGGTGAGCCACCACCACATCCACACCGACTACACCGACGTCGACGGCCTGGCGCGGCTGGCCGGCCTGGCCGATGCCGTGACGACGGAATTCGAAAACGTGCCGGCGCCTTCGCTCGAACACCTGGCTGCGGCGCGGCCGGTGGCGCCGGGCGCGGATGCGGTGGCGATCGCCCAGAACCGGATTCGCGAGAAGGGCCACTTCGTGCGCTGCGGCGTCGAGTGCGCCCCCTACGCCGTGATCGAGACCGTCAATCACCTGGCGGCGGTGCCGGCCGACCTGCTGCCCGGCATCCTGAAGACCGCGCGGCTCGGCTACGACGGCAAGGGCCAGCGCCGGGTGATCACGCAGGACGACTTGAGCGCCGCCTGGAACGATGCCGGCGGTGTGCCTTGCGTGCTCGAGAAGCTGCTGGACCTGGATTTCGAGTGCTCGGTGATCGTCGCCCGCGGCGAGGACGGGCAGATGGTGAACTTCCCGGCGCAACGCAACCTGCATCGCGACGGCATCCTCACCGTCACCGAGGTCCACGCCCACAACATGCCCGAAGCGACCGCGCGGCAAGCCGTGGCGGCGGCCCGGTCGATCGCCGACGGTCTGGCCTATGTCGGCGTGCTGTGCGTCGAATTCTTCGTCCTCGGAGACGGCCGGCTGGTGGTCAATGAAATGGCGCCGCGCCCCCACAACAGCGGCCACTGGACGATGAACGCCTGCGACGTGTCGCAGTTCGAGTTGCAGGTGCGCACGCTGACGGGCCTGCCGCTCAACCCGCCGCGCCAGCACAGCGTCGCGATCATGCTGAACCTGCTGGGCGACCTGTGGTTCATCGACGGCGAAGCGCCGCAGGAGCCGCGCTGGGCCGATGTGCTGGCCCTGCCCGGCACCCATCTGCACCTCTATGGCAAGACGCAGGCGCGTCGCGGCCGCAAGATGGGCCACCTGAACATCACCGGCGATTCGATCGACGCGGTCCGCAGCACGGCCGATTTCGCCGCCGCGCTGCTGGGCTTGCCGATCCCGCTGTCCGAATGAAGGGGCGGGCGGCATGATCCGCGACGGCAGCGCGCACGACGCCATCGCAGAGGCCGCCGGGGTCCTGCGCGCCGGCGGTCTGGTCGCCTTCCCGACCGAGACCGTCTACGGCCTGGGCGCCGACGCCGGCAGCGACGCGGCCGTCGCCGGCATCTTCGCGGCCAAGGGCCGGCCCAGTGACCATCCGCTGATCGTCCACGTGGCGGCCGGCGTGAAGGGCAACGAGGCGCTGTCGCACTTCGCCCAGCCGCTGCCGTTGTTCGCCCAGAAGCTGGTGCGCGCCTTCTGGCCCGGACCGCTGACGCTGATCGTCCCGCGCCAGCCCGGCGTCGGCGCCGCCGCTGCGGGCGGTCAGGACACCATCGGCCTGCGCTGTCCGGCCCATCCGGTGACGCAGGCTCTGCTGGTCGCCTGCGCCGAACTGGGCGTGCACGGCCTGGCGGGACCCAGCGCCAACCGTTTCGGCCGCGTCAGCCCGACCACCGCCCTGCACGTCCAGGAGGAGTTCGGCGACGCGCTGATGGTGCTCGACGGCGGACCGTGCGCGGTGGGCATCGAGTCGACCATCGTCGACTGCAGCCGCGGTGCGCCGGTGCTGCTGCGGCCGGGCGCGATCACGCGGACGCAGATCGAGGCGGCCGGCGGCGAGCCGCTGCGCGACAAGGACACGCTCGGCGCGCCCGACCCGCGGGCCTCCGGCACGCTCGAATCCCATTACGCGCCGAGCGCCAAGCTGCGCCTGATGGACGCCAAGGCACTGCAGACCGGCCTCGACGTGCTCGGCGCGAGCGCCGCGAACATCGCCGTCTGGTCGCGCACGGCGCTCAACAGCCGTTCGCAGCGCGTGCTGCAGCGGCGCATGCCCGACGACGCCGCCGCCGCCGCGCAGCAGCTCTTCGCGGTGCTGCGCGCCTTCGACGCCGAAGGCGTCAAGCTGATCTGGGTCGAGACGCCGCCGAGCGATCCCGAGTGGGAAGGCGTGCGCGACCGCCTGCAGCGTGCCGCTGCTTGACTGTTGCTCGCCCCCAGGTTGGGCTCACTGCGTGTAGCCCGCCCACCCCCTACCGGGGGCAACACCAGCGGCCCGGCGAAGCCGGTTCCGCGGTGTTTCACGAACGGGCCTGGCTGCGCCGGCCGGCCCCACGAAGTGGACGAGCTTGAGGCGAGCCTAGCCCCCGCTTGCCAGCACGCCCTGGAAGAAACCGCGCGCGGACACCATGCAGAAGGGCGGCACCAGCGTGCCGTGGTAGGCCTGGACCACCGCCTGCGACTGGTTCGAGGCGGTGCCGCCGGCGGCGGCCGCGGTGTTGGCCTTGGCCTGCGCGAAACCGGCTCGTGCGGCCGAGAACGCATCGGTTGCGGCGCTGTCTTCGAGGTCGACCACGGCCAGCGCTGAAGTCGGCATGCCGCGGGCGCGGAAGTAGCCGGCCGTGGCGCGCGTGCTCACGAAGTTCACGGTCGGGTCGTTGGCGCCGCCGCACATCAGGACCGGCCGGGTCGGCAGCCAGTTGCGCAGGTCGTTCGCCACCGCCGCCTTGCGGAAACCGAGCAGTGGCTGGCAGTCGAGCGGTGAACTGGTGCTCAGGGACGCCAGCGTCGCCGGCAGGGCGTTGCCGGCGCAGGGGGTGGCCTGGAGGTCGTTGGCGGCCCGCGTCAGGTAGCTCTGCCGGATCAGGTTGTTGGGCCCGTAGAACACGGCCAGCGAGGGATCGACGGGCCCCGGAACGGCGTTGGTGGGATAGAGCGCGAGCTGCGGCAGGCGCCCGGTGGCGAACAGGGTGTCGAGCGGCGTCGGGCTGGGCAGCAAGGTGTCGATGCCGGTGGCGTACTGGGCTTCGTAGATGTCGCTGGTGGCCGAATAGACATTGCCGAACTGCTTCTGCCAGCTGGTCGAGAGCAGCGGCGTGAACACCGTGGCGCCGAGCGCCGGCCAGCCGCTGAAGCTGTAGTCGGTCAGCAGGCTGATGGCCGAAGGCGCGGACAGCGGCGCCGATGCGGTGACCGTCTTGCCGTTGGCCTGCAGCTCGCGGTGCGCCGCCATCGCCACGTAGCCGCCCTGCGAATAGCCGGTGACGAACAGCGAGCCGGCGTCGCTGCCGTTGATGAAAGGCAGGGTCTTGCGCGCCGCGGTCAGGGCATCCACCATGTCCTTGCCCTGCTGGTCGCCGTTGAGGTAGGGGTGGTAGGTCAAGGTCGACTTGTCATAGCCGGCGTAGTTCGGCGCCACCACCAGGAAGCCCTGGGCGACGAACATCGCCGCGACCGTGAGGCCCTCGCCGGCGGCGGGCTGGTTGGTATCGGTCCAGCGCGCGATGTTGAAATCGCGCGCCGCGGTGGTGCCGTGCGCGTACAGGACGATCGGGCGCGGCCCGTTGCAGACGGCGTCGGTGCCGAAGGGGACCATGATCGCGGCGGTGGCATTGGTGGCTTCGCCCTGGCCGCCGACCGTGCGGTATTCGAGGTAGCGCAGGTCGACGCCGCACTTCGGGCTTCCGGCCACCTGCAGCAGCGCCTTGCCCTGCGCGCTGGCGCCGAGCAGCGTCGTGAAATCGCTGGTCGCGATCCGCTGCACCCGTTCCGGCGGCAACGTGACGACCGAGCCACGGCCCGAATCGGCCGCGGCCGGCACGTTGAACCCGAAGCCGTCGTTTCCGCCGCCGCAGCCGGAAAGCAACAGGGCGATACCCGAGAGGGCGAGGGCTGACAGTCTTGTCATGAACGTCTCCTGCGGTGCTGGAATCGAAGCGGCGTCCGATTTTGGGCAGGGCCCGGTCCGCGCGCAAGCGGCGTTTACCCAAACGAAGCGGTGCAGCCGGGGCGCTCCGCCGACGTGGACCCTCCCACCCGGGGGGGCGGGAGGGCGTCTTTTCAGTCTTGCGACGCCCAATCGACGAGGGCGTCGAAGGCCGGCCGCGCGGCGACCGCATTGTCGTGGTTGGCGATCGCGATCACCACCCAGCGCCGGCCGCTGGCGCCGTGCACGTAGCCGGCCACACCGGCGGCGTCGCGCAGCGTGCCGGTCTTCAGGTGCGCGGCCCCACCCGAGCGCAGGGCGCGCTTGCGCAGCGTGCCGTCGACGCCGGAAGCCGGCAGCGAGGACACCAGCTCCGGCATCACGGGCGAGCGCCAGGCCACCTGCAGCATCTTGGCCAGCGCGGCGGCGCTGATGCGCTCGTCGCGCGACAGGCCGGAGCCGTTGTCGAACACCGGCTGGCCTTCGCCGGTGCCGATGCGGTCGTTCCACCACTGGCGCAGGGTGGCGCGCGACGCCTCGAGCGTGCCGCGCTTTTTCTGCTGCAGGCCGAGCGTCAGGAAGAGCTGCTGCGCCATCACGTTGTTGCTGTACTTGTTGATGTCGCGGATCACCTCGGCCAGCGGCGGCGACGCGGCCTCGAAGGCCGGCCGCAGTTCGGTCGGCACGCGGCCGTCGCGCACCTGGCCCTTGAGCTGGCCGCCCATCTCCGCCCAGAGGCCGCCGACCGCGCGGGCGGCATAGCTGCCCGGGTCCGCATAGGCCACCGCCCAGGTCTTCTCGCCGCAGGCGGCGGGATAGCTGCCCGCGAAGCCCAGGCGCGCCGGATCGGCGAAATCCCCGCCGAGCGCGGTGCGCCAGTCGCCGCATTCCCCGGCCGACAGCGGCACCGCGGCCTGCGAGGCGACGCCGGCCAGCGCCGGTTGGTAGCTGACTTGCGCCGTTTGCGCGCCGCGGTTCGGCGCGAAGCTCATCACCACCGACTTGAAGTTGACCAGCAGCGCATCGGGCGCCGCGTTGTAAGGGCGCTGACCCTCGCCGTCGAAGGCGTTCGGGTCGCTTTCCGCCACCTCGAAGGCGCTTCGGTCCAGCACGATGTCGCCGTTGATGCCCTGGATGCCCAGCCCCTGCACCCGGCGCAGCAGCAGCCACAGCCGCTCGAGCACCAGCTTCGGGTCGCCCTGGCCCCTGATGTAGAGATTGCCCTCGAGCACGCCGTTGCGCACCGGGCCGTCCACATACACCGGCGTGGTCCAGGTGAAGGCCGGCCCCAGCAGGTCGAGCGCCGCGTAGGTGGTGACCAGCTTCATGATCGACGCCGGATTGACCGGCACCTGGGTGCGCCAGGCCAGCCGTGGCACACGCACGCCATCGGCATCGGCCACCAGCATCGTCACCGCGTCGCGCGGGACCTTGGCGCGGGCCAGCGCGGCATCGACTTCGTGCGGCAGGCTCTGGGCCGCGGCCGGCAGCGCGGCGGCGAGTGCAAGAACGATGGCGAAGGTGCGGGAGACGCGCGAGGTGCAGCGCGCGGAAGGCAGGGCGACAGTCATGCGCGGATTATCCGGGGCCGCCTCAGGCTCGCGAGGCCGGCCGCAGCGCGCTGGCCGGCCACCCTGGATAATCCCTCGATGCCTGTTGTTCCCCGATTTTCCGCCCGCACCATCGGCATCGGCGCGGCCGTCGTCACCGTGGGGGTGTGGACCGCGTTCATCGTGATCGCGCGCGCGTCCGCCGGGCGCTCGCTGACGCCCTTCGACATCGGCTTCGCGCGCATCGTCGGCGCCAGCCTGGTGCTGCTGCCCTGGGGCGCCTGGCTGGTGCTGCGGGACCGCGCCAAGGGCCCGGCGACGAGCTCGTTCTTCGGCCTTTCGCCGCTGCCGCTGCGCCTCACCGCGCTGGCGGGCGTCTTCGGGGGCTTGGCCTACGCCCTGCTGGCCTACACCGGTTTCTTCTTCGCGCCGGCCAGCCACGCTGCGGTGCTGATGCCGGGCAGCCTGCCGCTGTGGACCACGCTGCTGGCCGTCCTGGTGCTGCGCGACCGCATCACGCCGCTGCGCGCGCTCGGCCTGGGGCTGATCGTGCTCGGCGACCTGTTCGTCGGCGGCGCCAGCCTGCTGCATGCGCTGGACGGGGGCGTGATCTGGAAGGGCGACCTGCTCTTCATGAGCGCGGCCTTCTGCTGGGCCTGCTACAGCATCATCGTGCGGCGGCACGGGCTCGAGGCGGTTCGCGCCACCATCGCCATCACCGTGTTCGCCTTCATGACCTATGTGCCCGTGTACCTGCTGCTGGTCGCGTCCGGCCTCGTCACGAGCCGGCTGGCGAGCGCGCCGGTGGGCGAAGTCCTGTTCCAGCTGCTGTTCCAGGGCATCGGCTCGGTCGTGATCTCGGGCATCGCCTTCACGCGCATGATCCAGTACTTCGGCCCGGTGCGCTCGACCATGATCACGGCGCTGGTGCCGGGCCTGTCGGCGCTCGGCGCGGTGGTCTTCCTCGACGAACCGCTCCACTGGAACCTGATCGCGGGGCTGCTGCTGGTCACGGCGGGGATCCTCTTCGGAGTCCAGCGCCACCGCGCCGCAGGGTCCAGGCCGCCGGCCGTCGCGGCGGTGGCGAGTGCCGCGGGAGGGGGCATCGATGCCTAAGCTCCTGGCCTTCGACACCAGCACCGAGGCGCTGTCGATCGCGGTGCGCCACGACGACCTGCTGCTGGAGCACAGCGGCGCCGGCGGCGCGCACTCGTCGGCAAGCCTGATTCCGCTGATCCAGCAGTTGCTCGCCGCCGCCGGCCTGTCGCTCGGCGAGCTGGAGGCGATCGCCTTCGGCCGCGGCCCGGGTTCCTTCACCGGGCTGCGCACCGCCTGCTCGGTCGCGCAGGGTCTCGGATTCGGCGCCGGCGTCCGGCTGCTGCCGATCGACACCCTGCACGCCGTGGCCGAAGAAGCCCATGACCGTTTCGGTGTCACGCGCGTGGTGGCCGTGCTCGATGCGCGCATGGACCAGGTGTACGCGGCCGGCTACGACTTCGGGGTCGAAATCTGCGCCAGCGAGGCGGAGCTGCTGGCGCCCGAGGGCGTCGTGGTGCCGGACGGCTGGGCGCTGGCCGGCAATGCCTTCGACGCGTACGGCGAGCGCCTGCCCCATGCGGCGGCGCGCCACGAGGTGCTGCCCACCGCCGCCGCGATGCTGCGGCTGGCCCCGGCGCTGCTGGCCGCCGGCCGCACGGTGGCACCGGCCGAGGCCTGGCCGCTCTACGTGCGCGACAAGGTGGCGCAGACGACCGAGGAGCGCGCGGCCTTGAAGGCGGGAGTCGTGCGATGAGCGCTGTCCTGCAGCAGCCGCGCGAGGCGCGCCTCGAGCCGATCACGATCGAACGGATTCCCGCCGTCTGCGCCATCGAGCAGAGCGCCTTCAGCCATCCCTGGACGCCGGCGAACTTCACCGATTCGCTGGCGGCCGGCTACCACTGCCAATGCCTGGTGGCGCCCGCGCCCGACAGCGAGCCTTCGGCGTCCGCGCCGCGCGGCGCGCGCGCGCTGTGGAGCCGCGCGACGGCGCGCAGCAGCGCCGAGACGCTGATCGGCTACTTCATCGCCATGAAGGGCGTCGACGAAGTGCACCTGCTCAACATCACGGTCGCGCCGGCCTTCCAGGGCCAGGGCTGGGCACCATTGATGCTGGAGGCGCTCGCGGGCTGGTCGCGCGGGCTCGACGCGCAGTGGCTCTGGCTCGAGGTGCGGGCCAGCAACCTTCGCGCGCTCGCGGTCTACGAACGCAACGGCTTCCGGCGCGTGGGCACGCGCAAGGGCTACTACCCCGCGCACGGCGGCGCCCGCGAGGACGCGGTCGTCATGAGCCTGCGCCTCCAAGAATCACCCAGCGCCTGGGGCGGATTGAAATGACGACCGAAGCCTTGCACCTCGACGCGCGGCAGCGCGCCATGCTCGACGAGATGGGCGTCAAGCTCCTCTGGTGGCGCCAGCCGGAGCCTGCCGAAGCGGCGCCGGCCGAGGCCGTCGCTGCCGCCGTCGCTCAGCAGCCCGCAGCCCTGCCCGCGGAACCGGCCATGGAGCCTCCCGCCGCGGCGCCGGCCCGACCCGCCCCGGCCGTCGCTGCCGCGCCGGCGTCGCCCGCCCATCGCGCGCCGACCGCGGCCTCGCAC
>NZ_JBFUFO010000003.1:0-185889 GCF_056403395.1 Variovorax sp. P2_H12 | reverse complement strand
TAGAAAGGCGCATTCGATTCGTCGAGCGTGCGCGTGAAGGGTTGGGTCCACACCACGTTGGCTTGCGCCTGGCGGGCCCAGAAGCCGTCGAAGTCGTCCGCGGCCTCCTTGCAGAGGGCGTCGTACGCCGCCATGCTGGCGATGCGCGCCCCTTTGGTGGCCCGCTCGTCCGGCGGGAAAACACGGTTCTCGACCAGGACGGATTCGATCGTGGATGCGCTGCTCATTCTTGTCTCCTGTACCAAACGTGATGACGGGCGGTAATGTCGGGTTCGGCACTTACGGCCGACTGACGGCACATATTAACGACCCCAACCGGCGCAAGGCCTCATGGGGCAGCCCCTAGAATCGCGCGTTTACAGTTGTTGGCAAGTCCCGCCGAAACCTTTCGATGTCAAACGACGACACCACCCTTCTTCCGAAACGCGGCAAAGTCTCGCCGCTGCGTCCGCTCCCCAACCTGATCTTCGCCAGCCGCTGGCTGCAGCTGCCGCTGTATCTGGGCCTGATCGTCGCCCAGGCCGTGTACGTGATGCATTTCCTGGTCGAGCTCACGCACCTGGTCGAGGCCGCCTTCGGCAGCACGGATGCGCTCGAAGCCCTGGTCACCAGCATCGGCTACAAGACCGCCGCGCCGGTAACGACGCTGAACGAGACCGTGATCATGCTGGTGGTGCTGGCGCTGATCGACGTGGTGATGATCTCCAACCTGCTGATCATGGTGATCGTCGGCGGCTACGAGACCTTCGTCAGCCGCCTGAACCTCGAAGGCCATCGCGACCAGCCCGAATGGCTGAGCCACGTCAACGCCTCGGTGCTGAAGGTCAAGCTGGCCACCGCCATCATCGGCATCAGCTCGATCCACCTGCTCAAGACCTTCATCAACGCGGACAACTACACCGACCGCGTGCTGATCGCGCAGACCGCGATCCACATCACCTTCCTGCTGTCGGCGATTGCGATTGCCTACACGGACAGGCTGATGTCCCGGACCCTCGAAGACGCCCACTGACCTGGGGGAGCGCTCACGGCAGGCGCCCCGTCATGTTCTCCGGCACCACCCACTGGTCGAACTGCTCGGCCGTGAGGTGACCGGAAGCGATCGCCGCCTCGCGCAGGCTGCTGCCTTCCTTGTGCGCCTTCTTCGCGATGAAGGCCGCCTTGTCGTAGCCGATGTGGGTGTTGAGCGCGGTCACCAGCATCAGCGAGCGCTGTACCAGTTCGCTGATGCGCTCGCGGTTCGGCTCGATGCCCACGGCGCAATGGTCATTGAAGCTCACCATGCCGTCGGCCAGCAGGCGCACGCTCTGCAGGAAGTTGTGCGCCACCATCGGGCGGAACACGTTGAGCTCGAAGTTGCCGGAGGCGCCGCCGAAGTTGATCGCGACGTCGTTGCCGAACACCTGGGCCGCGAGCATCGTGACCGCCTCGCTCTGCGTCGGGTTGACCTTGCCCGGCATGATCGAGGAGCCGGGCTCGTTCTCGGGAATGCTGAGCTCGCCGATGCCGCTGCGCGGCCCGCTGGCGAGCCAGCGCACGTCGTTGGCGATCTTCATCAGGCTGGCGGCCAGGGTCTTCAAGGCGCCGTGCGCGTGCACCAGCGCGTCGACGCTGGCCATCGCCTCGAACTTGTTCGGTGCCGTGACGAAGGGCAACCCGGTGAGCTTCGCCAGTTCGGCCGCCACCTGTTCGGCGTAGCCCTTGGGCGCATTCAGCCCGGTGCCCACCGCGGTCCCGCCCAGCGCCAGCTCGCACAGGTGCGGCAGCGCGGCGCGCACATGCGCCTCGCCGTGCGCCAGTTGCGCGACATAGCCTGAGAACTCCTGCCCCAGCGTCAGCGGCGTGGCATCCTGCAGATGGGTGCGGCCGATCTTCACGATGTCGGCGAAGTCGGTCGACTTCTTTTCCAGCGTCCCGCGCAGCCTGGCGATCGCCGGCAGCAGCTTGTGCGTGATCGCCTCGACCGCCGCGACGTGCATCGCGGTCGGGAACACGTCGTTCGACGACTGGCTGCGGTTGACGTCATCGTTCGGATGCACGAGGCGCCCCTCCCCGCGCTCGCCGCCCAGCAGTTCGCTGGCGCGGTTGGCCAGCACCTCGTTGACGTTCATGTTCGTCTGCGTGCCCGAGCCGGTCTGCCACACCACCAGAGGGAACTCGTCGGCGTGCCGCCCGGCGATCACTTCGTCGGCGGCGGCGGCGATGGCCTGGGTCTTCTTCTCGTCCTGGAGGCCCAGCGCATGGTTCACCACCGCCGAGGCGCGCTTGACCTGCGCCAGGGCGCGGATGATCTCGCGCGGCTGCTGCTCGCCGGAGATGTCGAAGTTCTGCAGCGAGCGCTGGGTCTGCGCGCCCCACAGCTTGTCCGCAGGGACCTCGATCGGGCCGAAGGTGTCGCGTTCGACGCGGGTCTGGGGGGATGTCGTCATGAAGGAACTCCTCTGTCAGGGATAGGGGATCGGCCGTTCACCGGGCGCTACACCAAGTATCGCCTCGAACAAGAATGGCTCGCATTTGATCTGGCTGTGCAGTCTTGACTCTTCATGTCAAAAAGTTATAATCCACCTTCCCAGACGATCAACAAGTCATGTTGATCGGCCTGCACTACTCGCGGATCTCCGAATCCCGTCGCGGTGCAGGATCCTCTTGCGCCGGGTCCAGCCCGGCAACCGGCCGGTTTTTTCCGGCCCCATTGCTACGCCACGCTCATCCAGGCGGCGCCCCTCGACCAGGCCCGCTGTTCTGCGACTGAAGCATCCGGTGGGCACGGGTTTCGTCGCCATGTCGTCTTCAGTGCCCATCGGCAGCCCTTGAGGCTCGCCGGGCCGCTGCGCGCGCTTTCCGGTGGCCCCTTCGGCTGCTGGCGCGGCCGCCGTCGCCCTCGTGGGCGACGCCCTGTCCACCCTTCCTACAAGGAGCCCCGGCGTATGGCCAAAGGAATTCTCATCGATCACGTGTTCAAGGTCTTCGGCGACGAGCCGGATCAGGCCCTGGACCTGGTCCGGCAAGGCTTTTCCAAGAAGGAGATCCTGGCGCGCACCGGCCAGTCGATCGGCGTGTTCGACGCCACCTTCGAGATCCAGGCGGGCGAGATCTTCGTCATCATGGGCCTTTCGGGCCGACGCTGGTGCGCCTGCTCAACCGGCTGATCGAGCCGACCGCCGGCCGCATCGTGATCGACGGCGCGGACATCAACGAGCACTCCGACGCGAAACTGCGCGCGCTGCGCCGCAAGGACATCAGCATGGTGTTCCAGTCCTTCGCCCTGATGCCGCACATGACGGTGCGCGAGAACACCGCCTTCGGCCTCGAGCTCGCCGGCGCCGGCAAGAAGGAACGCCTCGACCAGGCCGACCAGGCGCTCGCGCAGGTGGGGCTCGCGGGCTGGGGCGACAGTTATCCCGACGAACTCTCGGGCGGCATGCAGCAGCGCGTGGGCCTGGCGCGCGCACTGGCTTCCGACCCCTCCATCCTGCTGATGGACGAGGCCTTCTCGGCGCTCGACCCGATCATCCGGACCGAGATGCAGTCGGAGCTGCTGCGCCTCCAGCAGGCCCAGCGCCGCACCATCGTCTTCATCTCCCACGACCTCGACGAGGCCATGCGCATCGGCGACCGCATCGCCATCATGAAGGACGGCCAGGTGATCCAGGTCGGCACGCCCGACGAGATCCTGCGCAGCCCGGCCGACGACTACGTGCGCAGCTTTGTGCGCGGTGTCGATGCCGCGGCGGTCTTCAAGGCCGCGGACATCGCGCGCAAGTCGCTCACCGTGGTCTCCGAGCACGCCGACCGCGGCGCGCGCGCGGCGCTCAAGCTGCTCGAGGACCAGGACCGCGACCACGCCTACGTGGTGAGCGCCGGCAAGCGCTACCTGGGCACGGTGTCGGCCGACACGCTGCGCGCGGCCCTCGACGGGCATTCGGGCCCGCTGGGCCTGCAGCACGCGTTCCTGGATGCGCTGCCGCCGATCGCGGCGGATGCGCCTGTGGCCGGCCTGTTCGGCCAGGTGGCGCAGGCGCCGTGCGCCGTGCCGGTGGTGGCCGGCGACGGCCGCTTCTGCGGGGCCATCAGCAAGACCACGCTGCTGAAGTTCCTCGACCGCGACACGCCGCCGATGGAGCCCGCGACTGCCGTCGCCATCGCCGAAACGCTCTGACCCCGAAGGACCTCTTGATGAACGACACCGCACTTCCTTCCGAACTCGCCCCGTTGAACGACGCCGTGACGTCGCCGCCGTCGCTGCCGCCGCAGACATCCATCGACCCCTGGGCCAGCGTCTCCGCGACGCCCGATGCGTCCGCGACCAGCGACTGGCTCGATGCACCGGCCCCGATCGACGCGGCCCGGCAACTGGCCGGATCGGTCGATCCCGCGGCCGGCGGCTTCCAGCTGCAACGCCTCTGGGATGGCTCCATGCCCGTCGAGTCCTGGATCAACCGGGGGCTCGGCTGGGTGGTGGAGCACTTCCGCCCCTTTTTCCAGACCGTGCGGCTGCCCATCGACGGCACGCTGACCTGGGTGCAGGGCCTTCTCAACGGTCTCCCGGCACTGGCCATGATCGCGCTGATCGGCCTGCTGGCCTGGCAGTTCGCCGGCCGCAAGCTCGCCATCGGCACCGCCGTGTCGCTGCTGCTGGTGGCGCTGCTCGGCATCTGGTCCGAAGCGATGGTCACGCTGTCGCTGGTGCTGACCTCGCTGGTGTTCTGCTTGGGTGTCGGCCTGCCGCTGGGCGTGCTGCTGGCCAGCAGCGACCGGGCCCAGCGCCTGATGCGCCCGGTGCTCGATGCGATGCAGACCACGCCCGCCTTCGTCTACCTGGTGCCGGTGGTGATGCTGTTCGGCATCGGCAACGTGCCGGGCGTGATCGTGACCATCATCTTCGCGCTGGCGCCGCTGGTGCGCCTGACCAACCTGGGCCTGCGCCAGGTGCGGCCGGACCTGATCGAGGCGGCCCGCGCCTACGGGGCATCGCCCTGGCAGATGCTCGTGAAGGTGCAGTTGCCGCTGGCCATGCCCTCCATCATGGCGGGCATCAACCAGGCCCTGATGCTCTCGCTGTCGATGGTGGTGATCGCCTCGATGATCGCCGTCGGCGGGCTGGGCCAGATGGTGCTGCGCGGCATCGGCCGGCTCGACATGGGCCTGGCGACCGTCGGCGGCCTGGGCATCGTGCTGCTGGCCATCACGCTCGACCGCCTGACCCAGGCCGTGGGCCGGTCGCGCCGCAGCAGCGCGCGCCGCTGGTGGCAGACCGGCCCGGCCGGCCTCGCGCTGCGCCTGCTGCATCGCCTGGTGCGCCCGTCGCGCAGCGAGAACGAAGCCGTTGCGGCCTTGTCCACGCAAGCGCAGTGAAGGGCCTGGCCATGACCTTCGAAGGAATCCAACGCATGAGAAGAACCCGCACCGTCGCACGCAGCCTGCTGGCCATCGGCCTGCTGGCCCTCGGCCTCGCCACCCAGGCCCGCGCCAACACTGATCTGCCCGGCAAGGGCGTCACGGTGCAGCCGCTCAAGAGCTCGCTGGCGGAAGAGATGTTCCAGACGCTGCTGGTGTCCAGGGCCCTGGAGAAGCTCGGCTACGCGGTCGAACCGATGAAGGACCTCGAACCCGCCACCGAGCACCTGGCGATCGCCAACGGGGACGCCACCTTCATGGCCAACCACTGGAACCTGCTGCACGCCGACTTCTACAGGAACAGCGGCGGCGATGCCCGTCTGTTTCGCCAGGGGGTCTATGCGGACGGTGCGGTCCAGGGCTACCTGATCGACCGGAAAACGGCCGACCAGTACGGCATCACCAGCATCGACCAGTTGAAGGACCCGGCGATCGCGAAGCTGTTCGACACCGACGGCGACGGCAAGGCGGACCTGACCGGCTGCAACCCCGGCTGGGGCTGCGAACTGGCGATCGAGAACCACCTCGCGGCCTACCAGCTGCGCGACAGCGTGACCCACAGGCAAGGCAGCTATGCGGCGCTGATGGCCGATACCATCGCGCGCTTCAAGCAAGGCCAGCCGATCCTCTACTACACCTGGACGCCCTATTGGGTCAGCGCCGTGCTGCGGCCGGGCACGGACGTGGTCTGGCTGCAGGTGCCGTTCTCGTCCTCGCAGGGCGACAGCGTCGACACCCGGCTCCCCAACGGCAGAAACTACGGCTTCCTGGCCAACCGACAGCAGATCGTCGCCAACAAGGACTTCGTCGCGAAGAATCCTGCGGCCGGCCGCCTGTTCGAGACCATGAAGCTGCCGATCGCCGACATCAACGCCCAGAACCTGCGCATGAGCCAGGGCGCCAACACCCAGCGGGACGTCGAGCGCCACGTCGACGGCTGGATCCGGGTCCACCAGACGCTGTTCGACGGCTGGATCAAGGAGGCGCGGGCCGCCGCGAGGTGAGGCGCCCGCGGGTTTTTACCGGCTGAGATAATCGCGGGGCGTCCCCCCACTCACAAGAACGTTTCCCCACCATGACCACCATTCAGCAAGCCGACCTGATCGAGTCGGTTTCCGCCGCGCTGCAATACATCAGCTACTACCACCCGGCCGACTACATCGCCCACCTGGCCCGCGCCTACGAGCGCGAGCAGAGCCCGGCGGCCAAGGACGCGATGGCGCAGATCCTCACCAACAGCAAGATGAGCGCGACCGGCCACCGCCCGATCTGCCAGGACACCGGCATCGTCAACGTGTTCCTGAAGGTGGGCATGGACGTGCGCTGGGGCGGCTTCACGGGCAGCCTGGACGATGCCATCAACGAAGGCGTGCGCCGCGGCTACAACCACCCCGACAACACGCTGCGCGCCTCGGTCGTGGCCGACCCGCAGTTCGACCGCAAGAACACCAAGGACAACACGCCGGCCGTGATCTTCACCGAGATCGTCCCCGGCAACACGGTCGAAGTGACCGTCGCGGCCAAGGGCGGCGGCAGCGAGAACAAGAGCAAGCTCGCGATGTTGAACCCCGGCGACAGCATCGTCGACTGGGTGCTCAAGACCGTGCCGACCATGGGCGCCGGCTGGTGCCCGCCGGGCATGCTGGGCATCGGCATCGGCGGCACCGCCGAGAAGGCCGCGCTGATGGCCAAGCAAAGCCTGATGGACGACCTCGACATGCACGAGCTGCAGGCCAAGAAGGCCTCGGGCGCCGAGCTGACCAAGGTCGAGGCGCTGCGCATCGAGCTGTACGAGAAGGTCAACGCGCTGGGCATCGGCGCGCAAGGCCTGGGCGGCCTCTCCACCGTGCTCGACGTCAAGATCCAGATGTACCCCACGCACGCGGCCAGCAAGCCGGTGGCGATGATCCCGAACTGCGCCGCGACCCGCCACGCGCACTTCGTGCTCGACGGCTCGGGCCCGGTCTACCTCGAGGCGCCCTCGCTCGACCTCTGGCCGAAGATCGACTGGCAGCCCGACTACAACAAGAGCAAGCGGGTCGACCTCGACCAGCTCACGCCGGCCGAAGTCGCCAGCTGGAAGCCCGGCGACACCCTGCTGCTCAACGGCAAGATGCTGACCGGCCGCGATGCCGCCCACAAGCGCATCTCCGACATGCTGGCCAAGGGCGAGAAGCTGCCGGTGGACTTCACCAACCGCGTCATCTATTACGTCGGCCCGGTCGACCCGGTCGGCAACGAAGCCGTCGGCCCCGCCGGCCCGACCACCGCCACCCGCATGGACGGCTTCACCGAGATGATGCTGGCTCAGACCGGCCTGATCGCGATGATCGGCAAGGCCGAGCGCGGCCCGGTCGCGATCGAGGCCATCAAGAAGCACCAGAGCGCCTACCTCATGGCTGTCGGCGGCGCTGCCTACCTGGTGAGCAAGGCCATCAAGACCGCCCGTGTGGTCGGCTTCGCGGACCTCGGCATGGAAGCCATCTACGAGTTCGACGTGGTCGACATGCCGGTCACGGTGGCGGTCGATGCCGGCGGCACCAGCGCCCACATCACGGGCCCGGCCGAATGGCAGAAGCGCATCGCCAGCGGCGAGTTCAAGACCATCGCGCTGGAACCGGTTTGAGCCTGGCGCGCGTCGACGGGCCCGTGCATGCCGACGATCCGATCGGCGTGTTCGACAGCGGCGTCGGGGGCCTGAGCGTCCTCAACGCGCTGCGCGAGGCCTTGCCGCGCGAGCGCTTCGTCTACTTCGCCGACACCGCCCATGCGCCTTACGGCGAGCGCGGCGACGCCTTCGTTGCCGAACGCAGTGCCACGGTGGCGCGCCACCTGCTCGATGCGCACCGGATCAAGGCGCTGGTGGTGGCCTGCAACACCGCCACCGCGGCCGCGATCCACCGGCTGCGCGCCGACCACCCGGCGCTGCCCGTGGTCGGCGTCGAGCCCGCACTCAAGCCCGCGGTGGCGCTGAGCCGAACCGGGCACATCGCGGTGCTGGCGACCCGCGTGACCATCGAGAGCCGCAAGTTCCAGACGCTGCTCGCCTCGCTGGCCGGACAGGCCACCTTCAGCATCGTGGCCTGCGACGGCCTGGCCGGCGCCATCGAGCGCTCCGACGCGGCGCGGATCTCGGCGCTGTGCGAACAGTATTCGGCCGCCGCAGGGCACTTCGGCCGCGGCGACGGCCAGCTCGACACGCTGGTGCTGGGCTGCACCCACTACCCCTTCATCGCCGACGAATTGCGCCGCCACACCGGGGAAGCGGTCCGCTTCATCGATACCGGCGCCCCCGTGGCGCAGCAGACGCTGCGTTTGCTTGCCCAGGCCGGAACGCAGCGCACCGAAGGCATCGGCGACCTGTGCCTGCTGAGCAGCGGCGCCCCCGAATCGCTGAACGCCGCGGCCGCCCGCTGGCTCGCGGCGCCCGCCTGATGCGCCGCCTGCGCCGCGCACTGCTTCTTGGCGGGCTGCTGGGCAGCTTCGGCATCGCCTCCCAGGCAGCCTGCGACACCGGCCTGGCGGAGCGCATGCATGCCAAGCTGCATCCGAAGCGCACGCTCGACCACGAACGCGCCGTTTGCGAACCGTGGCGCGGCGTCCCGGGCCGCTTCATCGTCGTGCTGCCTCTGCCGCGCCCGTCGACAGAGCCCGGCAGCCGCCAGTTCGATCTCGACGTGCTCGTGGTGCAGCAGGCCGACAACGGCAACACCGAGCGTGCCAAGGTCGTGAGCCGGCTGTTCGAGGAAGACGTGCTGACCGAGGACGCGGTGCGCATCGGCGAGATCCGAGTCGACGGCACGCGCTATGCGCTGGCGCCCGACGCGCGCGCCTTCGGGCTGCGCATCCTGCGCCAGGGTTCGTCGCGCGCCAATCCCTATTCGAACGAGAGCCTGTCGCTCTATGTGCCCCAGGGGCCGAAGCTCGCGAAAGTGCTCGACGGGCTCGAACTCACGCTCGAGCAAGGCGAATGGGACACCAGCTGCACCGGCAGCTTCGAGACCGTGCGCGGCAGCCTCTCCGTGGCCCGTGGCAGCACCGGCGGCTATGCCGACCTGCTCCTGCACCAGGCCCGCTCCGAAAGCCGCTCGAGCCCGCTGGGAGACGAATGCGTCACGCAGGAGCGGCGGCAGACCTTCAAGTCGCGCGTGCTGCGCTACGACGGCACGCGCTACCGCCTGGCCAAGGGCGCCGCGCCGATGGATTGAGCCCCCACGCTCCCTCACTGCGTGTGGTCGCTGCCCCCCGAGGGGGACGCTGCAGCCCGCCCGTCCGTGCGAAGCGCGGACTTCGCCGCCCTGGCGGCCCGGCGCCCGCCTGGCCTCAGGCGCACGCGAAGCTCAGGCCCGCAGCGCCGCTTCCCGCCCGCGCCGCATGTCGATCGGCAGCAGCAGCAGCAGCCCCCCCACGAAAAGCACCGCCGTCGAGAGGATTGCGATCCGCTGGTTGCCGCCGGTTGCCCAGGTGATCGCGCCGTAGCTCAGCGGCCCCACGATGCTCGCGAGCCGGGTGGCGAAGGTCCAGAGACCGAAGAACTCGGCCAGCTGGCGCGGCGGCGCCAGGATGCCGGTCATGGCGCGCCCGGCCGACTGGCTGGACCCCATGGCCAGGCCGGCGATCGCGGCGGCCCACCAGAAGCCGCCCTTGGTGCTCACCGAGGCGGCGATCAGGCAGACCGCGATCCAGGCGACCAGCGTCCCCGCCAGCGAGCGCCGATGGCCGATCCGGTCCTGCAGGTAGCCGAAGCCGAAGGCACCGAGCGCCGCCGCGATATTGAGCACGAAGATCAGCACCATCGTCTCGCTGGGCACGAAGCCGATCACCTGCTCGGCGTAGATCGCCGCCAGCGTGATCGCCACCGCCACGCCCCCCTGGTAGCAGACGGTGCAGGCCAGCAGCCACATGAAGTCGCGGTAGGCGCGGGCCTCCCGAAAGGTGTCGCGCAACTGCAGCCAGGCGCTCTGGTCGGGGCCGCGCTGCTGCGGCAGCGCGCGCTCGGGCAGCAGCGCGAAGGTGACGCAGGCCGCCGCGCCATAGATCGCTGCCGTGATCAGCATCGTGACCGGCACGAAATGCGCGGCCGGCAGTCCGCGCGCCTGGGCCGAGAGCACATAGGCCAGGCAGAGACCCAGCGCCAGCATGCCGCCGAGGTAGCCGAAGGCCCAGCCCCAGCCGCTGACCTTGCCCATGCCTTCGGCGGTGGCGAGTTCCGGCAGGAAGGCGCCGGTGAGCGACTCGCCGTAGGAATAGAAGGCATTGGAGACGATCACCAGGGCCATCGCGAGCGCCACGGCGTAGGGCCCCGTCAGGCGCGGCGTCAGGGCCAGCGCCGCGGTGCCCGCCACGCAGGCCAGGGTCACGGTGACCAGCACCCGCTTCTTGGCCGCGTGCAGGTCGGCCCAGGCGCCGATCGCGGGCATCGTGACCATGACGATCGCGTACGAGATGCTGAGCGCCGCGGTCCAGGCGAAGGCGCCCCAGGGCGCACCCTGGGCGATGCCGCCGACGAAATAGGCGGCGAATACGGCGGTGATGACCACCGTGGTGTAGCCCGAATTGGCGAAGTCGTACATCGCCCAGCCGAACACCTCGCGCTTGCGCACGCCGGGCTGGAGGGCGGATTGGGGAAACAGGGCCAAGCGAGGACTCCGTGAAAGGAAGGTCGCCGAGCATAGCGGAGCGGCGTGGCCGCCCCGCGTCAGGAACGTCAGGGCCCGTGAACAGCCCTAGTGCAGGTGGCGCGGACGGCGGCCGCCGCCGTGGCCGCCGCTGCCGGCACCGCCGGTGCCGCCGCGCGGGCGCTTGCCGATCTCGAGCGAGTTCACCAGCGCGTCGAAGCGGTCGCCGAAGAGCTTGTCGATCTCGGCCACCACCCCGCCGAGCTCGGCGCCGTCGAAATGGCGTTCCATCAGGTTCACCACGTCCTCGACCAGCAGGTCGCGCTGAACTTGCATGATCGCCGCCGGATTCGGACCGACGAAGAGCATCAGGAAGTCGTCGCGCGACTCCTCGTCGGGGTCGCCCTCTTCCTCGTCGAAGTCGGTGTCGTAGAAGGTGACCTCGAGCGCCGCGCCCTGCTCGGACAGCTCGTTGAGGGCCATGCACATCTCGTCGAGCGCCTGGCGGAAGTCCTCGTCGCCGGCCACGGTCCAGCAGATCTGGAGCATGTGCTCTTTCTGCTCGAAGCGGATGCCGGGCTCTTCTTCGTAGACGCTGGTGGCGCCATCGGCCAGCGACTTGGCGCCGGCGTATTTCCAGAGCGGGGCGAGCGCTTCCTGGATCTGCTCGAAGCTCACGTCGGAACGCAGCGGCACATCGCCGTGCACATGGATTTCGAACGGAGCGTTGTAGCGAGGCATGTCTTGCTCCCTTGTAGTGTGGTGGTGCCCGGAACCGGGGTCGAACCGGTATGCCCCTTATTCAGGAAGCGGCGGATTTTAAGTCCGATGTGTCTACCAATTTCACCATCCGGGCTTCCGGTCGGACAACGACGATACCGCAAACGAACACAGCCCCGGCAACGTGGGTTGGCGGGGCTGCATTTTCGGTACCGATGTCGGTGGAGGCGCGACCCGGAGTCGAACCGGGCTAGACGGATTTGCAATCCGTTGCATAACCGCTTTGCTATCGCGCCACGCTTTTCAGTCTTGCAGTTCCGAACGGGTCGAAACCGCGGGAGTCCAGCTTGCACGATGTGCCCGCTGAGCCTTCCCGGCAAGCCCGCGATTCTACAACACCGCCGAGGCGCGCCCTCCTCACAGCCAGTCCGGATTGGCAGTGAACGTGATCGACAGCCACCGGTCGAGGCTGCCATACTCGGACAGGCGCTTGGCGATGTCCTGGCGCAGCGTATCGAAACGGTGGATGTCGGCCTCGAAATCCGCCGGCACCACGACATTGATGTCGACCATGTAGACGCGACCGCTCTTCGCGACATAGCTGCGATAGCCGATGAAGCCGTGCCGCTCCTTCATCACCGCCATGACCTCGCGCACGTGGTAGTGCAGCTCAGGGGGAGCGATCAGGAACACCTCCTTCAGGGCCTTGGCCACGATGCCGATCGGGATCGGCAGCAGCCCGATCACCAGCACCATCAGGATCACAGGGTCGGCATAGGGCTCCAGATGCGCGTAGCCCATCCCGGCGAGCAGGCGGGAGATGCCGAAACCCGCGAACAGCGCCAGCGTGATGCAGCCCGACATCAGGAAGCTCTTCATGTCGATGCGGATGAACTCGGAGTCGAGCCGCCTGTTGGCGCGTCGCTCGTACAGGTACATGCCGAAGCAGACCCCGCAGACGATCACCGAATAGGCCGCCGCGCTGCCGAAGTTCACCACCTGGCCACCGTCCAGGAAACCCTTCAATGCATTGATGAAGGCGTAGACGCACACGGTGAGCAGGATGATGCCGTTGAACGCAGCCACCAGCGGCTCGAGGTGCCAGAAGCCGTATTGGAAGCTGCGGCTGCCCTCCCGCAGCAGCAGCCTCGACACGTACAGCGCCAGCATCGACATGGCCGCGTCGATGACCGAGAACAGGCCGTCGAAGATGATCGACTGGGACTCCGCCAACAGCCCGAGCATGACGCCAAGGATCGCGATCGCGAACGTCACCCAGATCGAAAGGCCGAGCACGAACTGCTCGCTCTGAAGTGTCTTTTCCGAATCCGCCATGCTCCTCCTCGAAGACGCGCATCCCAGCGGCCGAGTCTAGCGACGAACGCAGCAGCCAGGCACGACAGGAAAGCGGAACGGGGCGTTGAGCGCGGCGGCCTTCGACGGGCTACGCCGGCAGAAAAAGAAAAAGGAGGCCGAAGCCTCCTTTTATCGAATGTGGAGCGGGAAAAGAGTCTCGAACTCTCGACCTCAACCTTGGCAAGGTTGCGCTCTACCAACTGAGCTATTCCCGCGTTTCGAGCCTCGAATTATATAGCAATTTTTCGAGGCCCCGCAACTCTCGAAGCTCAATGCTTCACTGAACCTTCCACCGGCGTCGCTGCGCGCTGCTTGGCCAGTTCGGCCACCGCAGCCGCAGAGGCCGCAACCTCCTCGTCGGACAACGGCGTCGGCATCTTCTCCAGTGCGATCTCGAGCACCTTGTCGATCCACTTCACGGGCACGATCTCGAGGCCGTTCTTCACGTTCTCCGGGATGTCCTGCAGGTCCTTGGCGTTCTCTTCCGGAATCAGCACCGTCTTGATGCCGCCGCGCAACGCCGCCAGCAGTTTTTCCTTCAGGCCGCCGATCGCCGTGACCTCGCCGCGCAGCGTGATCTCGCCGGTCATGGCGACGTCGCCGCGCACCGGGATGCCGGTCAGCGCCGAGACGAAGGCGGTGGTCATCGCAGCGCCTGCGCTCGGGCCGTCCTTGGGTGTCGCACCATCGGGCACGTGGATGTGGATGTCGCGCTTCTCGAACACTTCATCCTTGATGCCGAGCCGGCGGGCACGGCTGCGCACCACGGTGCGCGCCGCTTCCACCGATTCCTTCATCACGTCGCCGAGCGATCCGGTGCGGCTGATCACGCCCTTGCCGGGCATGGTCACCGCCTCGATCGTGAGCAGGTCGCCGCCGACCTCGGTCCACGCGAGGCCGACCACCTGGCCGACCTGGTTCTGCTTCTCGGCCAGGCCGAAGCTGTACTTGCGCACGCCGAGGAAATCGTTGAGGTTCGCGCCGGTGACCAGCACCTTGGGCTCCATCTTCTTCAGCAGCAGGCCCTTGACCACCTTGCGGCAAATCTTCGAGAGCTCGCGCTCGAGCGAACGCACGCCGGCTTCACGGGTGTAGTAGCGCACGATGTCGCGCACCGCTTCCTCGTTGATCAGCAGCTCTTCTTCCTTCACGCCGTTGTTCTTCATCTGCTTGGGCAGCAGGTACTTCAGCGCGATGTGGGTCTTCTCGTCCTCGGTATAGCCCGCCAGGCGGATCACTTCCATCCGGTCCAGCAGCGCCGGCGGGATGTTCATCGAGTTCGAGGTGGCGACGAACATCACGTCGGAGAGGTCGAAGTCGACCTCGACGTAGTGGTCGCCGAAGGTGTGGTTCTGCTCGGGGTCGAGCACCTCGAGCAGCGCGCTCGACGGGTCGCCGCGGAAGTCGGTGCCCAGCTTGTCGATCTCGTCGAGCAGGAACAGCGGGTTGCGCGTGCCGACCTTGTTCAGGCTCTGCAGCACCTTGCCCGGCAGTGCGCCGATGTAGGTGCGGCGATGACCGCGGATCTCGGCCTCGTCACGCATCCCGCCCAGCGCCATGCGCGTGTACTTGCGGCCGGTCGCCTTGGCGATCGACTGCCCGAGCGAGGTCTTTCCGACACCCGGAGGGCCGACCAGGCACAGGATCGGCGCCTTGACCTTGTCGACGCGCTGCTGCACCGCGAGATATTCCAGGATGCGGTCCTTGACCTTCTCGAGGCCGTAGTGATCCTCGTTGAGCACCGCTTCGGCGTTCGCGAGGTCGTGCTTGATCTTGGTCTTCTTGCTCCAGGGCAGGCCGATCAGCACGTCGATGTAGTTGCGCACCACGGTGGCCTCGGCCGACATCGGCGACATCAGCTTGAGCTTCTTGAGCTCGCTCTCGGCCTTCTTGAGCGCGTCCTTGGGCATCTTGGCGAGCTTGATCTTCTTCTCGATCTCCTCGATGTCCGCGCCCTCCTCGCCCTCGCCGAGCTCCTTCTGGATCGCCTTGACCTGCTCGTTCAGGTAGAAGTCGCGCTGGTTCTTTTCCATCTGGCGCTTCACTCGGCCGCGGATCTTCTTGTCGACGTTGAGGATGTCGACCTCGCGCTCGAGCTGGCCGAACAGGTTCTCGAGCCGGGCCTTGATGTCGTCCAGGTCGAGCACCGCCTGCTTGTTGTCGAGCTTGAGCGGCAGGTGCGCGGCGATGGTGTCGGCCAGCCGGCCCGGATCGTCGATGCTCGAGATCGAGGTCAGGATCTCGGGCGGGATCTTCTTGTTGAGCTTCACGTACTGGTCGAACTGCTGCATCACGGCACGGCGCAGCGCCTCGACCTCGGTGCCCTTCTGGGCCGCAGCCTCGGCCGCCTCGACCGGCGTCACGTTGGCCGAGAAATGGGTCTCGCCGTCGTCGATGCGGTTCACGCGGGCGCGTTGCTGGCCCTCGACCAGCACTTTCACCGTGCCGTCAGGCAGCTTCAGCATCTGCAGGATGGTCGAGATGCAGCCGACCTCGAACATGTCCTCGACCGAGGGCTCGTCCTTGGCGGCAGCCTTCTGCGCCACCAGCATGATGCGGCGCTCGGCTTCCATCGCCAGCTCGAGCGCCTTGATGCTCTTGGGCCGGCCGACGAAAAGCGGAATCACCATGTGGGGGAACACGACCACGTCGCGCAGCGGCAACAGCGGCAGGTCGAGCTCGGAAGCAGGCAGGGGGGTATGACCGGACATGGAAATCCTTTACTTGATCATGGAAAGATGGTCGGCCGCGCGCACTTTTCAAGTGCGCGGGCACGGTCTTCGTCGAAGACGCCGGACGCCTGGCGGGAAGGGCGCGTCCGGTGCAGCTGCATTCAGGCCTTCTTGGCCGCCTCGCGATAGACCAGCAGCGGTGGCTTGTTCTCGTCGATGGTCGACTCCTCGACCACCACCTTGTCAACATTGGTGGCGTTCGGCAGCTCGAACATGGTGTCGATCAGCGACTGCTCGAGGATCGAGCGCAGGCCGCGCGCGCCGGTCTTGCGGGCCAGGGCCTTGCGGGCAATGGCCTTGAGCGCCGCCGGGCGGATCTCGAGGTCGACGCCTTCCATCTGCAGCAGCTTGGTGAACTGCTTGACCACCGCATTCTTGGGTTCGGTCAGGATCTGCACCAGGGCGTCTTCGCTCAGTTCGGCCAGCGAAGCGACCACCGGCATCCGCCCGACCAGTTCGGGGATCAACCCGAACTTGATCAGGTCTTCGGGTTCAACCTCGCGGAACACCTCGGTGACGCTGCGCTGCTTCTTGCTCTTGACCGAGGCGCCGAAACCGATGCCCGAGGCCTCGGTGCGGTTCTCGATCACCTTTTCGAGTCCGGCGAAGGCACCGCCGCAGATGAACAGGATGTTGGTGGTGTCGATCTGCAGGAAGTCCTGGTTCGGGTGCTTGCGCCCGCCCTGGGGCGGCACGCTGGCCATGGTGCCTTCGATCAGCTTCAGCAGCGCCTGCTGCACGCCCTCGCCCGAGACGTCGCGGGTGATCGACGGGTTGTCCGACTTGCGCGAGATCTTGTCGATCTCGTCGATGTAGACGATGCCGCGCTGGGCCCGCTCGACCTCGTAGTTGCAGCTCTGCAGCAGCTTCTGGATGATGTTCTCGACGTCCTCGCCGACATAGCCGGCCTCGGTCAGCGTGGTGGCGTCGGCCATTACGAACGGCACGTCGAGCATGCGCGCCAAGGTCTGCGCCAGCAGGGTCTTGCCCGATCCGGTCGGCCCGATCAGGAGAATGTTGCTCTTGCTGAGCTCGACGTCGTCGCCCTTGGACTTTTCCTTGTGGCGCAGGCGCTTGTAGTGGTTGTAGACCGCCACCGACAGCATCCGCTTGGCCGGCTCCTGGCCGATCACGTAATTGTCGAGGTTGGACTTGATCTCCAGCGGGGTCGGCAGGTCGTTGCGCGCCTCGCGCGCGTCATCGCCCGTCGGCAATTCGTCGCGAATGATCTCGTTGCAGAGGTCGATGCACTCGTCGCAGATGAAGACCGACGGTCCGGCAATCAGCTTCTTGACCTCGTGCTGGCTCTTCCCGCAGAACGAGCAGTAGAGCGTTTTTTCGCTGGAGGAGCCTTTTTTCTCGGCCATGGGCAGATGCCTCGTAACAGGGGTTTAACAATGATAGCGAAGATGAAAGCCCACAAGCCCATCGCTGGCCTGAAGAAAAACGGCGCTTTCCCGCAGGAAAACGCCGTTGTTGCGCGCTCGCCTCAGCGCGCGCCTTTCAGCTGCGCTTGGAGATGACCTGGTCGATCAGGCCGTACTCCTTGGATTCGTCGGCCGTCAGGAAGTAGTCGCGCTCGGTGTCGCGGGCAATCTTCTCGAACGACTGGCCGGTGCGCTCGGCTAGGATGCGGTTCATCTGCTCGCGCGTCTTGAGGATGTCGCGGGCGTGGATCTCGATGTCCGTGGCCTGGCCGCGGGCGCCGCCGAGCACCTGGTGAATCATGATCTTCGAGTTGGGCAGCGAGTAACGCTTGCCCTTCTCGCCGGCCGCCAGCAGGAAGGCGCCCATGCTGGCCGCGAAGCCGATGCACAGGGTTGACACGTCGGGCTTGATGAACTGCATGGTGTCGTAGATCGCCATGCCGGCGCTGACGCTGCCGCCCGGGGAATTGATATAGAACGAAATATCCTTGTCGGGATTCTCGCTCTCGAGGAACAGCAGCTGCGCCACCACCAGGTTGGCGGTCTGGTCGTTGACTTCACCGACCAGGAAGATCACGCGCTCCTTGAGCAGGCGCGAATAGATGTCGTAGGAACGCTCGCCGCGGCCCGATTGCTCGATGACCATCGGAACCATGCCGAGGCCTTGAATGTCCTGTGCGCTCATGTTTGCTCTCCAGAGGGGTTTTGTACCGTACCCAGACGAAATGGGGCTCGTGCCACAAAGCACAAGCCCCATGGCCGCGGAGTCCGGAGGGATCAGCCCTGCTGGGCCATCAGTTCGTCGAAGGACACCGACTTGGCATTGACCTTGGCCTTGCCGAGCACGAAATCCGTGACGTTGTTCTCGATCACCACCGCTTCGACCTCCGCCAGGCGGCGGTTGTCGCTGAAATACCAGCGCACCACGTCGGCCGGCTTTTCGTAGCTGGCGGCGAGTTCGTCGATGTGGGCCTTGATCTGCTCCGGCTTGGCCTGCAGGTTGTTGGCACGCACCAGTTCGGCCACCACCAGGCCCAGGCGCACGCGGCGCTCGGCCTGGGGACGGAACACGTCGTCGGGGATCGGGGCCTTGTCGGCGTCCTTGATGCCGCGCTGCTTGAGCTCGGCGCGGGCGCCTTCGATCATGCGGTCGACTTCGGCCTGGACGCTGGACTTCGGCAGGTCGAGTTCGGCGTTGGCGATCAGGGCGTCCATCACGGCGTTCTTGTTGCGCGCCAGCAGGCGGAACTTGACCTCGCGCTCGAGGTTGCGCTTGATGTCGGCGCGCAGGCCCTCGACCGTGGCGTCGGCGATGCCGAGCGACTTGGCCAGCTGTTCGTTGATTTCGGGCAGGTGCGAAGCCTCGATCTTCTTCACGGTGACCATGAAGTCGGCCTGCTTGCCGGCCACGTCCTTGCCGTGGTAGTCGGCCGGGAACGACAGCGGGAAGGTGCGGCTGTCGCCGGACTTCAGGCCGCGCACGGCGTCCTCGAACTCCTTGAGCATCTGGCCTTCGCCGACGATGAACTGGAAGTCCTCGGCCTTGCCGCCCTGGAAGGTCTCGCCGTCGATCTTCCCCTCGAAGTCGACCGTGACGCGGTCGCCGTCGGCCACCGCGGCGTCTTGCGCGCGCTGGGCGAAGGTGCGGCGCTGCTTGCGCAGGATGTCGAGCGTCTTGTCGATGGCTTCGTCACCCACTTCGGCGTCGATCTTCTCGACTTCGGCGCCCGACAGCTCGTTGATCTTGACGTCCGGGAACACCTCGAAGACCGCGTCGAAAGCCAGTTGGCCTTCGGGCGACTCTTCCTTCTCGGTGATGCGCGGCTGGCCGGCCACCCGCAGCTTGGCCTCGTTGGCGGCCTGCGAGAAGGCCTCGCCGACCTTGTCGTTCATGACCTCGTAGTGGACCGAGTAGCCGTAGCGCTGGGCGACCACGTTCATCGGCACCTTGCCGGGACGGAAACCGTCCATCTTGACGGTGCGGGCCAGCTTCTTGAGGCGCGAATCGACCTCGGACTGGATGGTGCCGACCGGCAAGGTCAGCGTGATCTTGCGTTCGAGCTTCTCGAGGGTTTCAACGTTCACGGTCATTTCAGTCTTCCTTTTGAGGGGTCTTTTTTGCTGGTGCGCGGGGCCGGACTCGAACCGGCACGTTCTTGCGAACGTCAGGACCTAAACCTGGTGCGTCTACCAATTTCGCCACCCGCGCAGTTCCAGTTATCAGTTTTTCAGGTGCTTGCCGAGGATGGCCTGGCGCACTTCGCGCCCTGCCTTCGGTAAATTGCGGCGGATGGGGCCTTCGCTCCATCCGCCTGAAATCGGTCAACCGCGTATTTTAAACGCTAACCGGAACCGTTCCTGGCGCCTCACCCGTCTCGCGCTTGACGCCGAAGCAGGCCGCGTACATCGCCGGCAGCGCCAGCAGGGTCAGCACCGTGGCGACAATCAGGCCGCCCATGATCGCCACCGCCATCGGGCCCCAGAAGACGCTGCGCGACAGCGGGATCATCGCCAGCACCGCGGCCGCCGCGGTCAACACGATGGGCCGCAGGCGCCGCACCGCCGATTCGACGATCGCGTCCCAGGCCGGCACGCCCGCGGCGCGGTCGCTCTCGATCTGGTCGATCAGGATCACCGCGTTGCGCTGGATCATGCCCATCAGCGCGATCACGCCCAGCAGCGCGACGAATCCGAAGGGCCGGTTCGAGACCAGCAGCGCGCCAGCCACGCCGACGATACCGAGCGGCCCCGTGATGAAGACCAGCAGCGAGCGGCTGAAGCTGTGGAGCTGCAGCATCAGCAGCGTGAACACCAGGAACAGCATGATCGGCACGCCGGCCACGATCGAGGCCGAACCCTTGCTGCTCTCTTCCACCGCGCCCGCCACCTCGATGCGGTAGCCGCCCTGCCCGGCGGCATGCCACCTGGCCTCGAGTTCGCGCAGTTTCGGCAGCAGTTCGTTGGTGACGGTCGCACCTTGCAGGCCTTCGACGACGTCCCCCTGCACCGTGACCGCGTAGTCGCGGTTCCAGCGCCACATCACGCCCGGCTCCCAGGTGAACACCGGCTTGGCGATCTGGGTCAGCGGGATCGAGCGGCCCGAACTGGTGGGCAGGTAGGCGTTGCCGATGTCCGAGATCGCCTCGCGCTCGTCCGGCGACTGGCGCAGCACGATGTCGATCAAGAGGTCGTTCTCGCGGAACTGGCCGACCGTGGTGCCGCTGAACATGGTGCGCGAGGCCTGGGCGATGGCCTGGCTGGTGACGCCCAGCGCCCGTGCCTTGTCCTGGTCGACCTCGAGCCGGATCACCTTGACCGATTCGTTCCAGTTGTCGTTGACGCCGCGCATGTGGGCGTTCTCGCGCATCAGCGCCTTGACCTCGTCGGCATGCACCCGCAGCTGCGCGGGGTCGGCGCCGACGACGCGGAACTGCACCGGGTACGGCACCGGCGGGCCGTTGGGCAGCAGCTTGACGCGGCCCCGGGCCTCGGGGAATTCCTCCGCCAGCACGGCCGGCAGATGCAGGCGCAGCTTCTCGCGGATCTTGAGATCCTTGGACAGCAGGATCAGCTGCGCCACGTTGGTCTGCGGGAACACCTGGTCCAGCGGCAGGTAGAAGCGCGGCACGCCCGAGCCGATCCAGCTCGTGACGGTCGAGATGCCCTCTTCCTGCTGCAGGCGCTGTTCGACCCGTTTCACGACGTCCTCGTTGGCGGCGAAGGAGGTGCCCTCAGGGAACCACAGCTCGACAAGGATCTCGGGCCGGCTCGAATCCGGAAAGAACTGCTGCTGTACCTTGCCCATGCCGACGATGCCGAGCGCGAACATCAGCACCGTGGCGCCGATGGTCAGCCAGCGGTGCTCCACGCACCAGTTCACCGACTTGCGGAAGGCGTTGTAGAAGGGCGTGTCGAAGAGTTCGTGCGGCGGCGCGTCGGGGTCGTGCGGCTTGACCTTGAGCAGCAGCGTGCCGAGGTAGGGCACGAAGTAGACCGAGACGAACCAGCTCAGCACCAGCGCGATCACGGTGACCGCGAAGATCGCGTAGGTGTATTCGCCGGTCATCGATTTCGCCAGCCCGATCGGCAGGAATCCGGCCGCGGTGATCAGTGTCCCGGTGAGCATCGGCTTGGCCGTGACGTCGTAGGCGAAGGTGGCGGCGCGCACCTTGTCGTAGCCCTCCTCCATCTTGCGCACCATCATCTCGACCGCGATGATCGCGTCGTCCACCAGCAGGCCGAGCGCGATGATCAGCGAGCCCAGCGATATCTTGTGCAGCCCGATCCCCAGGTAGTTCATCGCCAGGAAGGTCACGGCCAGCACCAGCGGGATCGTGATCGCCACCACCAGCCCGGGCCGGATGTCCACGTGCCAGCCGAAGCGCCCGCCCTTGTGCAGCCCGAGGGCGACGAAGCTGACCGCCAGCACGATCGCCACGGCCTCGATCAGCACGCTGACGAATTCGTTGACCGAGCTGGCGACCGACACCGGCTGGTCCTGCACCTGCACCAGCTTGACGCCGAGCGGCAGCCGTCGGTCGATCTCGCCGGTGGCCGCGCGCAAGGCCTTGCCGAGCGCGATGATGTCGCCGCCCTTGGCCATCGAGACGCCGAGGGCGATCACCTCGCGGCCCTGGTGGCGGACCTTGATCGCCGGCGGATCGACGTAGCCACGGCGGATCTCGGCGATGTCGCCGAGACGCAGATGGTTGCCGGAGCTGCCGCGGATCGGCATCGCGCGCAGCTGCTCGACGCTGGTGAACTGGCCGCCCACGCGCACCTGGACCACGTCCAGCGGCGCCTGGATCGTGCCGGCGCTCTCGACCGCGTTCTGCGAGCCGATCTGCGCCAGCACGGCATTGAAGTCCAGGCCCAGCTGCGCGATGCGCTTGTGCGACACCTCGATGAAGATCTTCTCGTCCTGGACGCCGAACTGCTCGACCTTGGCCACGTCCTTGACGCGCAAGAGCCGCTGACGCACGTCGTCGGCGAAGGTCTTGAGCTCGGCGTAGCTGAAGCCGTCGCTTTCGAGCGCGTAGATGACGCCGTAGACGTCGCCGAAGTCATCGTTGAAGAACGGCCCTTGCACGCCGGCCGGCAGGGTCGATCGCATGTCGGCGATCTTCTTGCGCACCGTGTACCAGACGTTCGCCACTTCGCCGGGCTTGGACGAGTCCTTGATCTCGAAAATGATCTGCGACTCGCCGGGCTTGGAGTAGCTGCGGATCTTGTCGGCGTAGGGCGCCTCCTGCAGCGTGCGCTCGAGCTTGTCGGTCACCTGCTCGGCCACCTGCTGGGCGGTGGCGCCCGGCCAGTAGGTGCGCACCACCATCGCCCGGAAGGTGAAGGGCGGGTCCTCGTCCTGGCCGAGCTGGAAGTAGGACGCGAAGCCCAGCAGCATCAGCACCAGCATCAGGTAGCGCGTGAGCGCCGCGTGTTCGAGGGCCCATTTCGAGAGGTTGAAGCCGGCCTTGCCGGGTTCGGCGTTCTGCTGCGACGTCATGGCGGCGTCCTCAGCGCGCGGCCACGGCCGGGCGCACCGACGCCTGCGCAGCCGCCGACTTGTCTCGGTAGATCGACACCTTCTGCCCCGGCGACAGCACATGCACGCCGGCCGCCACAACCAGCATCCCCGGCGCCAGGCCGGAAGCGACCACCGCCTCGTTGCCGTCGGCGGTCGCGACCTGCACCGGCTGCGAGCGCACCGTCAGGCTGGCGGGGTCGAGCACCCAGACCGCCGTGCCGCTGCCTTCGTGGCGCAGGGCGCTGGTCGGCAGCTTGAGGACCGGCGCGCCGCTGTGCGACAGCGCCTTCGGCCGCGCGTAGACCGTGGCGCCGAGCGCCGGCGCGGTGGCGGCATCGATCGCCACCTTGACCGAATAGGTGCGCGTGACCGCATCGGCGCTGGCCGCGACCTCGCGCACCTTGCCCTCGAATTCACCGCCGCCGGACCAGCCGCGCACCGTGACCGCCGATCCCGGCTTGATTAGGCCCGCGCGGTCTTCGGGCACCGCGAAAACGACATCGCGCGCGCCGTCCTGCGCGATGCGCACCACCGGCGCGCCAGCGGCGACCACCTGCCCCGGCTCGGCCTCGATCGCGGTGACGATGCCCGGCACGTCGGCCACCAGCGAGGTGTAGCTGGCCTGGTTGCCTTGCGCGGACAGTTGCGCCTGGGCCTGCTCGAGTTGCGCCTGGGCGGCCTTGTAGGTGCTCTCGCGGCGCTCCAGGTCGGCGCCGCTGATGAAGTTCTGCTCGCGCAGCTCGCGGTAGCGCTTGAGATCCGCCAGCGCCAGGTCGCGATTGGTCAGGGCCGCGGCATGCTGCGCCCTTGCACCCTCGGCGGCCAGGCGGAAGTCCTGCGGATCGAGCTGCGCCAGCACCTGGCCGGCCTGCACGTGCTGGCCGAGTTCGGCCTGGCGGCGAGCGATCTTGCCGGCGACGCGGAACCCGAGCCGGGACTCGACCCGGGCCTTCACCTCGGCCGAGAACTCGGGCTCGGTGTCGTAGGTGCTGGCGCCGACCTGGATGACCTTGACCGAACGCAGCGGTTCTTCGGCCGCGGGCGGACGCGAGCAGCCGGCCAGCGCGAGAGCGCCCAGCAACAGCCAGGCACGGCCACGAGGGGAAATGAAGGACGACGCGGTCATGGAGCACCCTTGAAGGAAAACGGGGTCATTAATGACCGGCCGGTTAGTAATCTAGGGTAAACACGAATCGATGTCAAACGAAAACAGCGCCGGTATCACGGCTACGGGCCTGCCGCGAGGGCGCACGCCAGGCCAACCCGAATGCCCTCCCCTAGGGGGCTGCGACCACACGAAGCGAGGGAGCGTGGGCCCCAGGCCGGCGCCGGGCCGCCCCAAGGCGGCCTGCGGCCCCCACGGGGGGCAGCGACCCACACGCAGTGGGGGAGCGTGGGGGCTCCAGTTACCCCCGCTGGCCCATCTCCACGAGCCGATTGCCCGGCAACTCGAAGTAGTCGGAGGCCCGGCCCGCGTTGCGCTGCAGCCAGCTGAACAGGGCCCGGCGCAACGGGTTCATGCCCGGCAGGTCGACGACCGCGGCCCGCGAGACGAAGTACGAGGTCGTCATCGACTCGCAGGCCAGGCCCCGCTGGTAGGCCAGGATGCGGATGAATTCAGGCACGTCGGCCCGCTCCATGTAGCCATGGCGCGCGGTGACGACCCACACGCCGCTGCCGAGCGACTCGGCCTCGATCCGCTGGCGCGCATCGATGCGCGGGGTGTTGCAGGCCAGCACCCGGAGCACGATCACCTGTTCGTGCAGTACCTGGTTGTTGCTTGAGGTTGTGCAGCAGCGCATGCGGCACCGTGTCGGCGTCGGCGTTGAGGAACACGGCGGTGCCCCGGACCCGGTGCGGCATGTGGGTCTCGAGCGACTGGACGAAAGGCACCAGCGGCAGGCGCTCCGCCTCCGCCGCCGCCAGTCCGAGCCGCCGGCCCTTGCCCCAGGTCGTGAACAGCAGCATCACCGCCACCGCCACCGCCAGCGTGAGCCAGCCGCCCTGCATGACCTTCAGGCTGTTCGCCACCACGAAAGTGAGATCGACCGCCGCGAAGACCAGCACCCCGGCCACCACGGCCGCCCGGTTCCAGCGCCAGAGCCGCCAGGCGACCACACCGGTCAGCAGCGTGGTCGTCACCATCGTGATCGAGACCGCGATCCCATAGGCCGCAGACAGGGCGCTCGAGCTTCGGAATCCCAGCACCAGCAGCAGCACACCGACCATCAGCAGCCAGTTGATGGTCGGCACGTAGATCTGGCCGATGGTTTCGCCGGAGGTCTGGACGATCCGCATGCGCGGCAGATAGCCCATGCGCATGGCCTGCGCCGTGATCGAGAAGGCGCCCGAGATCACCGCCTGCGAAGCGATCACGGTGGCCATCGCGGCCAGCACCACCATCGGCACCACGGCCCAGGACGGAAAGAGCCTGAAAAAAGGGTTGTCGATGGCGGCCGGATTCGCCAGCACCAGCGCGCCCTGGCCGAAATAGTTCAGGACCAGCCCGGGCAAGGCGATGAAGAGCCAGGCCAGCCGGATCGGCCCGGCGCCGAAATGACCCATGTCGGCATAGAGCGCCTCGCCCCCCGTGAAAGCCAGGAACACCGCGCCCAGCACCCCCAGCGACTGGGCGCGGTGGACCACCAGGAAGCCGATCGCGCGGCGCGGATCGAGCGCCGCCAGCACCTGGGGCTGCTGCAGCACCTGCCACAGCCCCGCCAGCGCGATCAGGACGAACCACAGCAGCATCACCGGCCCGAAGATCTTGCCGACCACGCCGGTGCCCTTGCGCTGCACCGCGAAGAACGCGAGCAGGATCGCGACCGTGATCGGAATCACGAACGGCTGCAATCCCGGCGCCTGGACTTCGAGGCCCTCGACGGCCGACAGGACGGAGATGGCCGGCGTGATCAGGCTGTCGCCATAGAAAGTGGCGGCGCCCACCAGGCCCAGCAGGCCGATCGCATGCACGACCCAGCGCCGGGCCGGCGGGTCGGACACCGCGTTGCCGGCCAGCGCCTGCAGCGCGAGGATGCCGCCTTCGCCGTCGTGATCGGCGCGCAGCACGAACACCACGTATTTCAGCGTCACGACGAACATCAGCCCCCAGAAGATCAGCGACAACAGCCCCAGCACCGCGTCGGGCGTGAACGGCACGCCGTGCTCCGGGTTCAGGGTTTCCTTGAAGGCATAGAGCGGCGAGGTGCCGATGTCGCCGAAGACCACCCCGAGGGCGGCGACCATCAGCAGCGGCCCGCCCGGTCGATGCGCCGCAGGATCGGCGGGATTCGGCTTCTGCGTCGGTGTTTTCATGGTGGCGGGTCCGTTGGCGCTGCGATCGTAGCCTGCGGGACAATCGGCCGCGTGCCATCCACATCTCCCCCCCTGCTCGCAGCCGCGCCGGCGCACTACGAGAACTTCCCCGTCGCCTCCTGGTTGTGCCCTCCCCGGTTGCGGCCGCCCATCGCGGCCATCTATGCCTTCGCGCGCACCGCGGACGACATCGCCGACGAGGGCGACGCCCCTCCGGCGGCCCGGCTCGACGCCCTGCAGGCCTTCCGCGCCGACCTTTCGGCGGCCGCCCGCGGTGCCGTGCCCTCGGACCGCTGGCCCGAGGTGTTCGGGCCGCTCGCCGGTTCGATGCGCGATTTCGCGCTGCCGGAAGACCTGCTCGCCGACCTGCTGTCCGCCTTCAGGCAGGACATTGCGAAAACCCGCGACCGCGCCGGCTATGCCGATCGCGCGGAATTGCTGGACTACTGCCGCCGCTCGGCCAACCCGGTGGGGCGCTTGCTGCTGCACCTGTACGGCGTCGACGATGCCCGCTCGCTGGCCCAGAGCGACGCCATCTGCAGTGCGCTGCAACTGATCAATTTCTGGCAGGACCTGAGCGTCGACCTGCCGCGCGGCCGGCGCTACCTGCCGCAGGAGGATTGCCGCGCCCACGGGCTCGCCTCGGGCGATTTCGAGACCTTCGCACCGCTCGGGCGGGCGGCGCCGCCCGGCCAGGCGATCGCCTTGGTCGCGAGCCAGGTCGCCTGGGCGCGTGCGCTGATGCGCGAAGGCGCGCCGCTCGTGCATCGCCTGCCCGGTCGCGCCGGCTGGGAACTGCGCTTCGTGGTCCAGGGCGGCAGCCGCATCCTCGACAAGATCGAGGCTCAGGGCTGCGACAGTTTTTCGAACCGCCCGACCATCGGCCGCGCCGATGCGCCGCTGCTCGCCTGGCGGGCCCTGCGGATGCGGAGACAATCAGCCGCATGAAGAGGCCCGCACGATGACCCCCGAGCAGTACGTCCAGGACAAGGCCGCTGCATCGGGCAGCAGTTTCTATTACGCATTCCTGTTTCTCCCGAAGCCGCGCCGCGCGGCCATCACCGCCTTCTATGCCTTCTGCCGCGAGATCGACGACGTGGTCGACGAGGTCGGCGACCCGGGCGTGGCGGCGACCAAGCTCGCCTGGTGGCGCACCGAGGTGGCCCAGGCCTTCGCCGGCCAGCCTCACCATCCGGCGATGCAGGCGCTGATGCCGCATGCGGCCGCCTACGGCATCGAGGAACGGCAGTTGCAGCAAGTGATCGAGGGCTGCCAGATGGACCTCGACCAGACCCGCTATCTCGACTTCCCGGCGCTGCGCCGCTATTGCCATCTGGTGGCCGGCGTGGTGGGCGAAGGCGCGGCGCGGATCTTCGGCCAGACCGATCCGCAGACCACCGACTACGCGCACAAGCTGGGCCTCGCGCTGCAACTGACCAACATCATCCGCGACGTCGGCGAGGATGCGCGGCGCGGTCGCATCTACCTGCCGGTCAACGAGTTGCAGCAGTTCGACGTCAAGGCGCACGAGATCCTGAACCGGGTGCACTCCGAGCGCTTCGTGGCGCTGATGAAGTTCCAGGCCGAGAGAGCGCTGCGTGCCTATGACGAAGCCCTCTCGCTGCTGCCGACAGCCGACCGGCGGACGCAGAAACCCGGGCTGATGATGGCCAGCATCTACCGAACCCTGCTCGAGGAGATCGCGCGCGACGACTTCAAGGTGCTCGACCAGCGTGTGAGCCTGACGCCGGTGCGCAAGCTGTGGCTGGCCTGGCGCGTGCAGGCACTAGGGAAATTGTGACTCGCCCCCAGGTTGGCTCACTTCGTGTAGCCGCCCACCCCCTACCGGGGGCGCAGTCAGCGGCCCGGCAAAGCCGGTTCCGCGACTGCCCACGAACGGGCGCGCTGCGCGCAGCCGCAGACAGACACAGCGCGCGTTCCCCGGCCGGCGCAGCCAGGCCCGTTGGTGAAACACCGTGGAACCGGCTTCGCCGGGCCACTGGTGTTGCCCCCGGTAGGGGGTGGGCGCCCGACACGAAGTGCGGGCAACCTGGGGGCGAGCCATGACCCTTGCCGTGGTCGGCGGTGGCTGGGCCGGCATGGCCTGCGCGGTCGAGGCGACGCTGGCCGGGCATCAGGTCAGTGTCTTCGAGGCTGCCCGCCAATGGGGGGGGCGCGCGCGCGCCGTTCCCGCCACGCTGCCCGACGGGGAACAGGTGATGCTCGACAACGGCCAGCACATCCTGATCGGCGCCTACACCGAGACCCTGGCGATGATGGCGCGGGTCGGTATCGAGGAGGGTCCGGCGCTGCAGCGCATCCCGCTGGCGCTGCGTTTTCCCGATGGCGGCGGCCTGTCGCTGCCGCACCTGCCGCGCTGGCTCGACCAGGCGACGCGGCGCCTGGCGCCGCTCGACGTGCTGGCCGGCGTGCTGGGCGCGCGTGGCTGGTCGTGGCGGGACAAGCTGTCGCTGCTGCGGACAGCCGTGTGCTGGCAGCGGCAGGGCTTCGCCTGCGCCGAGGCCGAGACGGTCGCCGGCCTGTGCGCCGCCCTGACGCCGCGCGTGCAGGCCGAACTCACCGAGCCGCTGTGCCTGTCGGCCCTCAACACGCCGCCGGCCGAAGCCAGTGGCCAGGTGTTCCTGCGGGTGCTCGACGATGCGCTGTTCAAGACGCCGGGCGGCTCGGCGCTGTTGCTGCCGCGGCTCGACCTCGGCGCGCTGTTCCCGGATGCCGCCGATCGATGGCTCAGGCAGCGCGGGGCCCGGACCGAAGCGGGCTGGCGGGTGCGCACCCTGGCGCGCGAAGGCGCCGGCTGGCGGGTCGACGGCCAGCCGTTCGATCGCGTGGTGCTGGCCTGCGCGCCGTGGGAGGCCGCTCGGCTGGTCGCCGATGAGGCTCCGCGCTGGGCCGACTCGGCCAATGCCCTGCAGCATGAAGCCATCGCCACGATCTACCTGCACGGCGATGCAGCGCTGCCGGCGCCGGTGCTGGCGCTGCGCAGCCGGCCGGAAGCGCCGGCGCAGTTCGTCTTCGATCGCGGCCAGCTCGGCGGCCCGCACGGCCTGCTGGCCTTCGTGGTCAGCGCCAGCATCGCCGATCGCGAGACGCTGCAGCGGCAGGTGCTGGCACAGGCCCGCGCGCAGCTCGGCCTGGCCGCACTGCAACCGGTGCTGACGGTGGTCGAGCGGCGCGCCACCTTCGCCTGCACGCCAGGGCTGAGTCGACCGCCGCAGCAAGTGGCGCAGGGTCTGATCGCCTGCGGCGACTATGTCGAGGGTGCCTATCCGGCCACGCTCGAAGGCGCCGTGCGCAGCGCGATCGCCGCCGCCCGGTCGATGTAGGGCCGGCTCCGGAAACAGGGCGAACCAGCCCTAGGCCCGGCTCGCCGGCTTGCCGGCGCCGGTCCAGTCGGATCGGTAGCCGGCAGCCGCGGTCTTCTTGAGCATTTCGCCGACCGGGTCGGCGTCCCGGATCGCCGGCGCCATGCGGATCGGCGGCGTCGCCGCCGGCCACGAAGGCGCTCCATGAGGACGCGACTCCGACTCCAGCGCGATGCCATGCTTGTCCATCAACCGGTACAAGGTCATGCGCGACACGCCGAGCTCGCGCGCGGCATGCGTGACGTTGCGGCCGACCCGGGTCAGCGTGAGGCAGATGACATCGCGTTCGGCCGTCGTGCGCGCGGCATCCAGCCCCGTGCCGACGCCGTTCTCGATCGCTTCGAGGCCCAGGTCCGTCGGCCCGATCAGGCGCCGGTCGGTCATGACGACCGCGCGCTGCACCCGGTTGAACAACTCGCGGACGTTGCCGGGCCAGCCGTGCGCGAGCATCGCGGCCAGCGCCTGTCGGCTGAATCCGCGCACGCGCGTGTGGCTCTTGGCGACGCAGAGCTGGAAGAAGTACTCGGCCAGGATCGGAACGTCCTCCATCCGCCGGCGCAGCGGCTCGACGTCGATCGACAGCACGTTGAGCCGGTAGAACAGGTCTTCCCGGAACTGCCCCACCGCCACGGCTTCGGCCAGGTCCACGTGGGATGCGGCCACCACCCGCACGTCGACATGCAGGTTGCGCACGCCGCCCACGCGGCTGATCGTCTTCTCCTGCAGGAAACGCAGCAGATTGGTCTGCAGTTCGAGCGGCAGGTCACCGATCTCGTCGAGGAAGATGGTGCCGCCGTTGGCCGCCTCGATCAGCCCGCGCCGCTCCGACGAGGCGCCGGTGAAGGCGCCGCGCTCGTGGCCGAACAGTTCGGACTGGATCAAGGTCGGCGATATGGCGCCGCAATTGACGGCGACGAAAGGCCCGGCCGAGCGCTGCGAGCACTGGTGGATGGCATGCGCGGCCAGTTCCTTGCCGCTGCCGCTTTCACCGCCGATCAGAACCGGCGCCTCGGTCGCCGCGACCTTGCGGATCTGCTCGCGCAGCCGCGTGATCGCGGGCCCCTGCCCGACCATGCCGAGTGCGTCGACCGCGGACCGGCGCTCGGCCTCGTTGCGATGCCGCAGGATGGCCCGCTGCGACGCGTGGCCGAGGATCATCTCCAGTTCGCGGAGGTCGAGCGGCAGCAGCATGTGATCGAAGAAGTGCCCCAGGACGAGCTCGCGAAAGGCCGGCGATTCGAGCGCCTGGGCCTCGCAGACCGCCACCCATTCAGCCCCTGGGGAGGCCGCGACGCAAGCCTCCATCGCAGCCTCGGTCACGCTCGCTTCCGCGCCGACCACCAGCAGCCCGAGCGTGAAATGCCGATGCGCCTGCAGCCGCCCCGCGGCCACCAGGTCCATGACGGGACTGAGGTTCCAGCCCCTCGCGAGCAATTGCTCCGCCACCCGGCCGGATTGACCGCCGAGCGTCACGCAAAGAATGCTCCCTGGCTGCTGCATGGCGAGATCACCTGTGCTGTGGCTAGAACGACATGGGCACCCGGACCGTCAGCTGCAGGTCGGGCGTGTCGCGCGTCAGTCCCGCGCCCACGGTCACGTTGAGGGTGGTCTTCGGGCTGTAGCGGTACGAGTAGCCGAGCAGCAACGAGCCGAGCTGGGTGCGCACCGAGCCCAGCACGCGCTGGCCGTTCTGCTCGGTCGGACCGATCGAGTACAGCTCCATGCCAAGGCTGAACGACGAACGGTCATTGATCGACAAGCCCATGCCGAAATTCAGGCCCCACACATTGCCGGGCTTGACGTCGCCGATGAACTCTCTTTCGCCGTTCAGCACCAAGCGGCTGACTCCGCTGCGGGGGAAGTTGTAGGTGAAGTTGAAGCCGCCGAAGAACACCGCGGGGTCGGAAGGCAGCAACCAGGTGATGCCCGGCTGCAGCGAATAGAAGCCCGAGCCGGTCGCCAGGTCCAGCGGCAGACCGGTGCCCGTGGCGTTGCCGATGCAGCGCGTCACGCAATCGGTCATGACCTCGAACGGATCCGTGCCGGTCTTGGACTTGAAGCGCAGGCCACCGATCACATAGGGGTTGCCGTCCTTGCCGTCGGTGATCTGGTAGCGGGCCGCGAACTCGGCGTCGCCGACGCCGTTGCCCTTGGTGTTGAAGACGTTGTCGAAGGCCGAACCGGTGAAGATCTCGCGGCTGATGGTGGAGTCCGAGCGCGCGACATAGGGCAGCTTGGCTTCGAACTCGAGCCGGTTGGTGGCGCCCCATCGTCCGGTCAGCGTGCCGATGAAGGTGTTGCGCTTGAACTCCCGCACATCGACCAGGCCGATCAGCAGCGCCGGGATCACCGTGTAGCCCACCAATGCGACGCGGTTGCTCGACGAATAGCCGTAGAACATCGAAGGCTCGAAGACAAACTTGCCCTTGGGCGTGAGAACGCCGGGCTCGTCGAACAGCTGTGCGTATTGCGGCGGCTGCGGACTCTCGTCGCCTGGCGCGACACCCACCTGCACCGGCCTCGAACCGGAGTCGGGGCCTTCGCCTTCCGCCGCCGCCGCCGCCTTCTTGTTTGCAGTCTGCGTGGCTGCCGGGCTTGGTGCGCCGCGTGCCTCCTGGGTCGCGAGCCGTTCCTGCAGTTCGCGGTAGCGGGCTTCCTGTTGGTCGGACTGCTGCTTCAGCGCGTCGATCTGTCGGCCCTGCTCCTGGACCTGCTGCTGGAGTGCCTCCATGCGCTTGTTGGCATTTCGACTCGAAGAAGCACTCTGCGCCTGAGCCGTCGCACCCGACCACGCCAGTGTCGAACAGGCCAGCAATGCCAGCGCCCTGTGCGGACCGAAGGTCTCCATAGGTGTTCCCTCTCTCTTTGGCTTCTTCGTGGGAGCGTTTCACGCAGCAGCCTAAACGTAAAGAACAAGCACACCAAGCTACAAGTTGCAATCAAAAGTAAGCATCTTGTAGCAATTTTCGGGGGTGTCTCAGAATTGTTGCGCTTCTGTCCCGCGGCTCCGAGCTGAACGCGCGGCGCGTTCCGTCAAGCCTGGCCTCACGGCGTCGGGAGCAGGCCCCGAGCGAGGCCTTGCTTCCACGACTTCGACTGTCACGTGCGTGAGACGGATTGGGCGACTTGCGGGAGGCCGGAGTCGATGCAAGGGGTGTCGGCCCCTCGACGCGCAGCCGCGGCGCTACATCGAACGGCCGTCAAGCGAGTGTGACAAAGCAGGTGCTGGTTCGCCTGCGCAGGCCCGCTCTCAGCGGCCCGCATTCATCGTGCGGAGCGCCTGCAAAGCTGGCCCTCACCTCTGAGCGCAAGGCTTTGCGAAACAAGCCGTAATTTGCTGGCATTGAAGTTGCACATGGCCCTTCGATTTGCGGCAACGCACGTCATTACCAAGCTTGTTCAACTTTCTGGAGGGTTCATGAAAAAGACACTTCTGGCTTCGGCCATTGCACTAGCCTTCGGCTTCAGTGGTTCGGTGTTCGCCAATGACACGGATCAGGACACCCATCAACGGACCGTGGCGGGCAACAACACCAGCACGAGTACCAGCACAAGCACGAGTACCAGCTCGCGCACGAGTTCACGTACCAGCGACAGCACCAACAAGAACTCGGGTGCTGCCGAGGCCAGTGCCGAGCGTTCTGCGGCCATCAACAATGGATCCACCGCGAACTTCACCAACGCCTTCAACACAGCGAAGGCGACAGCGGTGAGCAAGCTGGAGGGCTATGTGTCCGGCAACAGGGTGTCCAACATCGGCAACTACGCCACCAACAATGGCTCTGTCGCGGGCGGCAACGGCTATGGCGGACGTGGCGGCACGGGCAAGGGCGGCGCAGCCTATGGCACGGGCACGGGCGGCAACGGCGCCACGGGCACCGGTGCGGTCGGCGCGACGGGTGGCAGCGCATCCAACGGCGCCATCACGCATGGCAGCGCCACGATCGGCGATTCCACGGCAGGTGAAGGCGGCAACGGCCTCGGCGGCATCGCCGCAGGCCTGACCGGCAGCGGACGCGCCTCGTCCAGTGGCGGCGACGGTGGACGCGGCGGTTCGAGCGGTGACAGCGGACGCGGCGGAAGCAGCGGAAGTCTGTCCGCGGCTCTGGGCGGCCGGACCGGCGGCGGCGGCGGTGGCGGCAGTTCCGGTGGCACGTCGGCAGGCTCAGGCGGTTCAGGTGGCGACGGCGGCCTGGCCGGTTCCCCGGGCGGCGCAGGCGGCAACGGCGGCACAGCCGGTTCGAGCGGCACGGCAGGCGCGGGTGGCGCGAGCGGCGCGGGCGGCTCAGCCGGTTCGACCAGCACGGCAGGCGCAGGCGGCGCGACCGGCGCCACCGGTGCCGGTGGAGCCGGCGGTTCGGGCGGCGGTGGTGGTGCGGCCACCAGCACCGCGACCGGCACCCAGACCGGCGGCGCGGGCACGGGCGGCGCCGGCGGCTCGAGCACGGTCGGCAGCGCCACCAACGGCAGCGCCAGCAACGGCAGCAACTCCGCAGGCGCCGGCGGCGCGGGCGGTAGCGGCACGGGCGGCTCAGGCGGTGCGGGCAACGGCGGAACCAATACCGGCAACGGCGGAACCGGCGGCACCGGCAACGGTGGCACGGGCGGCGCAGGCGGCACGGCAACGGTCAACGCCGGCACGTTCAACATGTCCAACACCATGACCAGCGTCGGCCAGACGGCGGCGGGCATCATGGTCGCGAACCAGAACAGCGGCATCGCCTCGATGGTTCAGCAAAGCGTGAACGTGCAGGCCAACCTGTCCGTGGGACGCTGATCGAAGCATGAGACCGATCGTCGCCGTGCGGCCCGGGTCACCGGGCGTATGGCGACGATCGGCGCGCTATCACCGCTGGCCAAAGGGAGACGCCATGACATTCATCACCCGCTTCGGGCCCATTTGCATGGCCCTCGGGATCCTGCTGCCGACGACGGGGGCGGCGCAGACTTGGCAGTCGACGCGCGACGCACCCGGCACAGTCGCCCGAGGCGTGGCCTTCGTCGCCCAGCCGGCCGACGCGGACACGCTGGCCAACACCCGCGGCGGCGCCGAAGTCGTGAACAACGACATGACCCTGCACGGCGTCACCGCTGGCAACTCGGCGCGCAACGTCACGACGGGCGACAACACAATCAGTGCCGGTTCGTTCTCCAACATGAGCGGGCTGCCGACCGTGATCCAGAACTCCGGTGCGAATGTGCTGATACAGAACGCAACGATCCTCAATCTGCAGATGAACTGAGGGGCAGCCACCATGCGCCGCCTGTTGCTCTGCATCGCGTTGTTGGCGACGGCCGACCTGGCCGCCGCCGACGGCGCCTACATGCCGTCGATCGCCATGGGCGACGTCGTGATTCCGTTGACCAGCCTGAAGCAGGCGCGCACGGGACGCACGCTGATTCAGAAGTACGACTTCAGCTGCGGTTCGGCGGCCCTGGCCACGCTGCTCACTCACCACTACGGTTTTCCGGTGACCGAGGAGACGGTGTTCCAGCAGATGTACGAGCATGGCGACCAGAAGAAGATCCACACCGAAGGCTTCTCGCTGCTCGACATGAAACGCTTCCTGGCGGCGCAAGGCTTCGAGGCCGATGGCTTCGAGCAGCCGCTGGACAAGCTCAACGAGGCCCGCATTCCAGCCATCGTGCTGATCAACACCGACGGCTATCACCACTTCGTCGTCGTCAAGGGCGTGCAGCAGGACCGGGTGCTGGTGGGCGACCCGGCCCTGGGGACGCGCGCGATGCCGCGCAAGACCTTCGAGCAGATGTGGCAGAACGGCCTGCTGTTCGTGATCCACAACCGCATGGAATCGGCCCGCTTCAACCTGGCGGCGGACTGGCGCGCGGCGCCGAGGGCACCGGTGAGCACCGGCATTGCACGCGACGGCATGACCGAAATCACCATGCCCAAGTTCGGCCCGGGAGACTTCTGATGCGCCCCCGCCGCGCCCCGGTGCTTCGGTCGGCCCTGATCCTGTCGGTGCTCGCAGGCGCCTTGAGCGCATCCACCTGGGCCGACGGACCGCTCGATCCCGCCCGGCGGCACGCCGAGACCTGGATGGCGGTCGGCGACAGCACGCTGGACGATCTGCGCGGCGGCTTCGATCCCGGCAACGGCCTGCTGGTGACCTTCGGCATCTCGCGCGCGGTCTACATCAATGGCAGCCTGGTGACGCAGACCACGTTGAACTTCGGGCAGCTGAACACACTGAACGCCGCGCAGGCCGCACAGCTCGGCAAGCAGATGGCCGCCCTGAACCTGGTCCAGAACGGCCCGGGCAACCTCTTCGAGCCGCAGCAGGCCGGCACCTCGGGCACCGTGATCCAGAACACCCTGAACAACCAGCACATCGTGAACCAGACCGTGATCGACGCCAGCAGCAATGGGCTCGGGATGGTCAAGAACTTCAACCTCCAGTCCACGGTGAACGAAGGGGTGGCGCGCGCGATCGGCGGCCCCCGGTAGAGAGCGCCCGGTTCAGGTTCGCGCGGTGTCCAGCGCCACGCACAGGGCGTGCAGGTTCGGCACGATCAGCTGCGGCCGCGCACCGTGCTCCCAGGGCCGCTCCTCGCGTACCAGCCAGGCCGCCTGCATGCCCGCATCGAGCGCGCCCACCACATCGAGCGCGGCATCGTCGCCGACATGCAGCATGTCCGTGGGCAACAGCCCGACCGACGCCGCGGCGGCGTGGAAGATCGGCGCATGCGGTTTGCCGCTGCCGAAGGCCTGCGCATTGAAGGCGGTCCGAAACCAGCGTCCGACGCCGGTGCGATGGATGTCGGCATTGCCGTTGGAGACCGCCACCAGCGGATAGCGCTTGCTGAGCCACTTGAGCGCCGGCAGCGCGTCGTCATAGAGCGTCACGCGCTGTCGCTCGGCAAAGAAGACGTCGAAGGCCGGCTCGGCCAGCGCCGGGTCCTCGCCGGCGCGCCGCAACGCCCCGCGGATCGACTCGCGGCGCAGCGCGCTCAGGTCGTGCGCGAGATCTGAACGCTCCTTGGCCGTGGCCTCCCGCAGCTCGCGCAGCATGCCGGGCGTCAGCAGCAGGTCGGCCGTCTTCGGCGCTTCGCGCAGCAGCCATTCGTGCAGCACGCGTTCGGCACGTTCGATGGTCGGCCAGATCGGCCACAGGGTGTCGTCCAGATCGAACGAAATCGCTGCGACGCGCTTCACGTCGAGGGTCAGGGAATCGGGGGTCGCGTGGGCCATGACAGAGAATATCGCATGCCCTTCAGAGACGAACCGCCCGCCCCAGACATCGCCGAGGAACGCACTGCGGTGCTCTGGTGCAACCTCGGCTCGCCCGACGAACCGACGGCGAAGGCGGTACGCCCCTATCTCGCCGACTTTCTCGGCGATCCGCGCGTGGTCGAGATTCCGCGCCTGCTGTGGGCGCTGATCCTGCACGGCATCATCCTTCGCACGCGCCCGGCCAAGTCAGCCGCCAAGTACGCCAGCATCTGGATGCCCGAAGGCTCCCCGCTCAAGGTCTGGACCCGCAGGCAGGCCCTGCTGCTGGCCGGCTGGCTCGGCGAGCGCGGCCATCGGTTGCAGGTGCGCGATGCCATGCGCTACGGCAATCCCTCGATCGCCGCCCGGCTCGATGAATTCAAGGCCGAGGGCGTGACGCGCGTGCTGCTGCTGCAGGCCTACCCCCAGTACTCGGCCACCACCACCGCGAGCGTGATCGACGCGGTCAATGCCTGGAGCGCGCGCGTGCGCCGGCTGCCGGAGTTCCGCTTCGTCAACGACTACCACGACGACCCGCTCTACATCGACGCACTGGCGCAGAGCGTGCAGCGCCACTGGCAGCAGAACGGCCGCGGCGACCAGCTGGTGATGAGCTTCCACGGCATCCCGGAGCGCAACATCCGGCTCGGCGACCCCTACCAGGCGCAGTGCCTGGCCACCGCACGCCTGCTGGCCGAGCGGCTCGCGCTCGCGCCGTCGCACTACCGCGTGACCTTCCAGTCGCGCTTCGGCCGCGCCAAGTGGCTCGAGCCCTATACCGAGCCGACGCTGCGCGAACTCGGCGCGGCGGGCGTCGCGCGCGTCGACGTGATGTGCCCCGGCTTTCCGGCCGACTGCCTGGAGACGCTCGAGGAAATCGCGATGGAGGGCCGCGACGCCTTCCTGCATGCGGGCGGCAAGGAATTCCGCTACATCTCCTGCCTCAACGACAGCCCGGCGTGGATCACGGCGCTCAGCGGTATCGCCGAGCGGAACCTCGGCGGCTGGCCGACCCGGTCGGCCTAGAAGCGCCCGAGGTAGTCGAGCTTGCTGAGCGCCACGCCGCTGTGCCGCAGCACGCCGTAGGCCGTGGTGACATGGAAGAAGAAGTTCGGCAGCGCAAACTGCAGCAGGTAGCGCTCGGCCGTGAACTTCAATTCGTTGCCGCGCACCTTCATCGTGATCTCGCGCGCCTCGGCGCCGTCGATCAGCGCGCGATCCACGCCTTGGAGAAATTCGATGGTCTTCGCGACCCGCGCCTGCAGCTCGGCATAGGTGGTCTCGGTATCGGGAAAGCTCGGTGCCGTGATGCCGGCCAGCCGCGCCGTACCGAGCTTGGAGGCGTCGCTCGCGCTCTGCACCTGCCCCGCCAGCGTGAACATGTCCGGCGCCAGCCGCGCATTGACGAGTTCGACCGGATCGATGCCCGAGGCCTGCGCATGCGCGAGGCCCTTGTCCAGCACATGCGAGAGCTGGCCAAGTCCGCGGCTGAACACCGGGACGGAAATGTCGTAGAGAGATAGCGCCATGAAGGAGGACTCCGTGTTGAATAGGCGGCCCGATTGTCGGACCACCTTCGATCACGTGCCGGCGGCTCGGACAAAGGCCTCGATCGGGTCCAGATGGGCAGGCACGTTGAGCGCCGGCGCATGGCCGCAGCCCGGAACCTCGATCACCTGCAGGCGGCCCGCCGCGCCGGGGCCGCGCCGGCGCATCTCGTCCAGCGTGTCGGGCAGCACCAGGTCGGATTCGGCGCCGCGCAGGCACAGCATCGGCGCCTCGATCGCGTCGTAGTGCGGCCACAGCAGGTAGTCGTCCGGGTGGACCTCGAACTGCCGCACCATCGCCGGATCGTAGTGCGGCGTCACGCGGCCGTCTGGCAGCCGGCGGGTAGAGGTCTCGGTCAGCCGCCGCCATTGCGCATCGCTGAGCCAGCCATAGGGCTTGTAGACCGTGCGGAAGAACTGCTCGAGTTCGACCACGGTGTCGAAGGCCGGCGGCTGGCCCGCATACGAGCGGATGCGCGCGATCGCGGCCGCCGCGATCTGCGGCGCGTTGTCGTTGAGCACCAGGCTCGCGATGCGCGGCTTCATCGTGGGCTCGAGCAGGCCCGAGGCCGACACCATGCCGATAGCGCCCCCCATCGAGGTGCCGACCCAGTGCACGCGCGTGAGCTTCAGTTCATCGAACAACCCGAGCGCGAGCCGGCCGTAGAAGGACAGCTGGTACTCGTCGTCCGGCGCCGGGCTCCACTGGCTCAGCCCGCGGCCGATGGTGTCGGGGCAGATCACGCGAAAGCCACGCGCGGCGAAATGCGAAGCGAGTTCATCCATGTCGCGGCAGGTGCGCGCGAGGCCGTGCCAGGCCACCACCACCGGGCCGTCGCGCGGGCCCCAGTCGAGCCAGTGGACCTCGCGGCCGGCGAGTTGGAGGTAGTTCGAGCTTGGAGCGTTCATTTCAATGCCCTCGCGCGCAGGCGGCCGACGATGCCGGTCGGAAAGTAGTAGACGGAGAGCACAAACAGCACCCCGAGCCACAACAGCCAGCGGTCGGGCGACAGCAAGGCGGCGAGCCATGACACGCCGCTCACGGCCTCGTTCGCGATCCGCAGCAGGTCCTGCAGGTAGCTCTGTGCAATGACGAACAGCACCGCCCCGACCACCGCGCCGTAGATGGTGCCCATGCCGCCGATCACCACGATCAGGAGCACGTCGACCATGATCTCGAAGCTCAGCGAGGTGTCGGGCCCGTTGTAGCGCAGCCAGATCGCGAGCATCGCGCCGGCCAGGGTCGCGAACAGCGCCGACAGCACCGAGGCCGTGGTGCGGTAGACCACCACGCGGTAGCCGATCGCCTCGGCACGGAACTCGTTCTCGCGGATCGCCTGCAGCACACGGCCGAAGGGCGAGTTCACGATCCGCAGCAGCGCCAGCACCAGCAGCACCGTGGCGACGAAGAGCAGGTAGTAGCACAGCAGCCGGCCGTCGAGCGAGACGCCGAGGAAGGGCTCCTCGGCGAACTCGAAGCTCGGCGAGATCAGCTCCGGCAGCTTGAAGGTCAGGCCGTCCTCGCCGCCCGTGAAGTCCGACAACTGCGAAGCCAGCGTCTGGAAGGCGGAGGCGACCGCCAGCGTGATCATGGCGAAGAAGATCGCCCGCACCCGGAGCGAGAACAGGCCGATCGCGAGCGACAGCACCAGCGAGATCGCGAGCGCGGCGCCGAGGCCGACCGCTACAGCGCCCCAGGTGGCGCCCAGGCGGCTGGCCGAGATCGCGATGCCGTAGGCGCCGATGCCGAAGAACATCGTGTGCGCGAAGCTCACGATCCCGGTGTAGCCCAGCAGCAGGTCGAAGCTCGCCACCAGCACGATGAAGACCAGGATCTTGGCCGCCACACTGAGCGCCTTGACGCCCGGGAACAGGAAGGGTGCGAAGGCCAGTGCCAGCACCAGGGCCGCGAGCAGCAGCGCCAGCAGGCGGCTGCGCGGCAGGTCGTTGGAAAGAAGTCGGGACAGCATGGCTTTCTCTTCAGCGGTTGGCCACGGGGTACACGCCCTGCGGGCGCCACAGCAGCACGGCCACCATCAGGAAGATGCTCGCGAACTGGGTCAGCGTCGGGACGATGAAACCGATGTAGTTGGTCATCAGGCCGACCAGCAAGGCGCCGATCAGTGCGCCGGCGGTCGAGCCCAGGCCGCCGATGATGATCACGATGAAGATCAGCACATTGACCTGCGCGCCCATCTGCGGAATCAGGTTCTGCTGGAACAGCCCCCACATCACGCCGCCCAGGCCCGCCAGTGCGCTGCCGACCACGAAGACGCCGACAAAGAGGCGGCCGATGCGATAGCCCAGCGACTCGACCATCTCGCGGTCCTGCACGCCGGCGCGGATCAGGAGGCCGATCTTGGTGCGGCCCAGCGTCCAGGCCAGCAGGCCGAAGACGAAGACGCCGATCACCACCGCGAGAATGCGGTACTTGCTGATCGCGGCATCGCCCACCAGCAGCGAACCGCGCAAGGCTTCGGGCAGCGGCAGCGGGATCTGCGCCGGGCCCCAGATCACCTTGATCAGTTCCTCGCCGATGATCATGCCGCCCATCGTGATGAGGATCTGCTTCAGGTGCTGGCCGTACACGGGCCGCACGATGAAGCGCTCGAAGGCCAGGCCGACCGCGCCGGCGACCGCCATCGCGACCAGCATCGCGGGGAACACGGCCACGAGGTTGCGCCACAGCTCGCCCGAGCCGGTCCAGTCGCCCATCAGGCCCAGCACACTGCTGGCCACGAAGGCGCCGAGCGCGATGAACACGCCGTGGCCGAAGTTGAGCACGTCCATCAGGCCGAAGATCAGCGTCAGGCCCGAGGCGATGATGAAGATGATCATGCCCATTGCAAGGCCGGCGACCGTGAGCGTGAGCCAGGTCGAGACCGAGCCCGTGAGCGGCAGCGCCACCAGCGCGAGAACCGGCACGAGCAGGAGCGGCTTCCAGTCGAAGTCGATGGTCTTCACAGTGCGAGTCCCAGCAGCGATTGCTGCAGTTGTTCGTCGGCCGAGAACGCGGCCATGGGGCCGCTGTGGACCACGCGGCCGTTGTCCATCACGGCCACCGTGTCGCCCAGTCGCTGCGCGAAGCTGATGTTCTGCTCGACCAGCAGGATCGTGACGCCGCTGCGCTTGAGTTCGCCGAAGGCGTCGATCATGTTGTTGATGATGGCCGGCGCCAGGCCCTTGCTGGGCTCGTCGATGACCAGCAGTTCGCGCGGCTCGACGATCGCGCGCGACACCGCGAGCATCTGCTTCTGTCCGCCAGACAGCTTGCCCGCCGGGTGATTCCAGAACTTCTCGACCGCGGGGAAGAGCTTGAAGATCCACTTGAGCCGGGCGTCGTCCATCTGCTCGGCGTTTTTGGCGCGGCGCGCAGCCAGCAGCATGTTCTCCTTGACCGTGAGGTCCGAGAAGATGCCCATGTTCTCGGGCACGTAGGCGATGCCGAGCTCGGCGATCTGCGGCGTGTGCAGCGCGGTGATGTCCTTGTCGCCGAAGCGCACGCTGCCTTGCGAGGCATGCCACAGGCCCATCAGCGTGCGCAGCGTGGTGGTCTTGCCGGCGCCGTTGCGGCCCAGCAGCATCGTGAGCTGGCCGCGCGGCACGGCCAGGTCGACGCCATGCAGGATGTGGTACGCGCCGATGTGCGTGTGCACGCCCTTCATCTCCAGAAGATTGCCGTTCATGCAGCCTCCTTCGCGACGCCGAGATAGGCTTCCTGGACGATCGGCGATGCGATGACTTCCGCCGGCTCACCGTCGGCCACCAGCTGCCCGTTGTGCAGCACGATGATGCGGTCGGCGAGTTCGCGCACCACGTCCATCTTGTGCTCGACCAGCAGGATGGTCTTGCTCATGTCCTGCTTCAACTTGCGGATCAGGTCGAGGATCACGGGTGCCTCGGCCGCGTTCATCCCCGCGGTGGGTTCGTCGAACATGAAGACCTTGGGCTCGAGCGCCATCAGCAGCGCCACTTCGAGCTTGCGCTGGTCGCCGTGCGGCAGGCTGGCGACGGTCGCGTGTTCCTTGGTCTTGAGTGCCACGTCGGCCAGGATCCGGTCGGCGCGCTCGGTCAGCGCGCGGTGATCGCTCCAGATGCTCCAGAGGTTGAGGCCGCGCCGATGCGCGCCTTCGCGCGTGGCCTGCACCGCGAGCCGCACGTTCTCGAGCACCGTCAAATTCGGGAACAGGTTGGTCAACTGGAAGGCGCGCCCGAGCCCGGCATGCGTGCGCGCCGAGGCCGGCAGCCCCGACAGCAGTTGCCCATCGAGCGACACCGTCCCCGCGGACGCCTTGAGCTGCCCCGAGATCAGGTTGAAGTACGTGGTCTTGCCGGCCCCGTTGGGACCGACGATTGCAGTGAGCGTGCCCGGCGCGAACGCGCACGACACAGCATTCACCGCCACGTGTCCGCCGAAGCGAATGGTGAGATCTTTGGTTTCGAGCATGAATTGAACCCGGCCGGCGCAGCCAGGCCCGTTGGTGAAACACCGAGGAACCGGCTCTGCCGGGCCTCTGGTGTTGCCCCCTGAAAGGGGGTGGGCGCCCGGACACGAAGTGCCGGGCAACCTGGGGGTTAGCGTTTGTTCTTTATGGGGATATCCATCTCTTCGGGCTTGATCTCATGCACCAGCTCCGGCACGCCCCAGGCGAACGCCGGGTCGACCTTGATCTTGAAGTGGTACATCGATTGCATCGCCTGGTGGTCTTCCTTGCGGAAGGTCATCTTGCCCTTGGGCGTGTCGAAGCTCATGCCTTCCATGGCCGTGATCAGCTTGTTGGTGCTGGTGTCGCCCCCGGTCTTCTTGAGCGCCGTCACCACCGCCATCGCGGCCGAGAAGCCGCCGGCCGTGAAGAAGTCCGGCGGCGTCTTGAATTCCTTGTAGTGCATCGCGACCATCGCCTCGTTGACCGGGTTCTTCGGAATTCCGAAGTAGTAGTAGGCCGCGCCCTCCATGCCCGGCAGCGCCTTGTAGGCCGCCATCGCCGGCAGGATGTTGCCGCCGGTGGCGATCTCGATGCCGTAGCGCTTGAGGTCGAGGTCGACGATCTTGAACGGGTTGCCGGCACCGGCCCAGACGATCCAGATGATCTTGCGGCCCGGCTGGTCCTTGAGCTTGTCGATCAGGCGCTGGGCGCCGGCCGTGAAGTCGGTGGTCGCCGGCGGCAGGTATTCCTCGTGGACCAGCTTGGCCTTCTTCAGCGCGGTGCCGAAAGCCTTCACGCCGTCGCGGCCGAAGGCGTTGTCCTGGGCCAGCGTGGCGACCGTGACGCCGGCCTTGTCGATCGCGACCGCGTTCGAGATCGCGTCCTGCGAACTGTTGCGGCCGGTGCGGAAGATGTACTTGTTCCACTTGTCGCCGGTGATCGAATCGGCCACGGCGGGCTCGACCAGCAGGATCTTCTTGTATTCCTCGGCCACCGGCAGCATCGCCAGCGCCACGCCCGAGGAGGTCGGGCCGACCGCGAGCGCGGCCTTGTCGTCGGCGTAGGCCGCGGCCAGCAGCGACTTGCCGAGGTCGGGCTTGCCCTGGTCGTCCTTCTCGATCACGACGATCTTCTTGCCGTTGACGGTCATGGTGCCGCCGGTCGCGTAGTCCAGGCCCATCATGAAGCCGGTCTGGGTCTGCTTGCCGTAGGCCTCGAGCGGGCCGGTCTTGCTGTAGACGTGAGCGATCTTGATCTCGTTGGACTGGGCCCAGGCCGGGAGGGTCAAGGCGCCAGCGGCAGCCAGGGTGGCCAGCGCGACGAGGTAGCGACGTTGCATTCTTTGTCTCCTGAAGGTGATGGCTGAATATTGCACAGTTCATGCCAGCTTCCATCACATTGAAAACAAAGGACTTTCCCTTGCATCACCCCTAAATCGCCTGGAATCAGGACAGTTGTGCTGTCCGTTTTTCAGGCAATTGCATGTTTTTCATTCAGGGTTTTCCAGACGTTCGTAGAGGGTCGCGCGCGAGATGCCCAAGAGGCGCGAGCTCGCCAGCTTGTTGCCGCCGGTCGCGGCCATCGCGGCGGCGATCGCGCGGCGTTCGAGTTCCGCCACCTGCTGGGCCAGCGGCCGCAGCAGCGCCGCGCCTTCGGCCGAATCGGCGGCCGCGCGCGGCGGCATCGGCTCGGCCGCCGCGATCTGCTCCTGGCCAGCCTCGCGCAGGATGCGCTCCAGTTGCGCGGCATCGATGCGCTGCGAGTCGCTGCGCATGGTCACCTGCTCGAGCACGTTGCGCAGTTCGCGGATGTTGCCGCGCCAGTGCTGGGCCGCGAGCAGGGCCAGTGCTTCGGGCGTCAGTTCGGGCGGCGCCTCGCCGCTGCGCAGCGCCATGTCCTCGCCCAGCGTCTCGACCAGCGCGGGAATGTCGGCGCGCCGCTCGCGCAACGGCGGCACCCGCACCGGCAAGACATTGAGGCGGTAGTAGAGGTCTTCGCGAAAGCGCCCTTCCCGCACCAGCGCCGCCAAGTCGCGCGAGGTGGCGGCGATCACCCGGGCATCGAAGGGGACCAGCTTGTTGGAGCCCAGCGGCTCGATCTCGCCCTCCTGCAGCGCGCGCAACAGCTTGGCCTGCAGGCCGAGCGGCATGTCGCCGATCTCATCGAGGAACAGGGTGCCGCCGTCGGCCAGCTTGAACTTGCCCTCGCGCGCCTTGCGGTCGGCGCCGGTGAAGGCGCCGGGCGCGACGCCGAAGAACTCGGCCTCGAGCAGCGTGTCGGGCACGGCCGCGATGTTGACGCTGACGAACATGCCGCCGGCGCGCGCCGAGGCGGCATGGATCGCGTGCGCCAGCAGTTCCTTGCCGGTGCCGGTCTCGCCGAGCAGCAGCACCGGGCTCGACGACTGCGCCGCGCGCCGCGCATGGCGCTTGACCTCGACCGCCGCCGGGCTGCTGCCGATGAAGCTCGCAAAGGTGTATTTCGATCGGCGCTGACCGTCGGCCGACTGCTGGTACAGCGGGTTGTTGCGCTGGCTCGCAAGTTCGCGCCGGGCGTCGTCGAGGTCGCGCTGCAGCAGCGCGAACTTGCTGATCAGCGGCTGCAGCGTGGTCTCGGGATGGTCGAACAGCACGATGCCGATGGCGCCGATGACCTCGCCGGGCGCGGCGCCGGCATCGCCCTCGCGCTCCTCGCGCAGCGGGATGCGGCTGACCACGAAGGTGCCGGCCTTGTTGGTCAGCAGATCGATCAGGATCGGCTCGCCGGTGTCGAGCACGCGGCGCATCTGGGTGTTGGGAATGACGTCTTCGACCAGATGGCCGAGGAACTGGTCGATCGACGAGAAGCCCAGCGCCGGCAGGAAGCGCCGGTAGCCCTCGTTGACCCAGACGATGCGGCCGCTGCGGTCGACCAGGAACATGCCCTGGCTGATGCTGGAGAACAGATGGAACATCGAGCGCGCGGCGAGCGCGAGGATGCCTTCGGCGTCGAGCGGCAAGGCGGGGGGTGCGGCGGGGGCGGAGGGCATGGCGGGGATCGTAGCGTGCATCAAAGCACCCGCCGAAGCGCATCAATCCGCCGGCTTTGCCGCGCTACGATGGGGGGTTTTCGGAAAGCGGCGCACAACGACAAGAACGCCCGCCACCTTGCTATGCTGCGCGCCTTGCAAGGCCCTCCCGCCACCTGCGACGCCCTGGCGCAACGACCCTGTCGCCATCGCACGTCACTCTTTTTTCGGAATCTCATGAGGAATTCCCGGCTCCCTGCGCTTTGCCTCGTCGCTCCCCTGCTGCTCGCCGCCTGTGCCGTCCCGCGCCCGCCCGAGCAGGTGGCCGCGCCTACGCCCGCGCAGTGGCAGACGCCCCTGCCCGCCGGCACCGCGGCCCTGCCCCACGGCGGCTCGATGCCGTCGCTGGCCGAGTGGTGGCGCCAGCTCGACGATCCGTTGCTGGTCGAACTGATCGTCGCCGCCGAGGCCGCCAGCCCGACCGTCGCCAGCGCGCAGGCGCGCATCGGCGAAGCCCGCGCCGCGCGTGTCGCGGCCGGCGCGGCGCTGGTGCCGAACCTCAACGGCTCGCTGTCGGCCAGCCGCGGCAATTCGCCGACTTCGGGCTTCTCGACCGGCGCCACCAGCGGCACCAGCACGGACATTCCGCCGATCACCACCCAGCAAGCCGGCCTGCTGTCGAGCTGGGAGATCGACCTCTTCGGCGGCCTGCGCGCCAGCCGCGACGCCAGCCAGGCGCGCTACGCGGGCGCCGACGCGCGCTGGCACGACGCGCGGGTGTCGGTGGCGGCCGAGACCGCCAACGCGTACCTGGCCGAACGGGCCTGCCGGCGCCAGCTGGTGGTGTCGACCTCCGACGCGCAGTCGCGCGCCGAGTCCGCGCGCCTGACCGAGTTGTCCGCGCAAGCCGGATTCACGGCGCCCGCCGATGCGGCGCTGGCCCGCGCCAGCGCCGCCGAGGCCGCCGGCCGCCTGACGCAGCAGCGGGCACTGTGCAGCGTCCAGCAACAGGCGCTGGTCGCGCTGACCGGCATCGAGGGAACGGTGCTGGCGCCCAAGCTGGCCGCAGCCCCGATCGACGTCACGTTGCCCGCGGTGCAGGCGGTCTACAGCGTGCCGGCCGAGGCGCTGGCGCAGCGGCCGGACGTCTACGCAGCCGAACTCGACGTCGCCGTGGCCAGCGGCGAGGCCGGCGCGGCGCTGGCCCAGCGCTTCCCGCGCCTGTCGCTCCAGGGATCGATCGCCGTGCTGAAGGTGCGCGGCGGAGGGTTCAGCGAAACCCTGGACACCTGGACCCTCGGTCCGCTGGCGCTCAACGTTCCGATCTTCGACGGCGGCACGCTGGCGGCCAACTACGACGCCGCCAAGGGCCGCTACGACGAATCCGTGGCGCTCTACCGCGCCAACGTGCGCCGCGCGGTGAGCGAGGTGGAACAGGCGCTGATCAACCTGCAGAGCACCAACGACCGCGCGGCCGACGCCGACACCGCGGTGCGCAACTACCAGATCTCCTTCGACGCCACCCAGGCCCGCTACACCACCGGCCTCGCGAGCCTGTTCGATCTCGAGGATGCGAGACGCACGCTGTTCGTCTCGCAGACCGCCCGCGTCGCGCTGCAACGCGAACGCGCTGAAGCCTGGGTCTCGCTTTACCGCGCCATGGGCGGCGGCTGGATGCGGCCCGAATCCGTCGCCACTTCGACCTCCTCCGCTCGCCCGTCGCCATGAAAAGAATGAAGCGTTCCACCCTCCTCGTCGTGCTGGCCGCCGTGCTGGTCCTGGTCGCCGGCGCCTTCTGGCTGCTGCGGGCCAAGCCGCCCGCCGCGCCCGAGAAGAAGCCCGAAGCCACCGCACGCCCCTCGCTGACCGTCACGGTCGCCAGGCCCGAAACCAGCGAACTCAGCGTCACGCTGGCGGCCAACGGCAATGTCGCGGCCTGGCAGGAGGCCAGCATCGGCTCCGAATCGAACGGCCTCAAGCTGGCCGAGGTGCGGGTCAACGTCGGCGACGTGGTAAAGAAGGGCCAGGTGCTGGCCACCTTCTCGGCCGAGTCGGTGCAGGCCGACGTGGCGCAGGCCAGGGCCTCGCTGGCCGAGGCCCGCGCCACCGCCGCCGATGCCACCGGCACCGCCGCGCGGGCCCGCACGCTGCAGGCCACCGGCGCCATGAGCCAGCAGCAGATCAACCAGTACCAGACCGCCGAGCAGACCGCCAAGGCGCGGGTCGAGGCGGCCGAGGCGGTGCTGGCTGCGCAACAGGTGCGCGGCCGCAACGCGCAGGTGCTGGCGCCCGACGACGGCGTGATCTCCGCCCGCACCGCCACCGTCGGCAGCGTCGTCAATGCCGGCACCGAGCTGTTCCGCATGGTCCGCCAGGGCCGGCTCGAATGGCGCGCCGAGGTCACTTCGTCCGAGCTCGGCCGCATCGCGGCCGGCACGCCCGCGGTGATCACCAGCGCCGGCGGCGCCCAGGTCAGCGGCAAGGTGCGCAGCGTGGCGCCGACGGTCGACCCGCAGACTCGCGCGGCGCTGGTCTACGTCGACATCCCGAACGTGCTGCAGAACACCGGACTCAAGGCCGGCATGTTCGCGCGCGGCGATTTCCAGCTCGGGCACACCAGCGCGCTGACCGTGCCGCAGGCCTCGGTGGTGCCGCGCGACGGCTTCAACTACCTGCTGCTGCTGCAACCCGACCACCGGGTCGCGCAGCTCAAGGTCGAGACCGGCCGCCGGGTCGGCGACCGGGTCGAGATCACGACCCCGCTGCCGGCCGATGCGCGTGTCGTGGTCCAGGGCGCCGGCTTCCTGAACGATGGCGACCTGGTGCGGGTGGTCGATGCGCCCGCGGCCGCCAAACCCGCCGTCGAGGCCGTCAAGTAAAGGAGCAGCGCCCATGAACGTCTCGGCCTGGTCCATCCGCAACCCGATCCCGGCGGTGATGCTGTTCGTGCTGCTCACCTTTGGTGGTCTGCTCTCGTTCAACGCGATGAAGGTGCAGAACTTCCCCGACATCGACCTGCCGACCGTCACGGTCTCGGCCGCGCTGCCGGGCGCCGCGCCCTCTCAGCTCGAGAACGACGTCGCGCGCAAGCTCGAGAACGCCATCGCCACCATCCAGGGCCTCAAGCACATCACGACCAAGGTGCAGGACGGCGCGGCGACGCTGATCGTCGAGTTCCGGCTCGAAAAGCCCGTGCAGGAGGCGGTCGACGACGTGCGCTCCGCGGTGCAGCGGGTGCGCTCCGACCTGCCGGCCGACGTGCGCGATCCGGTGGTCACCAAGCTCGACTTCGCGGCCCAGCCGGTGCTGGCCTTCACCATCGCGTCCTCGAAGATGGACGACGAGGCGCTCTCGTGGTTCGTCGACAACGACGTCACCAAGAAGCTGCTGGCGCTGCCCGGCGTCGGCGCGGTGAACCGCGTCGGCGGTGTCACGCGGCAGGTGCACGTCGACCTCGATCCGGCCAAGCTGCAGGCGCTGGGCGCCACTGCGGCCGACATCTCGCGCCAGCTGCGGCTGGTGCAGACCGAGAGCGCGGGCGGCCGCACCGATGTCGGCGGCAGCGAGCAGCCGGTGCGCACGCTGGCCACGGTGCAGTCGGCCGACCAGCTGAACGCCATGCAGATCGCGCTGCCCGACGGCCGCCGCATCCGCCTCGACGAGGTGGCCCGCATCCGCGACACCATCGCCGAGCCGCGCGCCGCCGCCCTGCTCGACGGCCGGCCGGTGGTCGGCTTCGAGGTGGCGCGCAGCCGCGGTGCCAGCGAGGTCGAGGTCGGCGCCGCGATCCAGAAGGCGCTGGCCGAGATGCGCGCGCAGCGGCCGGACATCGAGCTCACCGAGGCCTTCAACTTCGTCGCCCCGGTGGAGGAGGAATACCTGGGCTCGCTGCACCTGCTCTTCGAAGGCGCGATCCTGGCCGTGATCGTGGTGTGGCTGTTCCTGCGCGACTGGCGCGCAACCTTCGTCTCGGCAGTGGCGCTGCCGATGTCGGTCATCCCGGCCTTCATCGGCATGTACCTGCTGGGCTTCTCGATCAACGTGGTCACCTTGCTGGCACTGTCGCTGGTGGTCGGCATCCTGGTCGACGATGCGATCGTCGAGGTCGAGAACATCGTGCGCCACCTGCGCATGGGCAAGTCGCCCTACCAGGCGGCGATGGAAGCGGCCGACGAGATCGGGCTGGCCGTGATCGCCACCACCTTCACGCTGATCGCGGTGTTCCTGCCCACCGCCTTCATGAGCGGCATTGCGGGCAAGTTCTTCAAGCAGTTCGGCTGGACCGCCTCGCTCGCGGTCTTCGCCTCGCTGGTGGTGGCGCGGGTGCTCACGCCGATGATGGCGGCCTACATCCTCAAGCCGATCGTCACCGCCGAGCGGGAACCGCGCTGGCTCTCGGCCTACATGCGAATGGTCGAATGGAGCATGCGGCACCGCTTCACGACGATGGTGCTGGCCACGCTCTTCTTCTTCGGCTCGCTGGCGATGATCCCGCTGCTCAAGACCGGCTTCATCCCGCCCGACGACAACTCGCAGACCCAGGTCTACCTCTCGCTGGCGCCCGGCGCCACGCTGGCCCAGACCACCGCGGCGGCCGAGGAAACGCGCCGCCGCGTGATGGCGATCGACCACGTGCGCAGCGTGTACATCACGGTCGGCGGCGGCAGCGCGGGCGGCGACCCGTTCGCCAACTTCGGCACGCCCGAAACGCGCAAGGCGACGCTCACGATCCAGCTCGACCCGCGCGGCGACCGGCCGCGCAAGCAGGTGATCGAGAACCAGATCCGCGCCGCGCTCGAAACGCTGCCCGGCGTGCGCAGCACGGTCGGCCTCGGCGGCTCGGGCGAGAAGTACATCCTGGCGCTGAGCGGCGACGACGCGGCCGCGCTGACCACTGCGGCCCGCGCCGTGGAGCGCGACCTGCGCACCATCCCGGGACTGGGGAACATCACCTCGACCGCGAGCCTGATCCGGCCCGAGATCGCGGTGCGGCCCGACTTCGCGCGCGCCGCCGACCTCGGCGTGACGAGCTCCGCGATCGCCGAGACGCTGCGCGTCGCCACCCTCGGCGACTACGACCAGAACCTGCCCAAGCTCAACCTGGCGCAGCGCCAGGTGCCGATCGTGGTCAAGCTGGAGGATTCGGCACGCCAGAACCTCGCGCTGCTCGAACGCCTGGCCGTACCCGGCGCGCGCGGCCCCGTGATGCTGGGCCAGGTGGCCGCGCTCACGGTCGAGGGCGGCCCGGCCGTGATCGACCGCTACGACCGTTCGCGCAATGTCAACTTCGAGATCGAGCTGTCGGGCGTCGGCTTGGGCGACGCCAAGGACGCGGCGATGAAGCTGCCCTCGATCCGCAGCCTGCCGCCCGGCGTGCGGGTGGCCGAGGTCGGCGACGCCGAGGTCATGACCGAGCTGTTCGCGAGCTTCGGGCTGGCGATGCTGACCGGCGTGCTGTGCATCTACATCGTGCTGGTGCTGCTGTTCAAGGACTTCCTGCATCCGATCACGATCCTGTGCGCGCTGCCGCTGGCACTCGGCGGGGCCTTCGTCGGCCTGCTGATCGGCCAGAAGGCGCTGTCGATGCCCTCGCTGATCGGGCTCATCATGCTGATGGGCATTGCGACCAAGAACTCGATCCTGCTGGTGGAGTACGCGATCGTGGCGCGCCGCGAGCACGGCCTCTCGCGCTGGGAGGCGCTGCGCGACGCCTGCCACAAGCGGGCCCGGCCGATCATCATGACCACCCTGGCGATGGGCGCCGGCATGCTGCCGATCGCGGTCGGGTTGGGTGTGGCCGACTCGAGCTTCCGCTCGCCGATGGCGATGGCGGTGATCGGCGGACTGATCACCTCCACCGTGCTGAGCCTGCTGGTGGTGCCGGCGGTGTTCACCTATGTCGACGACGTCGAGGGCTGGATCCGGCGCACCGGGCGGCGCCTGCGCGGCAAGCCGGCGGCGCCCGAGGCGAAGCCGGACGCGGTGCACGGCGCGGGATAGACTCTGAACCGTCCACCGTCGGAGCCGCACCATGACTCGAACCGTTTTCCGTGCCGCCATGTGCGGCGCGTTGCTGGCCACCGCGCTCGGCGCCGCCGCCCAGGCGCCGGCCGATCTGCAGCAGGCCCAGGAGCGCCATGAGCGCCAGTTGGCCGTGTGCAACAGCGGCAAGCTGGCGGCGCCCGAGCGCGAGGCCTGCGTGCGCGATGCCGGTGCCGCGCTGGACCGCGCGCGCGGCGGGCCGCCGGCCAACGTCACGACGCGCACGCCCGACCGCCGTGCCACGGTGGTCACGCCGGCCGGCGAGCCGGTGCCGGGCGCGACCGAGACGGTGCGCTCGCAACGCTCGACCACCGTGGTGCCGGTCGACCCGCCGTCGCGCTGAGAACCCGCATAATCGCGCCCATGCCCGCCCTTCGCCGCGCCCGCCTTCTCGCCAGCTTCGTGCTGGCCTGGTTCGCGCTGTCGCTGGGCGTCGCGGCGGCCTCCCCGCTGGTGCAGCCGAAGCCCATGGAAATCGTCTGCTCGGCCGCCGGCGCCTCCATGCTGGTGGTGCTGACCGACGACGGCGCCCAAGCGCCCGCCACCGGCCACCTCGACTGCCCGCTGTGCCTGCCGGCCGGCGCACCGCCGCCGGCCCTGCCGCTGGCCGCGCTGCCGGCGATCCAGCCCCTGGGCCATGCGCTCCAGTCGATTCCGGCCGCGCGTATCGCCGCGGCCACCGCGTCGCCTCTGCCGGCGCGCGGCCCCCCACTCTCCTGAGCTTGCTTCAGACCTGATGCACGAGGCGCCCTGGCGGGTGCTTCGCTGCGCTTTTCCAGCAATGCACCGGCACCGAATGAGGTGCCGAGGGGATTCTTCCAATGAACAAGACCATGCTGTCGCTCGCATTGAGCGCTGCATTCCCATGGTGGGCCCTTCCCGCCTCGGCACAGGACTCGCAGAGCGCGCGCCCGGCCGACGAGGCCCCCGAGCGCACGCGCTCGCTCGGCGTCGTCACCGTGACCGGCGGCCAGCCGACCTCGCTGCCGACCCAGATTCCGACCACCATCGAAGGGGTGACGCGCGAGGAGATCGAGACCCGCATCAATGCCACCGACAGCGAGGACGCGCTCAAGTACCTGCCCAGCCTGCTGGTGCGCAAGCGCTACATCGGCGACTACAACCACGCGATCCTGTCCACCCGCGCCTCCGGCACCGGCAACAGCGCGCGCTCGGCGGTCTATGCCGACGGCATCCTGTTGTCGAACTACCTCGGCAACGGCATCGCCAACGGCACCAACTACGCGCCGCGCTGGGGCCTGGTGACGCCCGAGGAGATCGAGCGCGTCGACGTGATGTACGGCCCCTTCTCCGCCGCCTACCCGGGCAACTCGGCCGGCGCGGTGGTCGACTACGTGACGCGCATGCCCTCGCAGCTCGAGGCGCACGTCAAGATGGGCTACCAGTCGCAGCCCAACGACCTGTACAACACCCACAGGACCTTCAACAGCTGGCAGACCAGCGCCTCGCTCGGCAGCCGCAGCGGCGACTGGGCATGGTTCATCGACGTGAGCCGGGGCGACAGCCAAAGCCAGCCGCTGACCTTCACGACCGCGACGCTGGCTTCGGGCACGCCCGGGCGCGCCGGCACCCCCGTGGTCGGCTTCGTGCCGGGCCTCAACACCACCAACACGCCCTGGTACATCCTGGGCTCCGGCACCCAGTACCACGCCGTGCAGGACCACGCGAAGCTCAAGCTGGCCTACGACTTCTCGCCCACGGTGACCGCCACCTACACGCTGGGCTGGTGGCAGAACAGTTCGGAGGGCCGGCCCGAGAGCTACCTGAGCAATGCCGCCGGGCAGCCGGTCTACAGCGGACCGATCAACATCCTCGGGCGCAGCTTCACGCTGGCTCCGACCGCCTTTCCGCTCACCAACGACGCGCAGACGCACTACATGCACGGCCTCTCGGTCAAGAGCCATACCCAGGGCGAATGGGACTGGGAGGTCGCCGCCAGCCTCTACGACTATTCGAAGGACCAGCAGCGCGCGCCCACGGTGGCGCTGCCGCTGGCGGCCTTCGGCGGTGCCGGGACCCTGCAGGACCAGGGCGGCGCCACGGGCTGGAACACGCTCGCGGCCAGGGGGACCTGGCGGCCGCAGGGGATCGCCGGGGCGCACATCGTCGACTTCGGTGTCGAGCGCGATGCCTACAAGCTCGGCATCCTGAAGACCAACGCGATCGGCAATTGGCTCACCGGGCCCTCGGGCACGCGGGTCAGCCATGTGGGCGGCAACACCGAGACCGTCGCCGCATGGGCACAGGACAGCTGGTCGTTCGCTCCGCAATGGAAGGCCGTGCTGGGCCTTCGCCTGGAAGACTGGCAAGCCAGCAACGGCTTCACCTCCACCGCGACGAACACCTTGACCTACGCGTCGCGCAGCGAATCGGATGCATCCCCTAAGGCCGCGCTGGCCTACCAGCTGACGAAGGACACCGTGCTCAAGGGCTCGCTGGGCCGTGCCGTGCGCTATCCGACCGTGGGCGAGTTGTACGGCGCGACCACCGGCGGCGCGCTGTCCTTCATCAACGACCCGTTCCTCCAACCGGAGAAGTCCTGGACCAGCGAACTCACGGCCGAGAAAGACCTCGGCAACGGCCTGGCCCGCGCCACGCTGTTCCACGAGACCACGCAGGACGCGCTCTACAACCAGCTCATCCCGAACACCAGCATCTCGCGTGTGCAGAACATCGAGAAGGTCCGCACCACCGGCGTCGAGCTTTCCTACAGCGGGCAGGATGTGTGGATGCGCGGGCTCGACATGGGAGCGAGCCTCACCTATGCCAACTCGAAGATCGTGGAGAACCCGCTGTTCCCGGCCAGCGTCGGCAAATGGCAGCCCCGGGTCCCGCAGTGGCGCTCCACGGTCTACGCCACCTACAAGCCCGATGCCCACTGGGCCTTCACGGCGGCAGCGCGCTACAGCGGCCGGCAGTACTCGACGCTCGACAACAGCGACGTCAACGGCTTTGCCTATTTCGGCGCCAGCAAGTACTTCACGGTCGACCTGCGCGTGCGCTATCAGATCGACCGGCAGTGGTCGGCCGCCTTCGGAATCGACAATGCCAACAACTACCAGTACTGGAACTTCCACCCCTACCCGCAGCGCACCTACAGCGCCGAGCTGCGCTTCGACCTTTGACCCCCGACCCAAGGAGACTTCGATGACCGTTCCCTTCGCCACCCGATCGCTCGCCGCCTGCGCGGCCCTCTTCAGCGCGGCCGCCCTGGCCCACGTCAGCCTGCCCGCCGGCGGTGCCGCCGCCGGCAGCGAGTACGACGCGGCCTTCCGCGTCGGCCATGCCTGCACCGACGCCAAGACGACCACCGGCCTGCGGGTCCAGCTGCCCCAAGGCTTCACGCTGGTCCAGGCGCAGCCGCGCACCGGCTGGACGCTCACCGCCACGCCGCGCGAGGTGGCCTGGAAAGCCGACTCCGCACAAACCGCCCTGCCCGGCGCCGAGCGCGCCGAGTTCATCGTGCGCGGCAAGCTGACCGACACGCCCGGCCCGCTCTACTTCAAGGTGCTGCAGAGCTGTGACGTCGGCAGCGCCGACTGGGCCCAGCTGCCGGTGGCCGGCTCGAGCGCGAAGCTGGCCCTGCCCGCAGCCCGCCTCGACGTGCTGCCGGCGGGGGTCGCGGCGGTCGATGTGCGCGATGCCTGGGTGCGCCAGACCGTGCCCGGCCAGAGCGGCACCGGCGCCTTCATGAAGCTCACCGCGCCGTCGGGCGCCCGGCTGGTGGGCATCTCCACGCCGGTCGCCGGCGTGGCCGAGGTGCACGAGATGAAGATGGAGGGCGACACGATGAGAATGCGCGAGGTCCCGGGCGGCCTCGCGCTGCCGGCACGGGAGACCGTCGAACTCAAGCCGAGCGGCCTGCATGTGATGCTGATGGACCTGAAGCAACCGATCGCCAAGGGCAGCACCATCCCGCTCACCTTGCGTTTCGAGGACGCCAAGGGCGCCAGGAGTTCGCTCAGGGTGGTCGTCCCGGTCGGCGCGCCAGCCGGCAGCGCAACCGAATCGCACGGCCACACGCACAACTGACCGGTTCAGGCGAAGCCCCGCACCTCCGCGACCAGCGCGGCCAGCCGCGCCACATCCGGCACCACCAGCGCCTTGCCGTCCTTGGCGAGCAGCCCTTCGCGGCGCAGCGCGTTGAGCTCCCGCGTCACCTGTTCGCGGTTGGTGCCGATCCGGCTGGCCAGGTCGGCATGGGTCGGCGCCGGCTCCAGCCGCCCCCTGTTGTCGATGACGCCGGCCAGCCGCGCCAGTCGCAGCAGTTCGGCGTGCACGCGGTTCTGCACCCCGAGCGTGCTCAGGTCGATGACCCGCTCCGACAGCTGCCGCACCAGCGCCGCCAGGCCGCGCATCACGCGCTCGGCGACCACCGGCTCGTCGCGCAGCAGGCCCAGGAATGCACCCCGGTCCAGGCGGGCGACCACGGTGGGCGTGAGCGTGACGACGTCGGCCGATCGCGGCTGGCCGTCGATGGCGGCGATGTCGCCGAAATGCTCGCCCTCCTGCGGGTCACGAAAAGTGACCTGCCGGCCGTTGGCCGAGTACGAGGTCACCCGCAGTGCGCCGGAGACGAGGAAGTAGACATCGCTGTTGCGCTCCGAGCGCAGCAGCACCGGCGTCCCGGCCGGCAGGCTCTTCCAGTGGCAGTGCTGCGCGAGCCGGTCCAGCCGCTCGGCCGACAGCCCTTCCAGCAGCGCGATCTGCTGCAAGCCGAGACTGGAACGTTGGAGCGTCATGGCAGACCTCCCCGGAGATGTCGGATCGATTGCGAAAAGCCGTGCGCAAACGCACAGCGTGACAGGCGCCGGATCGTCACAGTTGCGTCCTGTGATGACCGCGATATCCGTGGCCGCACATCCAAGCCTTCAGGAGATTTCATCATGAATGCCAAGCAACTTCTCGGTGTCTGCGCATTGGCACTGGCGAGCGCCACGGCCTTTGCCCAGACCGTCCCCGCCGAGCAGTGGGTCGGCACGCCGATCGCCACCGCGGGCAGCGCCTCCAGCCGCTCGGCCGTGACGGCCGACTACGCGGCCAGCCGGTCGATGGCCAGCGCGCCGTCGGAGTTGCGCGTCGGCCCCGCCGACACGGCGCCGGGCGCGATGAGCCGGGCCGAAGTCAGCGCCGACCTGAGCCTCTGGATCAAGTCCGGCATGAGCCAGGTCGCCAACCAGGAGAGTTACGACCCGTCGAGCGGGGCGTACCGCGCGCAACTGGCGGCTTACCAGCGCATGCGCAACGGCCCGGAGTTCGTGGCCGAGGTACAGCGCCGCAAGGGCGCCAGCACACCGATGGCCACCACCGCGAAGTACGGCTCGGGAGCCGAAGAGAACTGAGCCTGCGCGCTCGTCCGTTCTTGCGTGCCGTCTCGCGTCGCCGCCGTCAAAGAGCGGCGGCGGCGCGCCGTTCGGCGATGCGCTTGGCAACGCGCGGCAGGATCATCACGGACAGCACGATGATCACCAGCACGATCGACATCGGGCGCTGGAAGAACACCGCCGCACTGCCCTCGCCGATCGACATCGCGTTGCGCAGTTGCGCTTCCGCCAGCGGGCCGAGGATCATGCCGACCACCACGGGGGCGGTCGGAAAATCGAAGCGCCGCATGACGACGCCCAGCACGCCGATGGCGTAGAGCAGCACCAGGTCGAAGGCGCTCTGGCGCATGCCGTAGGCACCCACCGTCGCGAAGATCAGGATGCCCGCATAGAGCTGGGGCTTCGGGATCTTGAGCAGCTTGACCCACAGGCCCACCATCGGCAGGTTCAGCACGAGCAGCATCACGTTGCCGATGTAGAGCGACGCGATCAGTGCCCACACCAGCGCGGCCGAGGTCGTGAACAGCTGCGGTCCGGGCTGGATGCCGTAGTTCTGAAACGCGCCGAGCAGGATCGCGGTGGTGTTCGAGGTCGGGATGCCCAGCGTCAGCAACGGGATCAGCGCCGCGGTCACGGTCGCGTTGTTGGCGGCCTCGGGGCCGGCAACGCCCTCGATCGCACCCTTGGTGCCGAACTCGGCCTTGGCGTCCGCGTCCTTGGCCAGCTTCTTTTCGGTGGCGTAGCTCAGGAAGGTCGGAATCTCCGTGCCGCCGGCCGGGATGCAGCCGAACGGGGTGCCGATGGCGGTGCCGCGCAGCCAGGCCGGGATCGAGCGTTTCCAGTCGCGCGCCGTCATGTGGACGCGGCTCAGCTTGTTCTGCCCTTCGACCACCTTGCCCTCGTAGAGCACCGCATAGAGCACCTCGGCCACTGCGAAAAGGCCCACCGCGACCAGCACGATCTCGATGCCGTCGAGCAGCTCGGGGACGCCGCCGGTGTAGCGGCCTTGCCCCGAGATCTGGTCAAGGCCGATGCAGCCGGCCGCCAGGCCGATGAACAGCGCCGTCATGCCGCGCAGGGTGCTCTTGCCGAGCACCGCGCTGACCGTGGTGAAGGCCAGCAGCATGAGCAGGAAATACTCGGGCGGGCCCAGCTTGACCGCGAATTCGGCAACGAAGGGCGCGAACAGCGTGACGACCACGGTGGCGATGGTGCCGGCCACGAAGGAGCCGATCGCGGCCGTCGCGAGCGCCGCGCCCGCGCGCCCGCTCTTGGCCATCTTGTTGCCCTCCATCGCGGTCACCATGCTGGCGGTCTCGCCGGGCGTGTTGAGCAGGATGGAGGTGGTCGAGCCGCCGTACATGGCGCCGTAGTAGATGCCCGAGAAGAAGATCATCGAGGCCGTGACGTCGACCTTGCCGGTGATCGGCAGCAGCATCGCCACCGCCACCGCCGGACCGATGCCGGGCAGCACGCCGACCGCCGTGCCCAGGGCGCAGCCCACCAGGCACCAGAGAAGATTCGCGGGCGTGATCGCCAGCGCGAAACCGTGCATCAATGCGTTGAAGATTTCCATGTCAGGCCTCCCGCCGGGCCGCCCCAAGGGAGGCCTGCGCCCCCTCGGGGGGCAGCGAATACACGAAGTGATGAGCGTGGGGGTTTGTCATGTCAGAGCCACCCGGTGCTGGTGAGACCCGGCAGATTGATCGCCAGGAACTGCGTGAACATCCAGAACACCGGCGCCGCGATCAGTGCGCCGGTCACGAGGTCGATGAGCCAGGTGCGCGGCGCATTGACGCCGCCCTGCCCGCTGGCGCGGCGCAGGCCCTGCACCGCGAGCACGTAGCACAGCGTGCAGCTCAGGATGAAGCCGATCGAGGTGATCAGTGCGGCGTTCAACAAAAGGCCCGCCGACACCCACGCGAAACCTGCCCAGTACGAGCGGACCGCGCCCGAAGGCGCATCCATCTCGCGAAAACCGCCGGTGCGCGCCTCCCAGATGATCCAGCCGCCGCACACCGTCAGCGCGATCGAGACCAGCCAGGGCAGGAAATTGGGGCCGACGCCGCCGTAGCCGGCCTCGGAGGAAATGCCGATGGCGCCGAAGGCGAGGGCCAGGCCGGTGATGAGCACGCCGACACCGACCAGTGTCTGCGGCCAGATCGCCGGCGGCTCGGACGGGGAAGCGTGCAACACGTGCGCGCCCAAAAGAGGGTCAATGTTGGACATTGTTCTGGACCTCGGGTGTCAATCAAAAAAAAGAGCACGCCGCCCTGTGTTCTTTCATCGGCGCGCATCAGGCCGGCGCCGGGCCGCCCCAAGGCGGCCCGCGGCCCCCTCGGGGGGCAGCGACCACACGAAGTGACGGAGCGTGGGGGCTCGTCAGACCATGCCGGACTTGACCATGGTGGCGCGCAGGCTCGCGAACTCGTCGTCGACGAACTTGGCGAAGGCCTCGCCGGACAGCACCGCGGGCGTCCAGTCGTTCTTCTTCAGGGCTTCGCCCCAGGCCGGCGTCTTGAGCGCCGCCAGCACCATGTCGGTCAGCGCCTTGCGCTGCTCGGGCGTGATCCCGGGCGCGCCATAGACGCCGCGCCAGTTGCCGATCTCGACGTCGATGCCCTGCTCCTTGAGCGTCGGCACGTTGATGCCCGGCAGGCGCTGCGCCGAGGTGACCGCGATCGCGCGCATCTTGCCGGCGTTGATGTATTCGGCGAATTCGCTGAAGCCGCTGCCGCCGACCGTGACGTTGCCGCCCAGGATCGCCGCCGTGGCCTCGCCGCCGCCCCGGAACGCGACGTAGTTGATCTTGGACGGATCGACGCCGACCTTCGACGCGATCATCGCGGCCGCGATGTGCTCGGTGGAGCCGCGCGAGCCGCCGCCCCACTTGACGCTGCCCGGGTCCTTCTTGAGTTGCTCGATCACGTCCTTCATGGTCTTGAGCGGCGAACTCGCGGGCAGCACGAAGACGTTGTACTCGCTCGTGATGCGGGCGATCGGCGTGGCCTGCGACAGGCTCACCGGCGGCTTGCCGGTGATGATGCCGCCGAGCATCACGGCGCCCATGATCATCATCGCGTTCGGGTCACCCTTGGAGCCGTTGACGAACTGGGCCAAGCCCAGCGCGCCGGCCGCGCCGCCCTTGTTGTCGTAGGTCACCGTGTCCGCCAGCTTGCCGTCGGTCAGCGCCTTGCCCAGCGCCCGCCCGGTGGTGTCCCAGCCGCCGCCCGGATTGGCGGGGATCATCATCTTGACGTTGGCGGCGGCCCAGGCCGACAACGGCAGGGCTCCGGTGGCGGCCAGGGCGGCCAGTGACTTCAGGAAGGTATCGCGACGCATGCATGTCTCCTTGGATGTATGGGCAAGCTGAGAGGAAGCTGACGCCGCTATGATGCGCCGCCCCGCTGTCAGTTGGCTGTCCGCGGCACTGGGGTAAACACCGAAAATCGCGGAATGAAGCTGCTGCTAATCGAAGACGATCCGTCGATGCAAACCACCCTGCAGCGCACGCTCGGACGCCGCCAGATCGACGTGCGCATCTGCGGCGACGGCGCCCGCGCGCTGGCGCAATGGCAGGAACTCGAGCCCGACGTGGTCGCGCTCGACCTGAGCCTGCCCGGGCTCGACGGCCTGCAGGTGCTGGCCCAGGCCCGCGCGGCCGGGCTGCGCACGCCGGTGCTGCTGCTGACCGCCCGCGGCACCGTGGGTGACCGCATCGTCGGCCTGAACGCCGGGGCCGACGACTACCTGCCCAAGCCCTTCGACCTCGACGAACTCGAAGCCCGCATCCGGGCCCTGAACCGCCGCCACCAAGGCGCCGGCGCCGACTCGCCGGCGCGCCTACCGGAAGTCGGCGGCCTGCGCTACGAACCCGACAGCGGCGCGATCTACCATCGCGCCGAGGTGCTCGAACTCACGCCGCGAGAGCTGGCGCTGCTCAAGGCGCTGATGGTCAAGCCCGGCCACGCGGTCAGCAAGGAGCGCCTGTTCGAACTGGTGTTTCCGGGCGAGGCGGACGTGCAGTACGAGGCGGTCGAAGTCGTGGTGTATCGCCTGCGCAAGAAGCTGGCCGCCACCGGCGCCACCCTGATGACGCTGCGCGGGCTGGGCTACCTGCTGCGCGAAGAGACATGATGCGGGCGGCCTCGCTGCGCGCCAGGCTGCTGCTGGGCATCCTGGCGCCGATCGCGCTGTTCATCGTGATCAACAGCGTGAGCCTCTATCGCCAGAGCCTGGCGGCCGCGACCACCGCCTACGACCGCACCCTGCTGGCCTCCGCCAAGACCATCGGCGAACAGCTCGACGTCGAAGGCTACGACCAGGCCGCCTCGCTGCGGGCCATCGTGCCCTACTCCGCGCTCGAGGCCTTCGAAGCCGACAACCAGAGCCGCATGTACTACCGCGTCTCCGGGCTCGACGGCGAGATGGTCTCGGGCTTCGCGGAACTTCCGTTCTGGCGCGGCAAGCTGCCCGACCGGCCGCCCTACGCGGCGCTGGTCGATTTCTACGACGCCGAGTTTCGCAGCATGCCGGTGCGCGTGGCGGTGCTGCTGCAGCCGGTCGCCAGCGCCCGCGGGCGCGGCATGGCCGTGGTGCAGGTGGCCGAGACGCTGGAGCTGCGCGAGACCCTGGCGCGCAAGCTGCTGCTCGACACGCTGTGGCGGCAGTTGGTGCTGCTGGGCGTGATTGCCGCGGTCACCGTCGTCGTGGTGCAGCGCGCCACCCGTCCGGTGCGGGCGCTCGGCGAGACGATCCAGGCCCGCGCCGCCGACGACCTCTCGCCGATCGAGGCGCCTGACGCGCCGCGCGAACTGCGGCCGCTGATCGATGCCACCACCCAGGTCATGGGCCGCCTGCAGCGCCTGCTGGACCATCAGAAACGCTTCGTGCGCGACAGCGCCCACCAGTTGCGCACGCCGCTCGCGGTGCTCAAGGCACAGGTGCAGTCGGCACGCCGCGGCGACGTGCCGCCCGACCAGGCGCTGGGCGAAATCAGCGAGACCGTGGAACGCGCCACCGCGCTCGCCAACCAGATGCTCTCGCTGGCCAAGGTCGAGCAGCTGCGCCAGCAGCCGGAGTCGGTCACCCTGGACCTCGGCGAGGCCGTGCGCGAGGTCGCACTCGACCTGTCGCCGCTGGTCGCGGACAAGGCGCTCGATTTCGAGCTCTGCACGGATCCGGCGCCGGTGCCGGTGCGCGCCCACCGCTGGATGCTGCAGGAGCTCGCGCGCAACCTGCTGCACAACGCGATCAAGCACAGCCCGCGCGGCGCCGCGCTGACGGTGAAGGTGCATGCCGAAGGCGACACGGCGCTGCTGGTGGTGAGCGACCACGGCCGGGGCATCTCCGACGAGCTGCGGCAGCGGCTGTTCGCGCCCTTCGCGGCCGGCGACGTCGCCAGCGGCTCCGGCCTCGGGCTGGCGATCTGCCGCGAGATCGTGCTGGCGCTGGGCGGCCGCATCGCGCTGGAGAACCGGACAGCCGACGGACGGACCGTCGGGCTCGATGCAGTCGTGCGATTCCCGCAGGCGCGCGACAATCGCTGACACATGGACCGTCTTCGCATCGACAAATGGCTCTGGGCCGCGCGCTTCTTCAAGACGCGCTCGCTTGCCGCCGAGGAAATCGGCAAGAACCGCGTGCAGGTCAACGGCGACGTCGCCAAGGCCTCGCGCGAAGTCAAGGTGGGCGACACGGTGACGATGCGGCTCGGCAGCCTGTCGCGCGTGGTGCGGGTGCGCGGCATCAGCGGCCAGCGCGGCCCGGCCCCGATCGCGCAGCAGCTGTACGAAGAGACGCCCGAGAGCCTGGCGGCGCAGGCCGCCGCGCGCGAACAGCGCCGGCTCGGCAGCGAACCGGCGCTCGCCATCGAGCAGGGCCGGCCCACCAAGCGCGACCGGCGCGAGCTCGACGGCGCCCGCCGCGCCGACTGGGACAACCGCTGGAGCGCCTCGCTCGAGCCCGACGACAACGAGTGAAGGAACCCCCGCCGATGGCCAGCTTCAAGAAGTACCGCGTCGACAGCAAGTTCAGCCTGGCGGGCGTCGACCCCGCCGAGACGCCCTTTCTCGAGGGCAACGACGATGCGCAGCGCGCCGAGCTCGATGCCCTGGCCATCGAACTCGACACGCTGCAGAACCTGCTGCACGCCGAAGGGCGGCGCAAGCTGCTGCTGGTGCTGCAGGGCCTGGACACCAGCGGCAAGGACGGCACGATCCGCTGGGTGTTCTCGCGCACCTCGCCGCTGGGCGTCAAGGTGACCGCCTTCAAGGCCCCGACCGAGGAGGAGCGCGCGCACGACTTCCTGTGGCGCTGCCATGCCGCGGCGCCGCGCACCGGCGACATCACCGTGTGGAACCGCAGTCACTACGAGGACGTGCTGGTGCCGGTGGTCGAGGGCACGATCGGCAAGGACGAGACGCGGCAGCGCTTCGCGCTGATCAACGACTTCGAACGGCTGCTGACCCAGACCGGCACCGTCATCGTGAAATGCATGCTGCACATCAGCAAGGACGAGCAGCGCGTGCGCCTGCAGGCCCGCATCGACGAACCCGGCAAGCAGTGGAAGTTCGCGCTGGCCGATCTCGAGGTCCGCAAGAAATGGGATGCCTACCAGCAGGCCTACGACAAGGCGCTGGTCGCCACCTCGACCGACGAGGCGCCCTGGCACGTGATCCCGGCCGACAGCAAGCGGCACCGCAACCTGATGATCGCGCAATTGCTGGTCAAGACACTCAAGGGCATGAAGTTCAGCGTGCCCGAGGCCGACCCGGCGTTGAAGGGGCTGATCGTCCAATAGCGAGGGCGAGGGTTCGTCTCCGAACCCCGACCCTGGCTCAGAATTTCGGCACGATGCCGTACGCGATGATGGCCAGGAAGCCCACGATGCCGACCATCATGAGCGCCGGCCCCCACTTGCGTTCGCGCCAGGCGAAGCCGACGGTCATGATGGAGGCAAAGGTCACAGCGACGACGGAGGCAAGTTCGAGGGTGAATTCGGGCATGCGGGGATGTTACCCGGCGGCGCACCGGCGCCCTGCAGACGCCGCCCGGGGCGGGACGCGCGGGCGATGCCCATTCATTCGGCAGACCCTGATTCAGGCAGGCCCACAAGGCCGCGCACTGGGCATCGTCGGCGTCGAAGCGCGGCATGGCGCGTGGCAGCATGATGTGGGCGGGATCGGAATGCGCGCCTCAATGAAAAAGCCCCGTTGCACGGATGCAGCGGGGCTTTTTGGGATCGTCCAAGACGATGTCTGGCGGAACCGGAGGGATTCGAACCCTCGATGAGGCTCTACACCCCATACTCCCTTAGCAGGGGAGCACCTTCGGCCACTCGGTCACAGTTCCTGAGCCGTCAATTATGCCACGATCAAACCGTCGGCAGGTCCAGATCGAAGGCTTTGTGCAACGCGCGGACCGCGAGTTCCATGTATTTTTCGTCGATCACGACCGAAGTCTTGATCTCGCTGGTCGAGATCATCTGGATGTTGATGCCCTCTTCGCTCAGCACGCGGAACATCTTGCTCGCCACGCCGACGTGGCTGCGCATGCCGATGCCGACGATGCTGACCTTGCAGATCTTGGTGTCGCCGACGATGTCGGCCGCGCCCAGCGTGGGCAGCACCTTGTCCCTGAGCAGGTCGATCGCCTTGGCGTAGTCGTTGCGATGCACCGTGAAGCTGAAGTCGGTGCGACCGTCCTTGCTCAGGTTCTGGATGATCACGTCGACCTCGATGTTGGCGTCCGCGACAGCGCCGAGGATGTGGTACGCGATGCCCGGCTTGTCGGGCACGCCGAGCACCGAGATCTTGGCTTCGTCGCGGTTGAAGGCAATGCCGGATACGACGGCTTTTTCCATGTTTTCGTCTTCCTCGAAAGTGATCAGCGTGCCGGACTTGGCTTCTTCCTCGATGTCGATGTCCCAGGGCGTGAAGCTCGACAGCACGCGCAGCGGCACCTTGTACTTGCCGGCGAATTCGACCGAGCGGATCTGCAGCACCTTGGAGCCCAGGCTCGCCATCTCGAGCATTTCCTCGAAGCTCACGGTCTTGAGCCGGCGCGCGTCGGGCTCCACGCGCGGGTCGGTGGTGTAGACGCCGTCGACGTCGGTGAAGGTCAGGCACTCGTGGGCCTTCAGCGCCGCCGCGATCGCCACCGCCGAGGTGTCGCTGCCGCCGCGCCCGAGGGTCGTGATGTTGCCGCCCTCGTCCACGCCCTGGAAACCGGTGATGACGACGACGCGGCCGGCGTCGAGGTCGGCGCGCACGCGATCGTCGTCGATGCTCTCGATGCGCGCCTTCGTGTAGGCGCTGTCGGTCTTGACCTGGACCTGCCAGCCCGCATAGCTCACGGCCTCAAGGCCCTCGGCCTGCAGCGCGATCGCCAGCAGGGCCGATGAAGCCTGCTCGCCGGTTGCGGCAAGCATGTCGAGTTCGCGGGCGTAGGTGGTGCCGGCATTGCCGGGCGCCAGTTCCTTGGCCAGGCCGAGCAGGCGGTTGGTCTCGCCGCTCATGGCACTCGGGACCACGACCATCTGGTGGCCGGCGCGCGCCCACTTGGCGACGCGTTTGGCGACATTGCGGATGCGCTCGGTCGAGCCCATCGACGTGCCGCCGTATTTATGAACGATCAATGCCATGGGTGAAGTCAAAGAGAAGGGTTCGGACGCCGCAATGCCGGAATCCGTGCGCCCGCCGAGCCGAACTCAGCGCCGAGGCTGCGGGCTACGACAAGGGCGAAGCATTGTACCAACGCAGCACGCCGCCTTCCCGCTCGACCCGCCCGGCCGCGATCTTGAGGCGGATCCGGTGCCCCCGCGTGCTGCAGGCGGCGATCTGCGCCTGCAGCTGCAGGAGTTGCGCTTCACTGGGCACCGCGCCATGGTCGCGCCGCAGCCAGTGGCGCAGCGCATTGGCCAGACGCTCCTGCGGCAGCGCCCGCAACACGGCCAGCGCCGGCGGCGAACCGGCCTCGGCCAGATCCTGCTCGGCCAGCCCCGCGAGCAGGACGGAGGCCCTGGCGGCATTGCGTGCCGAGCGCGCAAAGGTGTCGCGGTACTGCGGCAGCGCTGCCTGCAGGGCCGGCAGCAGCAACTGGCGGATCCGGTTGCGCGTGAAGCGCAGGTCGCTGTTGCTGGGGTCTTCGATATGGCTCACGCCGGCGGCGGCGAGCCATTCGCGCAGCGCATCGGCCCGGAGTTCCAACAGCGGCCGGTGAAAGCTCACGCCATGCCGCTCCATGCGGCGCGGCATGCCGGCCAGCCCGTCGAGCCCGGCGCCGCGGCCGAGCGCGATCAGCATCGTCTCGACCTGGTCATCGGCGTGCTGGGCCAGCGCCACGTCCCGCAAACCCTGCGCCAGTGCCAGCGCCGCCAGCGTGGCGTAGCGAGCGCGGCGCGCGGCATCCTCCGGGCTCTCACCCGTCGCATGGCGGGCATCGACACGGGCCGCGTGCAAGGGCACGCCCAGGGCCGCGCAGGTGGCCGCGCAATGGCTCTCAAAGCGATCGGCCGCCTGCTGCAGCCCGTGATGCACGTGCAGCGCATGCACCTGCCCCGGCCAGCGCGCGGCGGCGGCATGCAGCAAGGCGGTGGAATCGGCGCCGCCGCTGTAGGCGACCGCCAAAGGCAGCGGCGCCGGCCAGGCCGCGAGTGCGTGGACGGCGGGGTTTTCCATGGCGACGGGCGAAACGGCGGCCGGCGGCCGCGGCGCCCTACTTGCCGCTGTCGGCCTTGGTGTCGGCGAAGCGGCCGTAGCTCTGCAGCCGCTCGTAGCGGCGGTTCAGCAGATCCTTGGTCGACAGGTCGCTGACCTGGCGGAACGAGTCGTTGAGCGCGCGCTTGAGGAAGGCCGCCATCTGGCGGTGGTCGCGATGCGCGCCGCCGACCGGTTCGTTGACGATCTTGTCGACCAGGCCCAGCGCCTTGAGGCGGTGCGCCGTGATGCCCAGGGCATCCGCGGCTTCCTGGGCACGATCACTGGTCTTCCAGAGGATCGAGGCGCAGCCTTCGGGGCTGATCACCGAATAGATCGAGTACTGCAGCATCACCAGCTGGTCGCCGACCGAGATCGCCAGCGCGCCGCCGGAGCCGCCCTCGCCGATGATGGTGACGATGATCGGCACCTCGAGCTGCGCCATCTCGAAGATGTTGCGGCCGATGGCCTCCGACTGGCCGCGCTCCTCGGCGTCGATGCCCGGATAGGCGCCCGGCGTGTCGACGAAGGTGAAGACCGGCAGCTTGAACTTCTCGGCCGTCTTCATGAGCCGGAGCGCCTTGCGGTAGCCCTCGGGCTTGCTCATGCCGAAGTTGCGCGCGGTGCGCTCCTTGGTGTCGCGGCCCTTCTGGTGGCCCAGCACCATGCAGGGCGTGCCGTTGAAGCGCGCCAGGCCGCCCACGATCGACAGATCGTCCGAGAAGTGGCGGTCGCCATGCAACTCGACGAAGTCGGTGAAGATCTCGTTCACGTAATCGAGCGTGTAGGGGCGCTCGGGATGGCGGGCGATCTTGGTGATCTGCCAGGGCGTCAGGTCGCTGTAGATGTCCTTGGTGAGCTGCAGGCTTTTCTTGCCCAGTTGATCGATTTCTTCAGAGATGTCGACCGCGGATTCGGTCTGTACATAACGCAGTTCTTCGATCTTGCTTTCGAGCTCGGCCACGGGCTGCTCGAAGTCGAGAAAGGTTCGTTTCGCCAACGTCTTCTCCTGTTATTCAGTAACGACCGGTTGCGGGTCGAGCGATCGCCAAATATACCAAGTCGCCACGCTGCAATACGGCGCCCAGGCGACGGCCACCTCGCGGGCGTCGCTGCGGCTGACCGGATCACCCGAAAAATAGTTCTGGCTGATGCCGCTGATCAGGCCGGGGTCGTCCAGCGGCAGCACGTTGGGGCGCATCAGGTGGAAGATCAGGAACATCTCGGCGGTCCATCGAGAGATACCGCGGATCGCGATCAGTTCCGCGATGATCATCTCGTCGGACATGTTTTCCCAGGCGTCGACGTGCACCGCGCCCGAGTCGAAATGGATCGCCAGATCGACCAGGTACTCGACCTTGCGCGCCGAGAGGCCGGCGCCGCGCATGTCGTCAACCTTGAGCTTCAGCACGCTGGCCGGCGTCAGCTTGCGCGGCAGTTCCACGAAGCGGCGCCAGACCGTCTGCGCCGCCGGCACCGAAATCTGCTGGCCGACAATGCTGCGTGCGAGGGTCGTGAATGGGTCGCCGCGCGACTCCAGGCGGACGTCGCCGAAGCGCGGGATCAGCCGCTTCATGACGCGGTCCTTCCGGGCCAGGTGCTTGCAGGCGTCCTCCCAGTAATCGGGCGTGAAGACCTGGACGGTCGGCTCCTTGGCGGCCATGGTGCGGGTGGCGGCGCTCACTGCGCCGAGGTCCAGGTGGTGCCGCTCGCCGAGTCCTTCAGCACGATGCCCTGGGCCAGCAGCTCGCGGCGGATGCGGTCGGCCTCGGCGAAGTCCTTCGCCGCCTTGGCATCGGCGCGCTGCTGGATCAGGGCCTGGATGGTGGCCTCGTCGAGCGTGCTGCCGGCCTGCAGGAAGGCCTGCGGATCGGCTTGCAGCAGGTTCAGGCAACCGGCCAGCGCCTTCAGCAGGCCGGCCGCCTCGCTCGACTGCGTGCGATTGACCTCACCCGCGAGGTCGAACAGCACGGCCACGGCTTCGGGGGTGCCGAAGTCTTCGTCCATCGCCGCCTTGAAGCGCGCCGCATAGGGGTTGCCCCAGTCGATCGCCACCGGCGCCGGCGGCACCAGGGCGAGCGCGTTGTACAGCCGACGCAGCGAATTGCGCGCGTCGCCCAGATGCACGTCGCTGTAGTTGAGCGGGCTGCGGTAGTGCGCCCGGACGACGAAGAAGCGCACGGTTTCGGCGTCGAATTTCTTCAGCACGTCGCGGATCAGGAAGAAATTGCCCAGGCTCTTGGACATCTTCTCGTCGTCGATGTTGATGAAGCCGTTGTGCATCCAGGTGCGGGCCAGCGGCTTGCCATTCGCGCCTTCGCTCTGCGCGATCTCGTTCTCGTGGTGCGGAAACTGCAGGTCGGCGCCGCCGCCATGGATGTCGAGGGTCTCGCCGAGCAGTTGGCAGGCCATGGCCGAGCACTCGATGTGCCAGCCGGGACGGCCGGCGCCGAAGTCGCTGGCCCACTTGACCTCGTCGGGCTCGGCCGGCTTGGCGCTCTTCCAGAGCACCGGATCGAGCGGGTCGTCCTTGCCGTCGAGCACGGCCACGCGCTCGCCGGCATGCAGCTCGTCGAGCGTCTTGCCGCTGAGCTTGCCGTAACCGGGGAACTTGCGCACGGCGAAGTTCACGTCGCCGTTGGACGAGCGGTAGGCCAGGCCCTTCTGCTCAAGCGTGGAGATCATCGACAGCATCTGCGGAATGAACTCCGTGGCACGCGGCTCGTGTGTAGGCCGTTCGATGCCGAGTGCGTCGGCGTCTTCGTGCAAGGCGTCGATCATCCGATCGGTGAGCGCCCGGATGCTCTCGCCGTTCTCGACCGCGCGGCGGATGATCTTGTCGTCGATGTCGGTGATGTTGCGCACGTAGTCCACCACCAGGCCCGAGGTCTTGAGCCAGCGCTGCACCACGTCGAAGGCGATCATCGAACGCGCATGGCCCAGGTGGCAGTAGTCGTAGACCGTCATGCCGCACACGTACATGCGCACCCTGCCGGGTTGCAGAGGGGAAAATTTCTCCAGTTCACGCGAGAGCGTGTTGTAGATGCGAAGACTCATGAGGCTCGGAAACGTCGATTCGCGCACGTGCTGGAACGGGCGAACGATGGGGGTTTTTCAGGGGTGACGGGGGGTGTGGCGACGAACGGCTGGAGATGGCCCCTCGGCTACAATCACGCCCAGTATAAACGGCCACCGCCGGAAGTTTTCCGCGTGTTTACGAGGCCCGCGTCCCCTCCTACTCTCGAGGCTCCATGCAGCACGCCGCTTTCTACCCCTCCTCCTTCATGCCCCGCACCTTCCGGATCCTCGCCGCACTCCTGCTCGCGCTGCTGGTCGGCGCCGCCCACGCGGACGACTACGCCGACGTCAACACCCTGCTGCGCCAGGGCAAGGCCGACCAGGCGCTGGCCAAGGCGGACGCCTACATCGCCGGCAAGCCGCGCGACCCGCAGATGCGCTTCCTGCGCGGCGTGATCCTGACCGAGCAGGGCAAGCAGGCCGACGCGGTCGCGGCCTTCACGGCGCTGACGCAGGATTTCCCGGAGCTGCCCGAGCCCTACAACAATCTGGCCGCGCTCTATGCAGCCCAGAGCCAGTTCGACAAGGCGCGGGCCGCGCTCGAGATGGCGATCAAGCTCAACCCCGACTACGCGACGGCGCACGAGAACCTCGGCGACGTGTATGCGCGGCTGGCCGCCCAGTCCTACGGCCGTTCGCTGAAGCTGGAGGCCGGCAACACCACGGTGCCGCCGAAGCTCGCGCTGGTGCGCCAGATGTTCGGCGCGCCGGCCGCGGACACCCTGCCGCCGGCGCTCCCGCCGGTGCGCAAGCCGGTGCGCAACTGAACCCTTTCCAGAACGCGCCGCCGCAGCGCACTCACCTGAAAGCGATCCACCCGTGAATCTACAAGTCCTGTCGCGCCGCCGGGCCCTCGCCCTGGCTGCCACGCTGGCCCTTGCCGCCACTGCCGTGCCCAGCTGGGCGCAGAGCGCGCCGCGCGTCAAGCTCGCTACCTCGGCCGGCGACATCGTGATCGAACTGGCGCCCGACAAGGCGCCCAAGACGGTCGAGAACTTCCTCCAGTACGTCAAGGACAAGCAGTACGACGGCACGGTGTTCCACCGCGTCATCGACGGCTTCATGATCCAGGGCGGCGGCTTCACGCCCGACCTGAAGCAGAAGCCGACCCGCGCGCCGATCCCGCTCGAGGCCAAGAACGGTCTCAAGAACGACAAGTACACGATCGCCATGGCGCGCACGTCGGACCCGAACTCCGCCACCGCGCAGTTCTTCATCAACGTGAAGGACAACACCATGCTCGACGCGCCGAACCCCGACGGCCACGGCTACGCGGTGTTCGGCAAGGTGGTCTCGGGCGCCGACGTGGTCGACAAGATTCGCGCCGCACGCACGGGCATCAAGGCCGGCATGCCGGACGTGCCGGTCGAAACCATCACCATCCAATCCGCCACCCTGGCGAAGTAAACAAAGGAACTCCCATGAGCAACCCGCAAGTCGAACTGCACATCAAGGACAAGGGCGTCATCACGCTCGAACTCGATCAGGACAAGGCCCCCAAGACGGTCGAGAACTTCCTCGCCTACGTCACCAAGGGTCACTACGACAACACGGTGTTCCACCGCGTGATCCCGGGCTTCATGGTCCAGGGCGGCGGCTTCGAGCCCGGCATGACCCAGAAGCCGTGCGGCGCCGAGATCCAGAACGAGGCCAACAACGGCCTCAAGAACGACAACTACACGGTCGCCATGGCGCGCACCAACGCGCCCCACTCGGCCACCGCGCAGTTCTTCATCAACGTGGCCGACAACGGCTTCCTGAACCACACGGCCCCTTCGGCCCAGGGCTGGGGCTATGCGGTGTTCGGCAAGGTCGTCGGCGGCAAGGAAGTAGTGGATGCGATCAAGGCCGCCAAGACCGGCCGCAAGGGTTTCCACGATGACGTGCCGCTCGAGGACGTCGTGATCGAGAAGGCCGTCGTCAAGGCCTGAGGCCCTGACACCCGCGCATGGCGGCTTTCGCCGAGATCGTCGCGCCCTCGGCCTGGCGCACGGTCGACCTCATCTCCGACCTGCACCTGCAGGCGGCGGAGCCCGCCACCGTCGACGCCTGGCGGGGCTACCTCGACACCACGCCGGCCGACGCCGTGTTCATTCTCGGCGACCTGTTCGAGGTCTGGGTCGGGGACGACGCCGCCGCCCTGCCCGGCTTCGAAGCGCAATGCGCCGACGTGCTGCGCGCGGCATCCGCGCGGCGGCCGGTCTTTTTCATGCACGGCAATCGCGACTTCCTGGTCGGTGCCGACTTCGCGGCGCGCTGCGGCATGACGCTGGTCGCCGATCCGACGGTACTGGTGCTGCACGGCGAACGCTGGCTCCTGAGCCATGGCGACGCGCTGTGCCTCGAGGACACCGAGTACCTGCGTTTCCGGGACCAGGTGCGTACGCCCGAGTGGCAGCAGGCGCTTCTGGCCCGCCCGCTCGAGGAGCGCCGCACGCTCGCGCGTTCGGTGCGGGCCCAGAGCGAAGACCGCAAGCGCAGCGCCGACATGGTCTGGGCCGATGTCGATGCCGATGCCGCGCGCGCCTGGCTGCGGCAGGCCGGCGCCAGTACCCTGGTGCATGGCCACACCCACAGGCCGGCGATCCACGACCTCGGACAAGGCTTGCGCCGCATCGTGCTGAGCGACTGGGACGCGGCGGCGCACCCGCCGCGCGCCCAGTTGCTGTGCCTGTCGAGCGCCGGCGCCCAGCGCGTCGATCTGCGCTGATGTTCGGCTGGCTGCGCCGGCTGCGCGCCCCCGCCCGCCTGCCCGACGCCGCCTGGCAAGCCACGCTGGCACGCTACCCGTTCCTGGCCGAACGGCCGGCGGCCGACCTGGAGCGGTTGCGCGGACTGGCCGCGGCCTTTCTTCGCGACAAGCAGTTCCATGGCGCGCACGGCTTCGTCATCACCGACGAGGTGGCGCTGGCGGTCGCCGCCCAGGCCGTGCTGCCGGTGCTGCACCTGAAGGGCGGCATGCGCTGGTACGACGATTTCGTCGGCATCGTGATCCATCCCTCGGAGGTGGTGGCGCACCGCACGGTGACCGACGCCACCGGGGTGGTGCACCAGTACGACGAGATCGTCGCCGGCGAGGCCATGGACCGCGGGCCGGTGATGCTGAGCTGGCAGGACGTGTTGGCCAGCAGCGTCACGCGGGCCGATGGCTACAACGTCGTGATCCACGAGTTCGCCCACAAGATCGACATGCGCAGCGGCACGGCCGATGGCTGTCCGCCACTGCCGCCGGGCTTCCTGGGCACGTGCAGCGCGCGAGAGGCACGCAGCGCCTGGTTCGCGGTGCTGCAGCCGGCCTATGAGGCCCTGCGCGAGAAAGCCATCCTGGCCGAGCGTTTCGGCGGCGAGGAGCCTTGGCTGGACCCCTACGGGGCCCAGTCGCCGGCCGAGTTCTTCGCCGTGGCGTGCGAGGCCTACTTCGTGAACCGCGCAGCGCTGCAGGCCGAGTTGGGCGCGCTGGTGCAGATGTTCGACGCGTTTTTCACCGCGCCTCAGAGCCGCTGAGCAGCGGTCGCCCCGCCCGGGGCAACCGTGCCGCCATCACTTGCGCAGCAGCGCCTTGAGGGCGTTCTGAAGCCGGCGTGCCGAGACCGCATCGTGGTTGGCGGCCAGCACCTTGCCGGCGTCCTGGCCCCAGGTCTGTTCGGGTGTCGGGTCGCCGCGCCGGGTCAGGAGCTTGAGCTGCAAGGCGCGACGGGCGTCCAGCTGCTCGGCCGGCGTCGGCACTTCCGCCGCCATTTCAAGCCGCAACAGCGCCTCGGCCGCTTCGGCCGACGGGGCCGAGGGCGCGGTGCCCAGGGCCTGCGACCAGCCGCTGCGCACCGCCGGCGTCACCGCGCGGCCCAGTTCCTGGACGCTGGGCAGCTGCGCGGCATCGCGCTTTTCCCAGGCGCCGAGCACCTGCGTGAGCGCTTCGCCATGGGCTTGCGAAGCCAGCTTGCGCAGCGCGAAATCGGCGCGCTCGAGCGCTTCGCGCTGAGCCCGGAAAGCAGCATCGCCCAAGCGGGGGCCGCGATCCTCGAAGCGCGGCGGGCGGTCGCCGAAGCGTCCGCCGCCGGCCGGCGCACCCCGGTCGCCGGGACGCGGCGGCCGGTCACCGGTACGGCCACCCGGGCCTCCGGGGCCGCGGCCATCGCGTCGGTCGCCGAACTTGCCGCCGCGTCCTGCGGGCACGGCATCGGCCTTCTTGTTGCCGGGCCGGTCGTCGCCGCGCACGGCGATCACCGGCTTCGGGGCCGGCTTCGGCGCGGGCGCCGGGCTGGCCGGCACCGCTTCGGCGTCGGAGCGGGCGGAAGGATCGGCCCCATCGGCCGGGGCGACGAGGTCGGGCGCGGGCGCAGCTGCGTCCGCGGACGCAGCGACAGGCAGCGCCTCGGCGTCCTCGGGTGCGGGCGCCTGCTCGGCGCTCTCGCCGAATTCGGCCGCAGCCTGGCCCGGGGCCACCACTTCGGTCGCTCCCATGGCGGGTCCGTCGGCGGCCGCGGCCGCTGCCGGCGCTGCGGCCTTGGGCGCCGGCGGTGGCGCTTCTCCGCGCAGCGCGGCTTCAAGCTGGGCCACCGCGGCGCGGATCTTCTGCGCATCACCCGTGCTGTTGGCCGCCTCGAGCGCCTTGGAGGCATCCAGCACGTGACGATCGTGATCGCTCATCGCGGCCGAGACTTTTTCGCGCTCGGCCGTCTTGCGATTGAAGGCCTCGTCGATCGGAGCCCGGAAGGCATCCCAGAGCTTTTGCTCGTGGCGGCGATCCAGCGGCACCGATTGCGCCTCCTGCTGCCAGCGCTGCTGCAGCGCCTTGACCGCATCGATGCGCAGCATCGGCGCCGCGCCGAGTTCGGCCGCCTCGGCGATCATGGCCTGGCGGCGCTCGACGCTGGCTTTTTGCGCCGTTTCGAAAGGCGCGCGGGCGGCGCCGAAGGCCTCGTTCCACTGGGCCTGCAGCTCGGCAAAGACCTTTTCTCCCACGTGGCCTGCATCGCGCCAGCGATCGGCGAACTGATGCAGCGCGCGGTTATGCGCCTTCAGATCCGACGCCTGGGCATGCTCCGCGGCCCAGGCCTTGACTTCCTCGATCAACGCGGTGCGCAGCGCGCGGTGCTCTGCGGCATCGGCGCGGACCTTCTCGAGCCAGGCCTCGACGACCTTGTGGGCTTCGTTGCAGGCTTCATCGAAACGCTTCCAGAGCGCGTGGTTGGGTACGCCGCCCTGGTCGGATTGCTTCCATTGCTCGCGCAGGGCGCGCAGGGTCTCCTGCATCTTGCGTCCCCCGAGCGCCTGGCCTTCGGGCCGCTTCAGCAGGCCCTCGGCCTTGGCGACCAGGTCTTCGCGCACCTTGTCGGCGCTCCAGCGCTGCCAGCCCTCGAGCTCGCCCGCCGCCACCAGGGCCGCATGGACCCGGGCCTCGAGCGGCGCCTCGACCAGCTTGCCGTGTTCCTTGAGCACCGCGCGCAGCGCGGCCGCCGCGCCGGCGCTGGCCTTGCCATGCCCCTCGGCGGTTTCCTGCTCGAGCTTGGCGAGCGCGGCCTGCACCGCATCCTGCGCCGCTGCACGCTTCTCCGGATCGACCTTGGGAGCCGCCGGCCTGGCCGCTGCGGCGGGCGCGGCTTCGGCCGTGCCGCCACGGGCCACGCGCAATTCGTCGGCCCACACGGGCACCGGCGGCAGCGGCGCGGCGGCGTCCGCCGCCGCAGCCACGGCCAGCGCCAGTGCACCGTTGAAGGCTTCGGAAACCACCAGCAGCTGCGCCTTGGAGGATTCGAGTTGCGGCGCGAAACGGGCGTCCAGACTGCTCCAGTTGGGGTCGGCCGTGATCTCGGCCGCCTGCTGCTGCCAGTGGGCGACGTCGGCGCGCAGCGCCTCCTCGACCCCCTGGGCATCGCGCCAGCTCTTGGTTGAGAGCACTTCGAAGCGCTGCGCCAGCAGCACCGCCGCCTCGCGATGCACCTGCGCGCGATGCTGCAGGTCCTCGATCCCCTTCACGCGCTCGGCCAGCCGGGCCTTGAAGCCTGCAAGCGGCTCGCGCGAGAGCGGCGCACCGGCCTTGGCGGCATCACGCTGCCAGGCCAGCGCATCGGCGATGTTGAGCTTCGGCTGGGCCAGCAGGGCCTCGGCCTTGTGCGCCCATTCGACGGCGATCGCCTCCTGCCCCTTGGCGCGCTTGAGCTCGTCGAGCTTCTCGCGCAACAGCCGGGCGGCGCCCTTGTCGCGTCCGCTCAGCTCCTTGAAGACGTCCTGCATCTGCTCGGGCGACGGGTTGGCCGCGAGCCAGTCCCGGATGCGCTGGGCGCGCTCGCCCGAGGTGGGCGCGGTGAAGGCGCCTCCGGTCAAGGTATCGAGGGACTGGAGGTCGTGAGGCTTGGAGGAAGTTGAAGTCACTGAGCGAATGTCGTTATCTTTAGGGGAAAAGCGAGGCGCCGGCATTTGCCGGCGCAGGGCTCCATTTTCACCGACTTGCGGCGATCCGGGTCAACGGGTCGCCAGTTTCAGTTCGGCACCGGGTTTCCAGTCGGCACCTTCGGCCTTGGTGCGCACCGCGCCGAGGAACAGGCGCTCACTGGGCAGCTTCTGCGCCAGCAGGTAGTCGCGCGCCGCGGCGCCGCGCTCCACGGCCAGTTGCCGCATCGATTCCTCGTCGACCGCGATGCTGGCCAGCAGCAGATTTTCCATCTCCTGGGTCGGCAGGTCCTTGGCCAGGCCGACCATGTTGCGCGGCTTGGTGACCTCCGAACGCTTGTAGACCGCGGCCAGCAACTCCGGATACTCGGCGTCGGTGACCGGACCGACCTCGGCCGCATCCTTGCCGGCACGCACCGCGATGCGGCGCTTCTCGACCTGCGTCAACGCGCGCAGGCGCTGGCGCTGGTAGGCGTCGCGCTCCTTCTCGAGGCTCGAGGTGCCGATCACCGTCATCTGCAGGGCCGGACGGTCGTTCAGCGCCTTGGCCACCTTGTCGAGGTTTTCCTTCGCCTCCTGGGACAGCTCCGAGCTGCCCGGCGCGAAGGCGATCGTGCTGGCGTCGCCGCCGCCGCCGCCGAACCCACCGGTCAGCAAGGCGAAGGGCGCGGTGGCGGCCTTGGCGATCAGATTGACGATCGCCTTCAGGATCAGCGGGCCGACGCTGAACTCCGGGTCGTTGATCGACCCCCGCAGCGGCAGGTCGATGTCGATCACGCCGTTGCGGTCGGCCAGCAGCGCCACGGCCAGCCGCACCGGCAGGCTGGCCGGCGCGCCTTCGACCGGTTCGCCGAACTGCAGCTGGTTCAGCACCAGCTTGTTGGCCGCGGTCAGCGTGCCGTCGGGCGCGATCTTGTAGTTGACGTCCATGCTGAGCTTGCCGCGCTCGATGCCGTGGCCCGCGAAACGGATCGTGTAGGGCGACAGCGGCGGCAGGTCGAGCTCCTTCATCCGGGCCGTGATGTCGAGTTCGAGCGGCTTGACCAGCGGGTTGAGCTTGCCGGTGATCTCGAGCGACGCCGTCTGCTGGGCCTTGCCGCGCAGTTCGAGGTCGGCCAGGACCGGCTTGTCGCCCTGGGGCTTGGACGAAAAGGCGCTCAGCTTGCCGGTCAGCTCGGTCAGGTCGGCCGAGTAGTTGGGCTTGATGAACAGGTCGGAGAAGTCGATCCGGCCGTTGACGAGGCTCATGGGCCCGAAGGTGATGACCGGTGCCGGGCCGCTGTCGGCCKCGGCCGGCGCCGCGGCCGCCACCGGCGCTGGGGCCGGGGCTGCGGCACCGCCGCCGACCATCAGCTCCGCCGGCGGCGCCGCTGGCGGCACCCGAGCGGAGGAGCGCGCCGAGCGTGGGCGGCTGGTGGTCGTGGTGGTGCCCGACAGGGTGCGCTTGGTTTCGACTTCGGTAGCCGCCGCTTCCGCCTCCACCGGCTGACCGGGCTTCTTGACCAGGTACAGCAGATTGAGCTTGCCGGTCGGATCGATGATGACGCGGGCGAAGAAGTCGCTCAGCGAGGTCTCGCGCACATCGACCTTGAGCGGCGTGCCCGGCACCATGTTCACCTCCAGGCCGCGCAGGCCCAGGGTCTTCCAGCTCAGCAGTTGCCGGTTGGTCGAGAGGCCCGGCGCCTGCGTCAGCACCACGCTGTTGGCACGGAAATCGTCGATGGCCGTGTCACCGGCCAGGCGCACGCTCATGCCCGCGGGCAGGGTCGCGACCTTGACCGTGCCCCGGTAGCTCGCGAAGGCGCGGCGGATGTCTATATTGAGTGCATCCGCGTAGTAGGCCTTGAAGGCATGGGCCGGCATCGAAGCCAGCACCAGCCGGCCTTCGGCCGCGATCGGCTTGAGCACCAGATTGCCGTCGTACTCGAAGCGGCCAGGCTCCGCGCGACCGGCGGCGATGCGCCCGGACAGCTTGAGCGGCGACACCGTGGCGGTGTTCGGCGTGACCTTCTGCGCGTTCAGCTTGAGCGCGCTGATCTCGAAGGCCACCGGCGTGGCGCCGGCATTGTCGGCATAGGACAGCGTGCCGTTGTCGACCGCCAGCGTGCCGATGGCCAGCGCCCACGGCGTCGTGTTGGCGCCCGGCGGCACCGCCCCCTCGCCCGCCTTCGGACTCCTGGGCGCTGCGACCTTCGCATTCTCGGCCACGCCCTGGCTGTTGCCCGCAGGCGCCTTCAGCCAGCGCTCGAACATCCAGCGCTTCTGGTCGTCGCGCTCGATGCGCATCTTCGGGTTCGAAGCGGTGAACGAGGCGATCGCCAGCGTGTGCTTCGTCATGTCGACTTCGGCATCGACCAGTTCGAAGCGGCCGACGCTCGCCAGCGCGGTCTTCTCCTGGGTCAGCGCCAGTCCCTCGGCGACCACGCTGCGGGCCTTGAACCTGAGATCGGGGCCGCTCCACTCGACATCGATCTTGCCGCTCAGCTTGCCGTCCAGCGTGGGTTCGAGGCTCTGGGCCAGGTAGGGCGCGGCCAGCGACAGCGGCAGCGCATCCACCTCGGTGCTGACCTTGGCTTGCTTGTCGGTGGCCTCGCCGTTGAACTTGAGCGCAGCGCCGCCGATCGAGCTCGAGCCGCTGAAGGTGGCCGGTTTCTCCATCGGCCAGGCCACGGCGTGGACCTCGACCGCCAGTTGCTTCACGTCGATGGCGGCGGCGGGCTGGGTGGTCTGGTCGCGCCAGCCGATCCGGCCATCGCTCAGCGCCACCTTGTCGACCTGGACCCGCCAGGCCAGCGGCTCGGGCACCTTGGCCGCGCCGTCGTCCGCCGGCGCCGAGACCGGGACCGCCGCCACCTTCTCGCTCGCCCCGGTCGCAGGGTCGGTCGCCAGCAGGTTGAGCCGTCCGGCCGCGTCGCGCGCCACGACGAGGTCCGGCCCGGCCAGCGCCACTTCGCCCAGGTGGACCGCCCGCTCCAGTGGCCGGACGTCGGCCAGCGCGATCTTCAGCGAATCGAAGCCCAGCAGGTCGCGCCCCTTCGAATCGGCCAGCTTGATGCCGTTCGCGGCGATGCTGCCGGTGATCTTGAGTCCTGTGGTGGCGGCTTGCTCGAAATCGATCCTGAGGTCGGCATCGAGCTTGCCCGCCTGCAGCGCCACCGGCAGGCCGCCCGGGATGTAGCCCAGGTAGGGCACCAGATCCAGCCCCTGGAAGTTGATGTGCGCGTCGGTCTTGCGGTTGTCGGCAAAGGGCGTCGACTGCGCCGCCGAATCGAACTTGCTGCCATTCAGGACGAAAGCCAGCTTCGGTTCGGTCTTGATCTCGCGCTGGGAGGCCAGGTTGCTGAGAAAAGGCACGCTGAGGGCGAAATCGCGCAGCTCATGCCTGCGCTTGACCGTTGCATCGGTGAAATCGACAGCACCGTCGGTGATTGCGATGTTGTAGATGGCGAAACGCGGCGGTTCCTTCTTGGGCGCATCGGGCGGCTCCGGCGCGGGCGTGAGCCTGGCCAGGATGTCGTCGATGTCATAGCGGCCATCGGCCAGGTGCGACAGCTGGATCGAGGGCGCCTCGATCCTGATCGCGTCGATCACCGGCGCCAGGCGCAGGATCGACTGCAGTTCGGCATCGGCGTAGATCCGCTTCACCGCCACCTGCGGCTGACTGCCGTCGGCGGTGGCGATGCGCAGGTCGTGCACCGCGACCTCGAGCGTCCAGGGCTTGAAGTCGATCTTGCCCACCGTGACCTGCCGGCCCAGCTTCTCGCTGGCGATCTTTTGCACCTGCGCCTTGACGATCGGCGGCACCGCGAGCCAGGCAATCAACCAGACGGAAAGCAGGATCAGCAATGCCAGGACCCCGCGCCGCACCCATTTGTTCTGTTTCAGCAAAGCAGCATTCATCGAGCGGGAGTGTGCCCCAAACGCCAAGCGATGCCCAAATGAGAAAGCCCGGCGACCCGACGCGAAGTCGTGCCACCGGGCTCGATGGCGGGCGCAACGCCCATGCCATCCTTTCGCTCGACCAGAAGTTCAATCGTTCCGGTCATGCTGGCAGCAAGAGATTGCCACCGTTGGGCCTCAGCCGCTGAACCGTCGGATGACTCCTTCGGCTACTGGACCTTGGTAGACGCCTGAAAGCTCAGGCATGTTCAGCCTAAGCGCTGCGCGAAGGGTTTGCAAATCGCGTTTTCAATGAAGCTTGCCGCGTCGATTCGCGTACTATTTCATACATCTTTTTACATCGGAATTAGAATAACAAACCAAATTGTTATTCTTGACCGGGTATTTAGCCACTCCTAGAATGCCAACCTTTCCCGGATCGCAAGGCGGCCGGGCTCTCCGAATCCGCTGCCGGCATCTGCCGGCTTGATCAGGCGGCCGCGCTCTCTCCCCATTTCGCGCGGACCTGATTCGTACCAATCCAAGCGCCGCTCCCCTTTCTGCTTTCGTCCCCTTGACGTTGCGAACGGGTGCCGCACAGAAAGGAAGAGCGATGCAACAAGCGTTCGATGCCACAGCCCGCGGGCTACGGACCTTCGTGTCCGACGTGGTCGACGGCTTCTTCGAAATCACCCACAACAGCTTCGCCCTGCTGGGGCTGGCGACCGTGTTCGCAGTGCTGGCGCTGGCTGCCCGCCCGGACCTGCGCCAGACCGGCGAGGAACAGCTGATGGGCTGGCTGCAGTCGCGCAAGCCCGTGCCCGAAGCCACCGACCTCGAACCCACCGCGATCGAGCGCACCACCGCGGCCAGCCCGCACGTGCTGCCGAAGCAGCAGGCCGCCGTCGCCTACTGGTTGAGCAAGAAATACCGCGTGGCGGCCGAGCCGCTGAGCGCCCTGGTGGCCGAAGCCTTCGAGCTCGGCAAGAAGACCAAGCTCGACCCGACCTTGATCCTCGCGATCATGGCGGTCGAATCCAGCTTCAACCCCTTCGCCCAGAGCCAGGTGGGCGCACAGGGCCTGATGCAGGTCATGACCCGCGTCCATGGCGAGAAGTACGAAAGCGCCGGCGGCACCTTGACCGCCTTCGACCCCGTGACCAACATGCGCGTGGGCGTGAAGGTGCTGCAGGAATGCATCGCCCGCGCCGGCTCCCTCGAAGGCGGCCTGCGCTACTACGTCGGCGCCGCCAACCTGGCGGACGACGGCGGCTATGCGGGCAAGGTGCTGGCCGAGCACGAGCGGCTGCGGCAGGTCGCGGCCGGCCGCACCCCGGCGGCCACGCCGCCGACGCTGCGGGCCAACCCGGTCCAGGTGGTCGTGCCGCCGGCGCCGAAGCGCGTCGAACCCGATCCGCAAGTGGCCCTGCTGGGGGAATCCTAGGTCTTTGGCCGCGGCGGTTCTCGCTGTCGGCTACACTCGGCCGGCACGCGACTGGCGATAGGCGCAACCCTTTTCAGGTGCATTGCGCTGACGTGGACTACCACTGGGAAGCGTGCCGCCTGCGGTCTTCGTGGCAGGTGTTCAGCCGTTCGCCTGGGCAGCCCTTGTTTGGTTGAAGAACAAGGACCATTGTCTTGAAGGACTGCCATGTACCACCGCAACATCCTGGTCGAACAGACCGATCCTGAAATCTGGGCTGCCATCCAGGCCGAGAACGCCCGTCAGGAACATCACATCGAGCTGATCGCGAGCGAGAACTACGCCTCGCCGGCCGTCATGGCCGCCCAGGGCTCTCAGCTCACCAACAAATACGCCGAGGGCTACCCCGGCCGCCGCTACTACGGCGGCTGCGAGCACGTCGACGTGGCCGAGCAACTGGCCATCGACCGCGTCAAGCAGCTGTTCGGCGCCGATGCCGCCAACGTGCAGCCGCACTGCGGCGCCTCGGCCAACGAAGCCGTGATGCTGGCCTTCCTGAAGCCCGGCGACACCATCATGGGCATGAGCCTGGCCGAAGGCGGCCATCTGACCCACGGCATGCCGCTCAACATGAGCGGCAAGTGGTTCAACGTGGTGAGCTACGGCCTGGACGCCAAGGAAGAGATCGACTACGACGCGATGGAGCGCAAGGCGCGAGATGCGATGCCCAAGCTCATCATCGCGGGCGCCTCGGCCTATTCGCTGCGCATCGACTTCGAGCGCTTCGCCAAGGTGGCCAAGGACGTCGGCGCGATCTTCATGGTCGACATCGCGCACTACGCGGGACTCGTGGCCGCAGGCGTCTACCCCAACCCGGTTCCGCACGCGGACGTGGTGACCTCCACCACCCACAAGAGCCTGCGCGGCCCGCGCGGCGGCATCATCCTGATGAAGTCGCAGCACGAGAAGGCGATCAACAGCGCCATCTTCCCGGGCCTGCAGGGCGGCCCGCTGATGCACGTGATCGCGGCCAAGGCCGTGGCCTTCAAGGAAGCGCTGTCGCCGGAATTCAAGGCTTACCAGCAGCAGGTGGTCAAGAACGCGCAGATCGTCGCCGAGACGCTGACCGAGCGCGGCCTGCGCATCGTCAGCGGACGCACCGAGAGCCACGTGATGCTGGTCGACCTGCGTGCCAAGGGCATCACCGGCAAGGAAGCCGAGGCGGTGCTGGGCGCGGCCCACATGACGATCAACAAGAACGCGATCCCGAACGACCCCGAGAAGCCGATGGTCACCAGCGGCGTGCGCATCGGCACGCCGGCGATGACCACCCGCGGTTTCAAGGACGAGGAAGCGCGTGCCACCGCCAACCTGATCGCCGACGTGCTCGAGAACCCGCGCGATGCGGCGAACATCGACGCGGTGCGCGCCAAGGTGCATGCGCTGACCAGCCGCTTCCCGGTTTACGCCTGAACACGAGCCGCCCTGCATGAAGTGCCCCTTCTGCGGTCACCTCGAAACCCAGGTCGTCGAGACCCGGGTGTCGGAAGACGGCGACTTCGTGCGGCGCCGGCGCCAATGCGGCGCCTGCGACAAGCGCTTCACCACCTATGAGCGGCCGGACGTCAACTTCCCGGTCGTGGTCAAGAAGGACGGCAGCCGCGCCGACTTCAACACCGCCAAGGTGCGCGCCTCGATGATGCTGGCGCTGCGCAAGCGGCCGGTGAGCATCGAGCAGATCGACAACGCGCTGCTGCGCATCGAGCAGAAACTGCTGTCCAGCGGGCTGCGCGAGATCGAGTCGACCAAGGTCGGCGAACTGGTGATGCGGGAACTCAAGCGGCTCGACAAGGTGGCCTACGTGCGCTTCGCGTCGGTGTACCGGAGTTTCGAGGACGTCGACGAATTCAGGCAGTTGCTCAGGGATATCTGAGCCGCGCCGGGCCTTGAGCCCGCCGGGCGCGTTTGGATTGCTGCCAACTTTGTCGCGAATCGTCGTTCTCGGCCGCCGTCCGACCGCCTGGCCCGAAGACCGGGCCGGCGAGCCGTCGGAAGTCACGCGGAGGTGCTGGCGCTTCTAGCATTCGAAGCGTCATGCCCCGCGCCGTCTCACTTCAGCTTTCGCTGCCCGATACGCCCCTGGCCGGCTTCACGCTGGTCGAGCTGCTGATAGTGCTCGCGATCGTCGCGATCCTTGCCGGGCTCGCGATGCCGGGCTTCGGCCGGACCCTTGAGCGCTATCGGCTGCGCAGCGCCGAAGAAGACCTCCGGTCCGCGATCCATGTCGCGCGGTCGGAAGCGCTGCGGCGCGGCGGCCGCGTCACCCTGCGCCGGGCATCGGCCAGCGGATGCGCGCCCCGCAGCGACCAGGACTGGAGCTGCGGCTGGATGGTCTTCGCGGACGGCCACGACGACGGCGATCCGGGCGAGGCGCTGATCCAGGCCTGGCCACCGTTGCGCGGCGTCGAGGCGACGGTGAGCGTGCCCAGCCCCTCGACCTACCTGAACCTGAACCGATGGGGCCGCTTCCATAACCTGGGCGCCTTCAGGTTCACGCTGAGGCCCCCGGGCAGCACCGACCGCACCGCCGCGCGGGTGCTGTGCATGTCCTCCGCCGGCCGGCTCCAGACCCTCCAAGGGACCGACAAATGCTGAAGCACGCTGGCCGGTTCCGCGAGCAGCGCGGCATCACGCTGCTCGAATCCCTGGTGTCGCTCACCCTCCTTGTGCTGGTCGCCTTCGGCTTGCTCGGTGTGCAGCTGCGCGCCCTGGCCGATGCCCGGACCAGCGTCCACCGGACGCAGGCCATCCGCCTGATCGAGGATCTCGCCGAGCGCGTTCGCACCCATCCCGGGCACATGCACCCGCTGCCGGCCGAAGCAGCGCACTGGGACCTGCCACCTCCTCCGCACCCGGATTGCCGCACGACCGCCTGCGAACCGACAGCGCTCGCGCGCTGGGACATCGCCCGCTGGAAGCAGGCGGTCGCGAACGCACTGCCCCTGGGCCGCAGCGTGGTGTTCGAGATGAGCGACAGCCCGCGGCAACTGGGCGTGATGGTCGCCTGGCACGCCAACGCGAATGGCCCGTCCGACCCGGCGCTCGACGCGCCTTTCCGGATTGACGGCCTGGCCGCCGGTGTGCGTTGTCCCGCTGGCCTCCTGTGTCATCTGGCCCATGTCCACCCCTGATGCGCACCCTGGCCTGCGCCATCGGCAACAGGGCCTGAGCCTGATCGAACTGCTCGCGGGCATGGCGATCGGCCTGCTGGTGATCGCAACCGCTTTCGCCGCGCTGTTGCTGGCGCGCAGCGCGGCCGCCAGCGTCAGCGAACTGGGCCAGTTGCAGCAGCAGGGCTCGTATGCGCTGCACGTCATCGGCCAGCAACTGCGCCAGGCCGGCTCGCTGGAGCCCGTGCGCGACGAAACCAGCGGGCTGCACGCCTTCGCGCCCGACGCCGCCGGGACCGGGGACGCCGTGGCGGTGATTTCCGGCACCGAAGGCGCGGACGGCGCCAGCGACAGCGTCTCGGTGGCCGCCACACGCGCGCGCTGGCCTGCCGCCACCGGCTCTCCGAGGATCTGGGCCCAGTACGACTGCATCGGCGCCAACGTCGAAACCGAGAACCTGATCAGCGCCACCTTTTCGCTCGACGCCAAGGGACAGTTGATGTGCCGCAGCGCCAAAGGCCTGCAACCGGTGATCGGCAACGTCGCGGACTTCCAGCTCGGCTACCGGGTCGATACCGGCAGCGGCATCCAGGTCATGGATGCGGGTGCCGTCCAGCGCGCCAAGCGGTGGGCCGCAGTCACCGCCATCGAGGTCTGCCTGGATCTGCGGGGCAGCGAGATCAGCGCGGGCGCGTTCAAAGACTACCGCGGCTGCGACGATGCCGACAAGCCGCGTGCCGGCCGCACGCACCTGGTCTTTCGCAACCTCTTCCGTCTGCGCACCCGGTAGGAACGCGGCATGCACGCGACGCTCTCCGCATGGCCACCACAGCGCGGCTTCTCTCTGCTGGTGATGATGGTCACCGTCCTGCTGGTCACGATGCTGGTGCTCACGGCCTCCCGCACTGCGCTGCTGGACGAGGCGGCGACCGGCAACGACAGCGATTTCCAGCGCGCCTTCGAGGCCGCGCAGGAAATCCTGCGCGACGCCGAGTCCGACATCCTGGGCGAAGGGGCCGGCATGCCCGATGCTTCGAACGACGCGCGCCACTATCCCGACAGCCCTGCCGAACTGTTCGCGCTGCAGGAACTGCTCGGCCAGCGCAGTCCCTCGTGCGCCGCGGGCATCTGCATCCCCGACCAGGTGCCGCCGCGCTTCTGGACCGACCGCATCGCGCTGGAGCGCATGAAGAAAGTCGCGGTCTCCCGGCCGCCCGGCTGGTACTGGGTCGAGTTGCTGCCCTGCGACACGGCGGCGGCGACAGCGGGCGGCGTCGCCGAGCGTTTCACGCCCGACCCCGCCCTGCCCTTCATTTACCGGATCACCGTGGTGGCGAACGGGCGCGAGCCGACGACCCAGGCGGCGATCCAGAGCACGCTGGTGCGCAAGAAGACGAGGTCCTGAACCATGAGATGGAGATTCGCAGTGCAGGCCGGCGGATTCGCCGCGGCGATCCAGGCCTGCGTCTTGCCGGCCCAGGTGCTCGACGCGCAGCCGGAAGGGCTGCGGGCGACCGCGCAGATGAGCTCGCTGGCCGCCAGTGCGCGTTCGAGCCGCCACGAGGCCGCGTTGTTCGTGGCCGCCTTCGACCCGCCCGGCTGGACCGGATCGATCACCGGCTACCGGCTCCGGTCCGGGAGCGCGACCCTCGATACGGCCGGGCTGTGGGGCGTCATGCCCGCGACCACGGCCAGCGACGCCAGCGCGGCCCGGCCGGCACGCCCGCGCTCCACGGCCTCCCTGATGGATGCCCGCGGCAGCGACTGGCCCGCATCGCGCGTCGTGCTCTCGGCCCGAAGTCCGGGCGGCGGAGCGCCGGCGACCGGCATCGCCTGGGAATGGGGCGCGCTGTCCGAGGCGCAGCGGACGGCACTCATGGCCCTCGGCGACGGCAGCGCTCCCGCTGCCGCGGACGAGGCGATGGCGAAGGATCGCCTGGCCTACCTGCGCGGAGACCGCAGCAAGGAACAGGGCGGCACACCGGGCGGGCCCTTGCGCCGCCGCACCTCCCGGCATGGCGCCATCGTGAATTCGAAGCTGTGGCACCAGGCGGGGCCGCCGCCGGCCGCCCACGCAATGGAAGCTCATGCGGGCTTCCGCCGCGCCCTGAGCCAGCGGCCATCGATGCTCTATGTCGGCGCCAACGACGGCATGCTGCACGGCTTCGACGCCGCCACCGGCGAGGAGAGAATCGCGTACGTGCCCGATGGCCTGCACGGCCGGCTGGCCCAGCTCACACGGCCGGACGACCGACCCCAGCTCCTCGTCGATGGCTCGCCGCTGGCCGGCGATCTGTACCTCGGTGGCCCGGGCAGCGGCGATCCCGGTCTCTGGCGAACCTACCTCGCGGGCTTCCTCGGCGCCGGGGGCAAGGGCTACTTCGTCCTCGACGTCAGCGACCCGGCTGCGTTCGACAGCGCCGGGGCCGCCCGATGGGTGGTCCTGGACCGCACCGGCACCGACGCCATGGACGAAGACATCGGCGAGATCCTGGGCGAGCCCGTGACCGAACCCGGCGATCCCTCGATCAGCCGGCAGATCACCCAGCTGAACGACGGTCGCTGGGCCCTGGTCATCGGCAATGGCCCCCGCAGCGCCCACGGCAAGGCGGTGCTGCTGATCCAGTACCTCGACCGCGACCGGGAATTGCTCAAGATCACCGCTTCCCCGGCCGGGGACAACGGGCTCGCCATGCCGCGTCTGATCGACCTCGACGGCAACGGCACGGCCGACGTCGCCTATGCGGGCGACCTGCTCGGCAACCTGTGGAAATTCGACCTTCGTTCGACCGCCGCCCGCGGCTGGAAGACGGCCTTCGGCGGCGTTGCGCTGTTCGTGGCCCGCGACGCATCGGCGGCGGCCGCGCACCAGCCGATCACCACGGCGCCGGTCTGGAAGCCCCACCCCCAGGGCGGCCTGCAGATCGCCTTCGGGACCGGCCGCCGAAGCGCGCCCGACGACGGCTCGGAGCGCCAGGTGCAGACGATCTACGGCATCCATGACGATACGCCGATCCTGCGCCGCAATGCAGCCGAGCGACCTGCGGGCGAGGCGTCGCTGGAATTCGGAGCGGGCCAGGGCCCGGTCACCGACGGCCGAAGCCGACTGGCAGCCCAGACCGTGCAACTGGACGCCCAGGGCGCGGGCACCCTCTCCTCCCATCCGGTGCCGTACACAGGCAGCGAAGCACGGCGAGGCTGGTTCCTCGATCTGCCACTGCCGGGCGAGCGGGTGCTGCAGAACCCGGGCTGGTTCGAGGGCGACCTGATCGATGTCTGGAGCCAGGTGCCGGCGGTCCGCGCGAGCGCAGGCACCGATTTCCCGCCGCCGCCCGCCCGCCGCTACCGCACCACCCTCGACATCCTCAATGGCTCGGCCCCCCGGTCGACGCTCTACGCCCACCTGCCGCGCACGAGCAGCGGCCAGCCCTCGCGCGTGGAGGCCGGCCTGAGCGTGGGCATCCGCAACGGCAAGCTCGAGACCGCGGTGTCCGCGCCCGGCATGCCGGTGGCGCCGCCCGTGCAGCAGCTGGACAGCATCCTGCTGCGCCCGAGTTGGCGCCAGCTGCAATGACTGCCCGGCGTCGGCGCGGCTTCACGCTGACCGAGGTGCTGGTGGTCGTGGCGCTGATCGCCGTCCTGGCGGCGGTCGCGCTGCCGGCCTACCAGGCCTACCTGCAGCGCAGCCTGCGCGCCGAGGCCCGCGCCGGACTGCTGCGGGCGGCTCACTGGCTCGAACGCGTCGCGACGGCCACGGGCCTCTATCCGGCGGACGCCGCCGGCTTTCCGGAAACGCTCCAGCGCGTGCCCTCGGGCGCCTATCGGATCGGCTTCGAGCCCGCGGACGCGCAAGGCAGCGGCTACACTTTGACCGCACGTCCCCAGGGCGCCCAGGCCGCCGACCGGTGCGGCGGCTACACGCTCGACCAGGCCGGTGTGCGGGGGCTCGCCGTTCCCGACGCTTCGGACGAACTCAAGGCGGAGTGCTGGAACCGCTGAAGCCCCACCCGAGCATGATCCCGACGCCCTCCCCATCCCTGCCGCTGTCCGCCGACGAGGCGATGCGCCTCGCCCTCTCGCTGGCCCGCGCGGCCAGCACCACGGCACCGCCGAATCCCGCGGTCGGCTGCGTCATCCTGGCGGCCGACGGCCGCATCGTCGGCAGCGGCCAGACGCAGCGAACCGGCGGCCCACACGCCGAAGTGATGGCGCTGCGCGATGCAGCGGCGCGCGGCGAATCGACGACTGGCGCGACCGCCTTCGTGACACTCGAGCCCTGTGCCCACCACGGCCGCACCGGCCCTTGCTGCGACGCACTGGTCCAGGCCGGCATCGCCAGGGTCGTCGCCTCGATCGCCGACCCGAACCCGCTGGTGTCGGGCCAGGGCTTCGAGCGCCTGCGCGCCGCCGGCGTCAAGGTCGAGATCGGCCCCCAGGCTGACGAAGCGCGCGAACTGAACATCGGTTTCCTCAGCCGCATGATCCGCAAGACCCCCTGGGTTCGCCTCAAGGCGGCGGCATCGCTCGACGGCAGGACCGCGCTCGAGAACGGCAGCAGCCAGTGGATCACCGCCGAGGCGGCGCGTGCCGACGGCCACGCCTGGCGGGCCCGCGCCGGCGCCATCCTGACCGGCGTGGGCACGGTGATCGAGGACGACCCCCGGCTCGACGTGCGCGGGGTCGACACCGTGCGCCAGCCGCCCCTGGTGATCGTCGACAGCCGCCTGCAGACGCCGCCCGACGCGCGCCTGTTCGACATCCAGGATCGTCCGGTCTGGATCTACGCGGCCGCGCGCAACGACGACAGGGCCCGCGCGCTCGAGGCGCGCGGCGCCACCGTGCACTGCCTGGCCGATGCCGCCGGCAAGGTCGACCTCCCGGCCCTGCTCGGCGACCTCGCCCGGCGCGAAGTCAACGAGCTTCACGTCGAGGCCGGCCACAAGCTCAATGGCTCGCTGATGCGCGAAGGCCTGGTCGACGAACTGCTGATCTACCTGGCGCCGAAGTTCATCGGCGACGGCCTGGGCATCGCCAGCCATCCCCATGCGGGCGGCCCCCTGACATCGCTCGGCGCCGCGCTGGCGCTTGAATTCCAGTCCTTCGAGGCCATCGGACCGGACCTCCGGATCGTCGCCCGGGTCGCCGGCCGGGATCACTTTTAGGACCGCGTCGAAAGACCGACCCGCATCTCTGCGAAAATGCGCTCATGTTCACCGGAATCATTACCGGCGTGGGGCGCATCGCCGCCGTCCACGACCTCGGCAGCTCTTCATCCCACGGCAAGCGGCTCAGCATTGCGGTGCCCGACGGCTATCTGGACGACGTGGGGCTCGGCGACAGCATCGCGCTCAACGGTGCCTGCATGACCGTCACCACGCTCGATCCGGCCCAAAAGCAGTTCACCATCGACATCTCCGCCGAATCGCTGGACAAGACGGCCGGCCTTTCCGATGCCGCGACGCGCGTGAATCTCGAGAAGGCGCTGCGCGCCAGCGACCGCCTGGGCGGCCACATCGTCTCCGGCCACGTCGACGGCATCGGCATCGTGAATCGCTTCGCAGCCGTCGGCGAGAGCTGGGAACTGCGCGTGCTCGCTCCGCCCGCGCTGGCCCGCTTCCTCGCCTACAAGGGCTCGATCACGGTCAACGGCGTGAGCCTGACGGTCAACAGCGTCAGCGACGGCCCGGACGGCAGCGAAGTCAGCATCAACCTGATCCCACACACGGTGGAGAACACCGCACTCGGCGGCCTGAAGCCCGGCAGCCGGGTCAACCTCGAAATCGACACCGTCGCCCGCTACGTGGAGCGCATGCTCCAGGCCGGCGTCATCCAACCACCCCAGAAAGACAGCACCCCATGAACGCCTCCGTCACGCCGATCGGCGCCCCGCGCAGCGGCCGTGCGCCCGCGCCCATTTCCCCGGTCGAGGAGATCGTGGCCGAGCTGCGCGCCGGCCGGATGGTGATCCTGGTCGACGAGGAAGACCGCGAGAACGAGGGCGACATCGTGCTCGCCGCCGACCACGTGACGCCCGAGGCGATCAACTTCATGGCGCGCCATGCGCGCGGCCTGATCTGCCTCACCTTGTCGCGCGAGATGTGCGAGCGGCTGCAACTGCCGCCGATGGTGGCGCGCAACGGCGCCAAGCATTCGACCGCCTTCACGGTCTCGATCGAGGCCGCCGAAGGCGTGACCACCGGCATCTCGGCGGCCGACCGCTCGCGCACGGTGCAGGCGGCGGTGGCGCCCGACGCCGTCGCCTCCGACCTGGTCCAGCCCGGCCACATCTTCCCGCTGCAGGCGGTCGATGGCGGCGTGCTGATGCGCGCCGGCCATACCGAGGCGGGTTGCGATCTCGCGGCCATGGCCGGCTGCTCGCCGGCTTCGGTGATCTGCGAGGTGATGAACGAGGACGGCACCATGGCGCGCCTGCCCGACCTGCAGCTCTTCGCGGCCGAGCACGACATCAAGATCGGCACCATCGCGGCCCTGATCGAACACCGCAGCCACACCGAAACGCTGATCGAGAAGGTCGGCTGCCGCGAGATCCAGACCGCCTGGGGCCCGTTCACGGCGCATGCGTTCAAGGACAAGCCCAGCCGCGGCGTGCACCTGGCGCTGGTGCGCGGCAAGTGGAATGCCGGCGACACGGTGGACGTGCGCGTGCACGAGCCGCTCTCGGTGCTCGACGCGCTCGAAGTCAATCGCGGCCTGCATTCGTGGAGCCTCGACGCCAGCCTGGCCCATATCGCCACCCAGGGCCAGGGCGTGGCCGTGCTGCTGAACTGCGGTGAGACCGGCGCCGAACTGCTGTCGCAATTCGACGGCACCGCACGCCCGGCGCAGGCGCCGGAGCGCGGCCGCATGGACCTGCGCAGCTACGGCATCGGCGCCCAGATCCTGCGCGAGTGCGGGGTCCACAAGATGAACCTCCTTGGCACGCCGCGCCGCATGCCGAGCATGGCAGCCGGGTACGGTCTTGAAATCGCCGGCTACATCACGAAAGACGAGACCTGATGCAACACGCGAACAAGGGCGCCGACGTCGCGCTCGACGGCAAGGGACTGCGCATCGGGATCGTGCAGGCGCGCTTCAACGAAGACATCACGGATGCGCTGGCTACGGCCTGCCGCGCCGAGCTGGCGGCGCTCGGCGTCGCCGAGGCCGACATCGAGCACCTGAGCGTGCCGGGCGCACTCGAAGTCCCGGTGGCGCTGCAGGCGCTGGCCGAGCGCCAGCGCTACCACGCGCTGGTCGCGCTCGGCTGCATCATCCGCGGCGAGACCTACCACTTCGAGCTGGTGGCCAACGAATCCGGCGCCAGCGTGAGCCGGCTGGCGCTGGACTACCGCATCCCGATCGCGAACGCGATCCTCACCACCGAAAACCTCGAACAGGCCGTGGCGCGACAGACCGACAAGGGCCGCGACGCCGCGCGCGTGGCGGTCGAGATGGCGCGGCTGCTCGCCACCCTTTCATGACCGACGACACCAAAGCATCCAGCGGCAAGCCGCGCCAGACCCGCACCGGGCTCACCAGCACGGGGGCCCGCAAGGCCTCCGCCAAGTCGAACCGCAGCCGGGCGCGCGAGTTCGCGCTGCAGGCGCTCTACCAGCATCTCGTGGGTCGCAACGATGCGGCGTCCATCGACCAGTTCACGCGCGACCTGGCCGGCTTCCACAAGGCCGACGCGGCGCACTACGATGCGCTGCTGCACGGCTCGATCGAAGGCGCGGCCGAACTCGACGCGCTGATCGTGCCGCTGCTCGACCGCAAGCTCGAGGAGATCTCGCCCGTCGAGCATGCCGTGATGTGGATCGGCGTCTACGAGTTCCAGAATTGCCTCGACGTGCCCTGGCGCGTGGTGCTCAACGAGTGCATCGAGCTGACCAAGGAATTCGGCGGCACCGACGGCCACAAGTATGTCAACGCGGTGCTCAATGGCCTGGCGCCGACGCTGCGGCCGCAGGAGGTCGAAGCCGACCGGCTGACGGGCAAGGCGAAGCCATGATGGCCCAGGGGATCTCATGAGAATTTCCCGGCGCGCTGAGCGCATCGAGCCCTTCTACGTGATGGAAGTGGCCAAGGCGGCCTCGAAGCTCGCGCGCGAGATCGCGCACACCGACCGGCCGATGATCTTCCTGAACATCGGCGAGCCCGACTTCACCGCGCCGCCCCTGGTGCAGGAAGCGGCCGCGCGCGCGGTGCGCGCCGGCGCCACGCAGTACACGCAGGCCACCGGCCTCGATCACTTGCGCGAGCGCATCAGCGGCTGGTACGCCGAGCGCTTCAAGGTCGACGTGCCGGCGCGCCGCATCGTGATCACGGCCGGCGCCTCGGCGGCCCTGCAACTCGCCTGCCTGGCCCTGATCGAGGCCGGCGACGAGATGCTGCTGCCGGACCCGAGCTATCCCTGCAACCGCCACTTCGTGACCGCGGCCGACGGCCGTGCCGTGCTGGTGCCGACCACCGCGGCCGAGCGCTTCCAGCTCAGCGCCGCCAAGGTCGAGGCCGCCTGGACCGAACGCACCCGCGGCGTGCTGCTGGCCTCGCCGTCGAATCCGACCGGCACCTCGATCGCGCCCGACGAACTGCGCCGCATCCACGAGGTCGTGAGCGCGCGCGGCGGCATCACGCTGATCGACGAGATCTATCTCGGCCTGTCGTACGACGATGCCTTCGGCCAGACGGCGCTGGCGATCGACGACCAGGTGATCAGCATCAACAGCTTCAGCAAGTACTTCAACATGACCGGCTGGCGCCTCGGCTGGCTGGTGGTGCCCGATGCACTGGTGCCGGCCGTGGAGCGCCTGGCGCAGAACCTCTTCATCTGCGCCAGCACGGTGTCGCAGTACGCGGCGCTCGCCTGCTTCGAAGCCGACAGCATTGCCGAATACGAACGCCGGCGGGCCGAATTCAAGGCGCGCCGCGACTGGTTCATCCCGCAGCTCCAGGTGCTCGGTCTCGAGGTGCCGGTGATGCCCGATGGTGCTTTTTACGCCTGGGCCGACTGTTCCTCGTTCGCCGGGAAGCTCGGCATCTCGGGCAGCTGGGATTTCGCCTTCGAGGCCATGAAGCAGGCCCATGTCGCGGTCACGCCGGGCCGCGACTTCGGTGCCGCCGAGACCGGGCGCTTCATCCGTTTCTCGACCGCCAGCTCGATGGCACACCTCGAGGAATCGATCGCCCGGCTGCGCGCCTGGGCCGGTGCCTGATGAGTTTTGCGCTCAACATCCGCGTCTACTGGGAGGACACCGATGCCGGCGGCATCGTGTTCTATGCCAACTACCTCAAGTTCATGGAGCGCGCCCGCACCGAGTGGCTGCGCTCGATGGGCATTGCGCAACGCCAGCTGCGCGAGGACACCGGCGGCATTTTCGTGGTCAGCGAGACCCAGCTCAAGTACCACCGCCCGGCCCGGCTCGACGACGAACTGCTGGTTACAGCCGAGCTGCGCCAGATCGGCTCGGCGTCACTGATAATCGCCCAGCGCGTGCTATCAAAATCAGAGCAAGCCGCACCCGACGTGGCGGCTGGACCCGCCCTGCTGTGCGAGGGGACGATTCGCATCGGCTGGGTCGATGCGGCCAGCTTGCGTCCCGCACGCATCCCGCGCCAAGTTTCGGGAACCCTCGAGCACTTTGCCGGTTCCATGTCTCAACCTCTCAAGCCATGAATCAACAAGACCTGTCGATCCTCTCCCTCCTGATCCACGCCAGCCTGCCGGTGCAGCTCGTGGTGCTGCTGCTGATCCTGGTCTCCGTTGCCAGCTGGGCAGCGATCTTCCGCAAGTACTTCGCGCTCAAGCGCACGCGCTCGTTGAACGATGACTTCGAACGCGACTTCTGGTCCGGCACCAGCCTGAACGAGCTGTTCTCCTCGGCCGCGCAGAACGCCAAGTTCGCCGGCCCGATGGAGCGCATCTTCGCCTCCGGCATGCGTGAATACCAGAAGCTGCGCGAGCGCCACGTCTCGGATGCCGCCACCCTGCTCGACGGCGCACGCCGCGCCATGCGCGCCAGCTACCAGCGCGAACTCGATGCGGTCGAGCAGAACCTGTCCTTCCTGGCGACGGTCGGCTCCGTCTCTCCCTATGTCGGCCTGTTCGGCACGGTCTGGGGGATCATGCACGCCTTCACCGGCCTGGCCGCGCTGGCCCAGGTGACGCTCTCGACCGTGGCGCCTGGCATCGCCGAGGCACTGGTCGCCACCGCGATCGGCCTGTTCGCGGCGATCCCCGCGGTCGTCGCCTACAACCGCTTCGCGCGCGAGATCGACAAGATCGCGATCGCGCTCGAGACCTTCATCGAGGAGTTCTCGAACATCCTGCAGCGCAACCTGACGGCCCACGTGAACCCGGCCACTGTGACCCCGGCCGGCGGCCGCTGAACGGAGCACCGCACCATGCCCGCCATGTCCTCCCGCGGCCGCGGCCGCCGCACGATCAACGAGATCAACATGGTCCCGTTCATCGACGTCATGCTGGTGCTGCTGATCATCTTCATGGTCACGGCGCCGCTGATCACGCCGAGCGTCATCAACCTGCCCACCGTCGACAAGGCCAACAAGCAGCCCGACCGCCCGATCGAGATCGTGATCAAGAGCGATGACGAAGTGCAGATCAAGAAGGATTCGTCCACCGGCACCGGCGGCAGCTCGATCCCGATGACGCAGATCGGCGCGGCCGCCAAGACCGCCCAGGGCGGCGACGCCGACCGGCCGGTGGTCATCAGCGCCGACAAGACCGTCAAGTACGAGACCGTGGTGAAGGCGATGAACCAGTTGAAACGCAGCGGCATCGAGCGCGTCGGCCTCTCGGTCCAGACCACCGGCGCGAAGTGATGTCGCTGGCCGCCGACCGTCCCGAATTCGCGCCGCCGCCGCAGCGCGGCACCCCGCGCGCCGTGGCGCTGGCGCTGATCGCCCATGCCCTGCTGATCGCGGCGCTGACCTGGGGAGTGAACTGGCGGCGCGAGGCCGAGAACGACGCGGTCGAGGCCGAGCTGTGGTCCTCGACCATCCAGCAGGCCGCGCCGCGCGCCGTCGCGCCGGTGCCCGTACCGCCGGCCCCGACCCCCACGCCGGCACCGCCGCCGCCCCCGCCGCCTCCGCCGCCACCCCAGGCGGTACGGCCACCGGAACCGACGCCGGTTCCCAAGCAGCCCGACATCGCGCTCGAACGCGAGAAGAAGCTGAAGGAGCAGAAGGAACGCGAGCGCGAGCTCGAACAGCAGGCCCAGCAGCAAAAGAAGCTCGAAGCGGCGAAGAAGGCGGCGCAGGAAAAGCGCGAAGCCGAGGCCCGCGAGCGCGCCGAGGACGAGGCCGAGCGCAAGAAAGAAGAACAGAAGAAGCTGGCCGAGCAGAAGCGCAAGCAGGAGGCCGAGGCCAAGCAGGCCGAAGCCGCGAAAAAGAAAGAAGCCGAGACCAAGCAGGCGGCCCAGGCCGCGGCCGACCGCGCGGCCACGCTCAAGCGCATGCAGGCGATGGCGGGCTCGGGCGGCGAAGGCGCCGCCGCCAAGTCGTCGGGCCCCTCGGGCAGCTACGGCGGCAAGGTCGCTGCGGCCGTGCGGCCCAACGTGGTCTTCCCCGACGCCGACCTGGTCAGCGGCAATCCGGGCGCCGAATTCGACGTCCGGCTGGCGCCCGACGGCACCATCGTCGGCACGCCGGCACTGGTCAAGTCCAGCGGCCTGGCGAACTGGGACGATGCCGCCCTGCGCGCGCTGCAGAAGACAGAGAAGCTGCCGCGCGACATCGACGGCACGGTGCCGCCGAGGCTGATCGTGACGCTGCGGCCCAAGCGCTGAAGGCCGCGCTCAGGCCTCACGCATCCGACGCGAGCCGCGGCCCGGCCAGCCGATCGATCAAGGCGTGCGCGGCGATCGCCGAAAGGCATCCGATCGCCACGCCGATCGCGATGTCCAGCGGGTAGTGCACGCCGACGACCACCCGTGAGATGGCCACGAGGCCCGTGAGCCCAAGCAGGAGGCCGCCCACCGACCGGTAGTGCGGCACGAGCAGAAACGAGAATGCCAAGGCACCGTAGGCGGTGGCGTGGCTGCTCGGGAAGGACGGGCTCGGACCGTGCGGCAGGTGCTGGTAGCCCAGGCCGATCTCGAAGGGGCGTGGCCGATCCCACACCAGCGCAATGAGTTCGCAGGCCAGGCTGCCCAGCAGGATCGCCAGCACGGCGGCCATGACGGGCCTGACCAGGGGCCGCCATCGATGAATCGCCAGACCCGCCAGGAGCGCCAGCAACAGCCAATGGGCGTGGACGGACAGGAAGTACCCCGCCTCGACCAGCCACCTCCGAGCACCCGCGTCCGCGTTCAGCAGCAGGAACAGCTTCTGGTCCAGCGCAATCATGGCCGCGGTTCAGCTATTCGTAGACCACCGACGCCTTGCCCGCCTCGGCCTGAGCCGTCCAGCTCGCCAGTGCCGCATCGGTCGGAAAGAACTTCGCCCGCTCGCCCAGTTGCAGCTCGACCTGCGCCCCGCCGCGTGCCAGCGACAGGCGCACGCCCAGCCCCTGCAGCAGTTCGCCGTGCTCGCTCTGCTCGGTGCGCGGCGGAAAATCCTTCACCAGCCGCGCGATGTCGGGCGCCTTGCCGTTGATCGCCACGCGCAGGAACTTGCCGAAGCGGCAGCGCGCCGTCGCCAGGTCCCACACCTGCTGGACCTGGAAGCGGGCCTCGAAGCCGCCGCGGCCCGGTTGCAGGCGTCCGCTCACGATCACCAGTTCGTCGTCCTTGAGCACGTTGCGGTTGGCGTTGAACAGCGCATCGTCGGCCGTCGCATCGATGGCGCCCGACTTGTCGTCGAGCTTGAAGATGGCGAGCCGGCCGCGCTGGCCGTTGATCATGCGGAAGTCGCTCACGATGCCCGCGATCACCTGTTGGTCGCGGCTGTCGAGCAGGTCGTCGATCTCGCGCTTGCAGAAGCGCCGCACCTCGTGTGCGACCTCGTCGAACAGGTGGCCCGACAGGTAGAAGCCGACGGCGGTCTTCTCGTAGGTCAGGCGCTCCTTCACGCCCCACGGCGTGGCGTCGACCATGTCGGGCTCCTGCGTCGCCGAGCCGTGCTCGCTGTCGCCGAAGATGTCGACCTGCGCCGCGTTCGCCTGGGTCGCGCTGGCGAACTCGAAGGCCCGGTCGACCGAGGCGATCAGCGAGGCCCGGTTCTGCTGCAGCGAATCGAAGGCGCCGGCCTTGATCAGCGCCTCGACCGTGCGCTTGTTGATGCGCTGGCGGTCCACGCGCACACAGAAGTCGAACAGGCTCGTGAACGGGCCGCCTTCTTCGCGCGCCTTGACGATCGCCTCGACCGCCAGTTGGCCCGTACCCTTGACCGCGCCGAGCCCGTAGCGGATGACCTTGTCGTTGACCGGCTCGAAGCGGTAGTTGCCGCGGTTCACGTCCGGCGGCTCGAACGTGATGCCGAAGTTCTTCTGCGCGTCCTCGAACAGCACCTTGAGCTTGTCGGTGTCGTCCATTTCGACGGTCATGTTGGCGCAGAAGAACTCGGCCGTGTAGTGGACCTTGAGCCAGCCGGTGTGATAGGCCAGCAGCGAATACGCGGCCGCATGCGACTTGTTGAAGCCGTAGCCCGCGAACTTCTCCATCAGGTCGAAGATCTCGTCGGCCTTCTTCTGGTCGATGTCGTTCTTGGCGGCACCCTTGCGGAAGATCTCGCGGTGCTCGGCCATCTCCTCGGCCTTCTTCTTGCCCATCGCGCGGCGCAGCAGGTCGGCGCCGCCGAGCGAGTAGCCGCCCAGGATCTGCGCGGTCTGCATCACCTGCTCCTGGTAGACCATGATGCCGTAGGTCTCGGAGAGCATTTCGGCCACCAGCGGATGCGGATACTCGACCGGCTCGCGCCCGTGCTTGCGCGCCACGAAGCTCGGGATCAGGTCCATCGGGCCCGGCCGGTACAGCGCATTGAGCGCGATCAGATCCTCGAGCCGGGTCGGCCGCGCGTCCTTCAGCATGCCCTGCATGCCGCGCGATTCGAACTGGAACACGGCCTCGGTCTTGCCCTCGGAAAAGAGCTTGTACGTGGGCACGTCGTTCAGCGGAATGTTCTCGAAGGCGAAGTTCTCCTGGCCCTTGTGGCGCGCGACGATGAAGTCCTTGGCGATCTCCAGGATCGTCAGCGTGGCCAGGCCCAGAAAGTCGAACTTCACCAGGCCGACCGCCTCGACGTCGTCCTTGTCGTACTGGCTCACGGCCGAGTCGCTGCCCGGCTGCTGGTAGAGCGGGCAGAAGTCGGTCAGCTTGCCCGGCGCGATCAGCACGCCGCCGGCGTGCATGCCGATGTTGCGCGTCATGCCTTCGAGCTTCTGCGCCAGCTCGACCAGCATGCGGACTTCTTCCTCCTTCTCGATCCGGGCCGCGAGCTGCGGCTCGGCCGCGATCGCGTACTTTTCGCGGTCGGCCTCCGACAGGTCCGCGGGCGGGTACTGGATCGTCACCGGCTTGCCCGGCTTGTTCGGGATCAGCTTGCTGATGCCGTCGCAGAACATGTAGCTCATGTCGAGCACGCGGCCGACGTCGCGGATCGCGGCGCGTGCGGCCATGGTGCCGAAGGTGGCGATCTGGCTCACCGCGTCGCGGCCGTACTTGTCCTTGACGTAGTCGATGACGCGGTCGCGGTTGCCCTGGCAGAAGTCGATGTCGAAGTCGGGCATCGAGACCCGCTCGGGGTTCAGGAAACGCTCGAACAGCAGCTTGTATTCGAGTGGGTCGAGGTCGGTGATCTTGAGCGCATAGGCGACCAGCGAACCGGCGCCCGAACCCCGTCCCGGGCCGACCGGGCAGCCGTTCTTCTTGGCCCAGTTGATGAAGTCGCCGACGATCAGGAAGTAGCCCGGGAAACCCATCTTCAAGATCGTGTTGATCTCGAACTCGAGCCGCTCGACGTAGCGTGGCCGCTCGCCATCGCGCTTCGCGGCCTCGGGGTACAGGTGGGCGAGGCGCTGTTCCAGCCCTTCGAAGGAGGCGACGCGGAAGTACTCCTCGATCGGCATGCCGTTGGGCGTCGGGAAGTTCGGCAGCTGCGGCTTGCCGAGCACCAGCGTGAGGTTGCAGCGCTTGGCGATCTCGACCGTGTTGGCGAGCGCGCTCGGCACATCGGCGAAGAGCGCGGCCATCTCGGCCGACGACTTGAAGTACTGCTCGCGCGTGAACTTGCGCACCCGGCGCGGGTTGCCGAGGATCTCGCCCTCGGAGATGCAGACGCGCGCCTCGTGCGCCTCGTAGTCGTCGGCGGTGGCGAACTGCACCGGATGCGTCGCGACCACGGGCAAGCGCAGGCGGGCGGCGAGCTTCACGGCCGCGATCACGTGCGGCTCGTCCTCGGGCCGTCCGGCGCGCTGGAGCTCGATGTAGAAGCGATGCGGGAACAGGCCGGCGAGCTGCAGCGCGATCTCCGCGGCGCGCTCCTCCTGGCCTTGCAGCAGCGGCGCGCCGAGCGGTCCGGCCTGCGCGCCCGAGAGCGCGATCAGCCCGCCCTGCAATTCTTCGAGCCAGGCCAGCTTGCAGGCGGCCTGGGCCTGGCCCCGGCCGACGTTCTGGGTCCAGGCGCGCGCCAGCAGCTCGGACAGGTTCAGGTAGCCCTCCTTGTTCTGCACCAGCAGCACGATGCGCGTGAGGGCGCCGGGCTCGGCGCCCAGGCCTTCGACGAAGACCTCGGTGCCGAGCACCGGCTTGACGCCCTTGCCGCGCGCCTCCTTGTAGAACTTGACGGCGCCGAAGAGGTTGTTGAGGTCGGTGATCGCCAGCGAAGGCTGGCCGTCGGCGGCCGCGGCCTTGACGACTTCATCGATGCGGTTGGTACCGTCGACGACGGAAAACTCGGTGTGCAGGCGCAGGTGAACGAACATCCGGTCATTGTAGAAAACGCCGCCTCCACGATGTGATGCGGGCATCCCTACAATCGCCTCCCGTGCAAGAAATACTCAATATCGCGGCTTACAAGTTCGTCGGCATCGACGACGGCGCCGACCTGCGCGAGCACTTGCGTGCCCGCACCCATGCGCTGGCGCTCAAGGGCACCATCCTGCTCGCGCCCGAGGGCATCAACCTGTTTCTCGCAGGGGAAAAGGACCACGTCCGGGCGTTCCTGGGCGAACTGCGCGCCGATCCGCGCTTCGCCGATCTGGAGGCCAAGGAGAGCTGGTCGCAGGCGCAGCCGTTCCGGCGCATGCTGGTCAAGCGGAAGCGCGAGATCATCCGGATGGACCATCCCGCGATCCAGCCGGCCGCGGGCCGCGCGCCGGGCGTGGATGCGCCGACCCTGAAGCGCTGGCTCGACCAGGGGCACGACGATGCCGGCAAGCCGATCGCGCTGCTCGACACGCGAAATGCCTTCGAGGTCGATCACGGCACGTTCGATGGCGCGATCGACTGGCGGATCAGCAAGTTCACCGAATTCCCGAAGGCGCTGACCCGACATGCGCAAGCGTTCGCCGGCAAGACGGTCGTGAGCTTCTGCACCGGCGGCATCCGCTGCGAGAAGGCCGCGATCCTGATGCGCGAGGAAGGCGTCGCCGACGTGCTGCAACTCGAAGGCGGGATCCTCAAGTACTTCGAGCAGGTCGGCGGTGCGCACTACCACGGCGAATGCTTCGTGTTCGATGGCCGGGAGTCCCTGGCGCCCGACTTGAGCGCGCGTTCGAACCGCGCCAGCGCCCGGGCGCAGGAAGACCCGGACCTGGCGATCAAGCGCTGAATTCCTAAGACTGCACCTGGAACGGATGCCCCGGCAGCGGGATGAATTCGGTCTCGCCGGGCACCTGTCCCAGGCGCTGGGCGGCCCACTCGGCGCCCGCCTCGAGGATGCGCTCGCGCCGGCTCGAGACGAAGTTCCAGGTGATGAAGCGCGGGCCGTCGAGCGGCTCGCCGCCGATCACCACGAGACGGACCGCACGCTCCGCCGCCAGCATGCCGCCTGCGCCTTCGGGCAGCATCGCCATGGTGTGCCGCGCCACCGGCATGCCGTCGAGCGTGAGGTCGCCGTCGACCGGATAGATCGCCAGCTCGGGCGCCAGCGCCGGCAGCTCGAAGCGCGCGCCCGCCGGCAGCGCGAGGTCGAGATACAGGGTCTGCGACAAGGTCGCGACCGGCGAGCGGACGCCGAAGGCTTCGCCGACCAGCACCCGGACCGGCACGCCCTGCACGTCCAGTGCCGGAATGTCCGCCGCCTCGGTGTGCACGAAGCTGGGCTCGACCTCTTCGTGGGCCTGCGGCAAGGCAGCCCAGAGCTGGAGCCCGTGGTTCACATAGGTGGCGTCGAGCAGCGACTCGGGCTTGCGCTCCGAATGCACGATGCCGCGCCCCGCGGTCATCCAGTTGATCGCGCCGGGACGGATCTCCTGCACGCTGCCGAGGCTGTCGCGATGCATCATCGCGCCCTCGAAGAGGTAAGTGACGGTGGCCAGGCCGATGTGCGGATGCGGCCGCACGTCATGCGCCTTTCCGGGCGTCTCGGTGGCCGGCCCGAAATGGTCGAAGAAGACGAAGGGGCCGACCGAGCGGCGCTTCGCCGACGGCAGCAGGCGCCGGACGTTGAAGCCGCCGCCCAGATCCTTGTCGTGCGGTTGAAGCAGGAGCGGTGCGGTCATCGTGATTCCTTGATAAAGGGTTGCGTTTTCCACCCCATGAACCCGGCACGGGTCCATTCCAGGGATACCGCGGAACCGGCTTCGCAGGGCCGCTGGTATCGCCCCCTCGAGGGGGCAGCGCCGCAGGCGCTTCGGGGGTGTTTCATCGTTGTAATCTTGCCACCTCGGCCACGCGTTCGCCAAATGCGATCGCGGTGTCGAGGTCGCCCCGTGCCATCTCGGCCGGGCTCGCATCGGAGGGCGAGGTGGTCAGCAGGCCGTTGTAGCCGCCGACGTAGTTGATCGAGTCGCGCCGGGCCGCCTTGCTGTTGGCCGGCATGATGCCGAGGCTGACCCAGAGGCCGCTGTGCTGCATGGCCAGGTGCCACAGGTAGGTCAGCGTGGCGTCCTTGTCGCCGTTCATGGCGGCGCTGTTGCTGAAGCCCGCGAAGAGCTTGTTCTTCCAGCCCTGGACGTACCAGACCTTGGAAGAGGCGTCCGCGAATTTCTTGAACTGCCAGCTCGGGCCACCCATGTAGGTGGGCGCGCCCATGATGATCGCGTCCGCCGCCGCCAGCAGTTCCCAGCCATGGGGCGGAAGATTGCCATCGGCGTCGATCGCCAGTAAATGGGCTCCCGCGCCGTCGGCCACCGCCTGCGCGACGCGCTGCGTGTGGCCGTAGCCCGAATGAAAGACCACAACGATGTCCGCCATCAGATTTTCCCGTGTCAATTACTGATTGCGCATCGTACGCAAACCCCGGCCGGCGCAGCCAGGCCCGTCGGTGAAACACCGCGGATCTGGCTTTGCCAGTCCGCTGGTGTTGCCCCCGGTAGGGGGTGGGCGCCCGACACGAAGTGCGGGCAACCTGGGGGCGAGCTACTTCTTATCGATGGAGAAGCGACCGGCACCGAAGGCCGCGATCGCGAACAGGCCACCGGCGATCGCGATGTTCTTGAAGAACATCAGCTGGTTGACGTACGCCTTCTCGGCCGGCAGGGCCCAGTAGTTGTGGAAGAAGATCGCGGCCGCCACCGTGAACAGCGCAATGACGACAGCCGACAGGCGGGTCTTGAAACCGACCAGGAGCAGGACGCCGAGACCGAGCTCGACGGCGATCGCGATCGCCGCGCCGAGTTGCGGCAGCGGCAGGCCGACCGAGGCGATATAGCCGGCGGTACCCGCGAAGCCGGTCAGCTTGGCGAAACCTGCCGGAATGAAAAGCAGCGCCAGCAGCACGCGGCCGAGGAGCGCCAGCGAATCTTGGGCTGCGCCGGCGTTGGCCGGGGCCGTGAAGGTGGAAGCGGTGGTGGTGGACATGGGATGGACTCCTGGGTTGATGAAAACTAAGAACAAAACAGATTCAGGCCGCGAGATCGAACACGAGCACTTCGGCATCCTTGGCGGCGCCGAGCGTCAGCCGGGTTTCGCCTTCGAGCAGGGCCGCATCGCCGCAAGCCAGCTTCGTGCCATTGGCCTCGAGTTCGCCGCGCACGAGATGCACGTAGCTCTTGCGCTTCGGGTCCAGCGCCAGGCTGGCTTGCTCGTCGCCGTCGAGCAGGCCCGCGAACAGCCGCGCATCCGCATGCACCAGCACCGAACCGTCGGCGCCGTCGGGCGAAGCGACGAGGCGCAGCTTGCCGCGCTTCTCCTCGGCCGGGAAGGTCTTCTGCTCGTACCCCGGCGCGATGCCGCGCACGTTGGGCTCGATCCAGATCTGCAGGAAGTGCGTGGTCTGGTCGGCCTTGTGGTTGAACTCGCTGTGCATCACGCCGCGGCCCGCGCTCATGCGCTGGACGTCGCCGGGCGGGATCGATTCCACGTTGCCCATGCTGTCCTTGTGCGCCAGTTCGCCCGACAGCACGTAGCTGATGATTTCCATGTCCTTGTGGCCATGGGTCCCGAAGCCGGCACCCGCGGCGACGCGATCCTCGTTGATCACGCGCAGGTTGCCGAAGCCCATGTGGGCCGGATCGTAGTAACCCGCAAAGGAGAAACTGTGAAAGGAGCGCAGCCAGCCGTGGTCGGCATAGCCTCGTTCCTGGGATTTACGGACTTGCAACATCGTCGAACTCCTGCCCTCTCGTGGAGGGCGCTTCGAATGCCGCGCCCTGTGCGCAGCGGATGTGTGGAACTTTAGGCCCCGCGCCCCGGCCTCAAGACGTTCTGCTTTGATGGCATCATTCAATTTTTTTGAATGATCGACCGCCATGCCTACTGCCCGTGACGTGCTGACGCCCGATGCGTTCGCGATGCTGCAGACCGTGGCCAGCACGGGCAGCTTCGCCGCCGCGGCCCGCTCGCTGAACCTGGTGCCCAGCGCGCTGAGCTATCGGGTCCGCCTGATCGAGGATGCGCTCGACGTGCTGCTGTTCGACCGCAGCGGGCGCCAGGCACGGGTCACCGAAGCCGGGGTGGAGCTGCTGCGCGAATCGGCCCGGCTGCTGAGCGAGATCGACGCGGTCGCCAACCGGGTCAAGCGCATCGCCACCGGCTGGGAGCCGATGCTCACGATCGCGGTGGACAGCGTGATCGCGCGCGATCCGCTGCTCGATCTGGTGAACGCGTTCTTCGCCCTCGATCCGCCGACGCGGCTCAAGCTGCGCGACGAGACGCTGCTGGGCACCCTCGAGGCGCTGACCAGCGGCGAAGCCGATCTGGCCGTGGGCGCGGTGCTCGACGCCGCCAACCTGGCCTTCACGGCCACGGGGATCCGCAGCCGCCCGCTGGGCGAGCTGCGCTTCGTCTACGCGGTGGCGCCGCACCATCCGCTGGCGCGACTTCCCGAGCCGCTCAGCGATGCGGTGCTGCGCCAGCATCGCGCCGTGGCCGCAGCCGACTCGGCGCGGTCCGGCCCGGGCATGACGGTCAACCTGGTCGGCGGGCAGGACGTGCTCACGGTGCCGACCATGCAGGCCAAGCTGGCGGCCCAGTTGCACGGATTGGGCGGCGGCTTCCTGCCCGAACCCATGGCCCGGCCGTACATCGAGGCCGGGCACCTGGTCGAACGCCGCACCGGGCGCGTGCCGCCGGTCGCCACCATGCACTGCGCCTGGCGCGTGCGCAGCGCCGGCAGCCCGGGGCGCGCGATGCAGTGGTGGCTCGAGCGCTTCGAGCATGAGGGAACGCGCCTCGCGTTGCTGGAGCGCCACCGCGGCCGCTAGCCGGCGCGCCCGCCAACCCGGTTAGAGTCACATGGCCCGCCACCCGACAAAGAGACCGCCATGACCATCCGCCCCGCTGCCGACCGCCACCGATCCACCGCCACTCGCCACTACGCCGTCGTCGGCGCCGGCATCGCCGGCGTGGCTTGTGCCCGCACGCTGGTGCAGGCCGGTCACCAGGTGACCGTGTTCGAACGTGAAGCCACCGCCGGCGGCCGCATGGCCAGCGAGGCCACGCCCTTCGGCCGCTTCGACAGCGGCGCGCAGTACTTCACCGTGCGCGACCCGCGTTTCGCGCGCGTGCTGGAAACCACCCCGAAGATCTGCAAGCCCTGGAGCGCCAACCTGGTGCGCGTGCTCGACGCCCATGGCCGCGTCGCCGAAGCCGCCCTGCCCTCCCGCGAGTCCCATTTCGTGGCCCAGCCCGGCATGGACGCCCTGGTCGCCCACTGGGCGGCGCCGCTGGGCGACGCGCTGCTGACGCGCACCCAGGTGACGCAGATCGAGCGCGATGCGCTGGACGCCAAGCGCTGGCAGTTGCGCACCGCCGGCGTCGACGATTCGCAGCATGTGTACTCGGGCTTCGATGCCGTGCTGCTGGCGGTGCCGCCGGCGCGCACGCGCGCCCTGCTCGGCGACGGCGGCCTGTCCGCCGATTTGAGCCGCCGGATCGAGCCGGTTCGCATCGCGCCCTGCTGGACGCTGATGATCGCCTTCCCTCAGGCCAACCAGCCCACCCTCTCTCACCTCGGCCCCCAATGGAACGCCGCGCGCAGCGCGCACCATCGCGTGGCCTGGCTCGCGCGCGAGTCGTCCAAGCCCGGCCGCGATCCGATCGAGCGCTGGACGCTGCAGGCCAGCGCCGCCTGGTCGCACGAGCACCTGCGCGACGACGCCGCGCGCGTCAGGGCCAAGCTGCTGCGCGCCTTCGCCGAGATCACCGGCATCCGGGCCGAGCCTGCGCATGCCGAGGCCCGCTGCTGGGCCGAGGCGCAGACCCAGGTGCCGGCGGGCAAGCCGCACCTGTGGGACGCCAAGGCTCGCCTCGGCGTCGCCGGCGACTGGTGCACCGGGCACCGGGTCGAGGACGCCTTCCTCTCGGGCCTGACGCTGGCGCTCAAAGCAGCTTGAAATGAAACACCCCCGAAGCGCCTGCGGCGCTGCCCCCTCAAGGGGGCGATACCAGCGGCCCGGCGAAGCCGGTTCCGCGGTATCCCTGGCATCGGATTGCGCCGCTGTCACGCCTCGTGGGTCGCTGCCCCCCGAGGGCGCCACAGCCGCCTTGGGGCGGCCCGGCGGCGTCTGACCTACCCGTCAGGGTCATGACCCGGATCGGCCGTTTTGCGCCTTCTCCGACCGGGCCGCTGCATGCCGGTTCGCTGGTCGCGGCGCTCGCGAGCTGGCTCGACGTCCGCGCCCGCGGTCCCCAGGCGCGCTGGCTGGTGCGCATCGAGGATGCCGACACCGAGCGCTGCCTGCCGGGCATGGGCGAACGGATCCTCGCGCAACTGGCCGCCTGCGGCCTGGTCCCGGACGCGCCGCCGGCCTGGCAGACCCGGCGCACCCCGCTCTACGCGAGCGCCCTCGACGACCTCAAGGCGGCGGGCTGGGCCTACCCCTGCAGCTGCACCCGCAAGGACATCGAACGGGCGCTGGCGGCGCGCGGCGTGGCGCATGCGCGCCACGGCGAGCGCGTCTATCCCGGCACCTGCCGTGAGGGCCTGCACGGCAAGCCGGCGCGCGCCTGGCGCTTCGCCGCCGCAAAGTTCGAGGCCGCCCAGGGGTCCGGACTGCTGCAGTGGGACGACCGCCGGCTCGGCCGGCAGCAGCAGGCCGTCGGCCGCGAGGTCGGCGACTTCGTGCTCCGGCGCGCCGATGGCCCGTGGGCCTACCAGTTGGCGGTGGTGGTCGACGACGCCGACCAGGGCGTGACCGACGTGGTGCGCGGACAGGACCTGGCGGACAACACGGCGCGCCAGATCCTGCTGCAGCGGGCGCTCGGACTGCCGACGCCGAGCTACCTGCACACCCCGCTGGTGCTGGGCGCCGACGGCGACAAGCTGTCCAAGCAGAACGGTGCGGCAGCGCTCGCGCTGGCCACCCCCGCCGACGCGCTGGCCGCGCTGCAGGCCGCCGCGCAGGTGCTCGGTCTCGGGCCGACCGGCGCTGCCACCGCGGGCGAAGCGCTCGCGCAATGGGTGGCCCATTGGCGCGATCTCTACAATCCGCCGCCGTGACCCCAAGCTCTACCACCGACCTCCCCCACGACCCGCCGGCCGATCCGCCCGCGGGCGACAAACCCACCGGCGAGGCGCATCCGCTGCACCGCCGCCTCAAGAGCTTCGTCAAGCGCGGCGGCCGAACCACCGAGGGCCAGGCGCGCGCCTACGAGCAGTTCGGCCCGCAGTTCCTGCTGCCCTACCGCGCCGAGCCGCTGGACTTCGACGCCGCCTTCGGCCGCCAGGCGCCGACCGTGCTCGAGATCGGCTTCGGCATGGGCGAGGCGACCGCGCACATCGCGGCGCTGATGCCCGAGAAGAACTTCCTGTGCTGCGAAGTGCACGAGCCCGGCGTCGGCGCGCTGCTCAAGCGCATCGGCGAACAGCAGCTGCAGAACATCCGCATCTGCGCCCACGATGCGGTCGACGTCCTCGATCACATGCTGCCGCCGGGTTCGCTGGCGGGCGTGCACGTGTTCTTTCCGGACCCATGGCACAAGACCCGGCACAACAAGCGCCGCCTGATCCAGCCGCCCTTCGTGCGCAAGCTGGCCGACCGGCTGGCGCCCGGCGGCTACCTGCACTGCGCCACCGACTGGCAGCCCTACGCCGAGCAGATGCTCGAGGTGCTGTCGGCCGAGCCGCTGTTGCGCAACAGCGCCGCGGGCTATGCGCCCAAGCCGGACTACCGGCCCCTGACCAAGTTCGAGAACCGCGGCCTCAAGCTGGGCCACGGCGTGTGGGACGTGGTGTTCGAACGCGCCTGACTGGCCCCCACGCTCCCCCACTTCGTGTGGGTCGCTGCCCCCCGAGGGGGCCGCAGGCCGCCTTGGGGCGGCCCGGCGCCGGCCTGGCCCCCACGCTCCCCCACTTCGTGTGGGTCGCTGCCCCCCGAGGGGGAGTCAGCAGGCCGCCCGTCAGCGCGAAGCGCGGACTTCGCCGCGCTGGCGGCCCGGCGCCGGCTTGGCGCTCAATGCGCCAGGGTGGGCAGGTCGTCGGCTTGTCCCGGCGCGCGCCTCTGCGCCTGCGGCAGGTTCTGCTGGGCCGCCATGACGAGCGCCGCCCGCAAGGCCGTGCGGCTGGCGATCCTGGTGTGCGTGATCAGTGCCTGCCACTCGCGCTCGAGTTCGTGATCGATCCGGTCGCCGCAGCGGTTCAGCAGCGCCTGGCTGACGTCGACCAGAGCCGCGGCCGAGCTCAGGCAGATGTTGGCCGCGGTCTGGGCAGCGCTGGCGCTGAATCGCTGCGCCTCGGTCTGCGCAGCGGTCCGCAGAGCCTCCAGCGGCAGGTTGGCGGTCGGGCCCAGGTAAACGGGGCCTTCGAGTTTGCTGTCGGCGTGGGCGAGCACCTTCTCGATGGCGACCAGCGCGCTTTCCAACAAGGCGATTTCGGTTGACGTGTGCTTCATTTCATCCAGCAGGGACTATTCCGGGTCAGCCAGGATTTGACAGCGGAAGCCGCATTTCCGCTGTGCAAAATGCCACAACCAATATACAAAAGTTAACAAATCTGGTCGCAGTCCAGCGACGTCGGCCCCTCATTGCCATGACCTCGGCGCGTAACGTGACTTAGTACCTTCGTTTGAGACATCGAAGTCGCTACATTTTTTGTTAGTTGTAGCGAAAGGCTTCCGATGACTCTCACTCGCAGGACCTGGATGGCGAAGACCGGCGCAGCGCTGCTGCTGGGCGGCAGCGGACTGGCCGCCACCCGGCCCGGCCACGCCCAAGGGGTGGCACGCGCCCCCGCGGCGCGCACCGTGATCCTCGGTCAATCGGTGCCCCTGACCGGCGCGGCCAGCGAGATCGGGCTGGCTTTCGCGGCCGGCTGCCGGCTTTACGCGACCGAGTTCAACGAGAGCAGCGCCGCCAGCGGTCTCCAGCTGAAGCTGGTGCAGTTGGACGACGGCTACGACGCCGGCCGCGCCGCCGCCAATGCGCGCACCCTTCTGGACACGAACAAGGCAGACCTGCTGTTCGGCTTCGTCGGCACCGCCAGCAGCGAAGCCGGGGCGGCGGTCGCGGCGCAACAGGGCAGCGTGCTGTTCGCCCCCTTCGCCGCGGCGGACAACCTGCGCGGCGCCGCCTACCCCAACGTGTTCCACGTCCGGCCCAGCATGGCGGACGAGGCCTTCAAGATCGTGCGCCAGTGCGCCACGGTCGGGCAAAACCGCATCGCCCTGATCGGCGACGACGACGCGATGGGCCGCGCCGGCCTGGCATCGGTGCAGCAGGCGATGTCCGAACTCAAGCTGGCGCCGCTGGTGGCGACCGCGCTGGTGCCGCCGGCGGGCGTCAAGGTGGACGCGGCGCTCGCGGCGGTGCAGAAACAGTCGCCGCAGGCCATCGTGCTGGTGTCGCTCTCGGCCACGACGGCCGACGTGATCCGCCGGCTGCGCAAGAGCGGCTATGCCGGCAGCTTCACCGCATTTTCGATCGTCGGCATCGACCCGCTCTACGCGGAGCTCGGCAAGGACATCGGCGGCATCGTGATCTCGCAGGTCGTGCCTTCGCCGCGTTCCTCGGCGATCCCGATCGTCAAGGAGTACCTCGCGGCGCTCGACAACTCGGATCAGACGCCCTCGTACGAAGGCCTCGAGGGCTTCATCGCCACCAAGGCCGCAGCCGAGGCGGTGCGCCGGGCCGGCAAGGGCTTCACACCCGCCGCGCTGCAGCGCGTGATGACGGGCATGACGGACTACGACGTCGGCGGCTTCCGCATCAACCTGCGCCCGGGCCTGCGCGACCCGGGGCGCGCCATCGATCTGATCAGCATCACGAAGGACGGGCGCGTGCTGCGCTGAGCGGGGTCGCCCCTAGCTCGTGCTTCCCAAGCGCTGCAACGCCTGCGGCGACAGCAGCTCGATGCGGCCGTAGCCCAGCGCGATCATGCGCTCCTTCGCCAGCGCATTGAGTTCCTTCGACAAGGTCTGCCGGGTCACGCCGAGCATCATCGCCAGCGCCTCCTGGGGCAGCGAGACGCAGGCGCGCGGCTCCGGCGACTGGGTCGCGTCGCCGCGCGCGAGTGCCAGCAGCCGGCGTGCCACCCGGGCGCGCAGGCCGCGCAAGGTGGCGTCCTCCATCAGCCCGTACAGCCCGCGCACGCGCGCTGCGAGCAGGGCCGCGACGGCGCGGGCGAAGGCGGCGCCCTGCATCTGCTGGGCGAAGGCCTCGAAAGGCACCACCAGCAGGTCCAGCGCACTCAGTGCGGTGGCATCGTGCGTCCGCGGCGAACCGTCGATCAGGCTGATCTCGCCGAACCAGTTGCCGGGCTCGAGCACGGCCAGGATGGCTTCGCGGCCGTCCTGGCGCAGGGTCGAAATCTTGATCGAGCCGCCGGCCAGTCCGAAGAAGCCGGCACCCGCCGCATGCACCGGGTCTCCCTGGCGGAACACCATCGCGCCGCGGCGCAGGTGGATCAACTCAGCCGTCGCGAGCAGGCCTTCGCGCTGCGCGCGCGGCATCGAGGCGAACCAGGGGTTGGCCTCCATGGCGGCGCGGTGCGCGGCGGACAGACGCGGTCTGGGGGGCTGGGGCATTCGGCGCGGATTCGGGTTCGGGGGTTTACCAGAGCGCCCCATTGTCTGGTTTTTGACAGTTGAGCGCCCACGCGAGGTCTACAGTGGGCCGCAAATCCCACGGAGACCACCGATGAATGCAAGAGCGAACTTCGTCCGCATGCAGGACAGCACCCAGCAGGACTGGCAACTGATCGGCAGCGAATTCATGCAGTTCACGCAGGGCCTGCCCGAGCGCGTGATCAAGCACCTGCAGATCCTCGAAGGCGACTACGGCGGCTTTCCGATCGACCGCTACAGCCATTCGCTGCAAACCGCGACGCGCGCGCTGCGCGACGGCCGCGACGAGGAGTACGTGATGTGCGCATTGCTGCACGACATCGGCGACACGCTCGGCACGATGAACCATCCGGACATCGCGGCGGCGATCCTCAAGCCCTTCGTGAGCGACGAGAACCACTGGATGGTGGCGCACCACGGCATCTTCCAGGGCCACTATTTCTTCCATCACATCGGGCTGGACCGCGACCTGCGCGAGAACTTCCGCAGCCATCCGTGCTTCGATCGCACGGCCGAGTTCTGCGAGCTCTACGACAACCCGGCCTTCGACCCGAAGGCCGAGACCTTGCCGATCGGCGAATTCGAGCCGATGCTCAGGCGCCTGATGGCGCAGCCGCGGCAGAGCATCTACAAGGCCGCGAAGCAGCCCGCGCCGACCACCGCCTGAATCCCCTTTTTCCAGGAGAACCCCATGAACGCCACCGCGCCCAGCGACATCCAGAAACTCGTCAGCCCCGAAGAATGGCAGTTGCGCGTCGACCTCGCGGCCTGCTACCGGCTGGTCGCGCTCTACGGCTGGAGCGACCTCGTCTTCACGCACATCAGCGCCCGCGTGCCCGGCCCGGAACATCATTTCCTGATCAATCCGTACGGCCTGATGTTCGACGAGATCACGGCCTCGAGCCTGATCAAGGTCGACCAGGACTGCAACAAGGTGATCGACTCGCCCTACCCGGTGAACCCGGCCGGCTTCGTGATCCACAGCGCGGTGCATGCGGCGCGCGAGGACGTGCAGTGCGTGCTGCACACCCACACGCGCGCCGGCATCGCGGTCAGCGCGCAAAAGAACGGCGTGCTGCCGATCAGCCAGCAGTCGACCTTCGTGCTGGCCTCGCTGGCCTATCACGACTACGAAGGCGTGGCCTTCCGCGACGACGAGAAGCCGCGGCTGCAGGCCGACATGGGTCGCGCCAACTTCCTGATGCTGCGCAACCACGGCCTCTTGACCGTCGGCAAGACCGTGGCCGACGCCTTCCTCAGCATGTACACCTTCGAGAACACCTGCCAGATCCAGATCGCGGCGCAGTCCGGCGGCGGCGAGCTCACGCAGGTCGATCCGCGCATCGTCGACGGCGTGGGCCAGGCGATGAAAGTGCAGACCGGCGGCCTCGGCGGGGCCTTCGTCTGGCCCTCGCTGATCCGCAAGCTAGACCGGGTCGACGGCAGCTACAAGGACTGAGCCCATCAGCCTGCGCTCGCGCCACCACAGCACGAAGCCGCAGGCGAACACCACCAGCTGGGTCCCGATCAGCAGCGCGAAGCCGGCGAAGAAGCCGTGCGCCGCGCCGCCCGAAGCGCCGGGGCCGGCCGACACCGCGCTGATCACACCGCCCATCAGCGCCGGCATGAAGCCTGCGACCAGGCTGCCGGTGCCGTTGACGACGCCGAAGGCGCTGGCCACATGCTCGGGCCGGGCGCAGTACTGCACGGTGCTCGGGATCGCCGGGCTCTGCAGGCCCCAGCAGAAATTGGCCGCGATCAGGCAGTAGGCCGCCGCGTAGGGGTCGTGCACGTTGATCGCCATCAGCACCGACAGCGCCACGCCCGCGCTCGCGGCCATGAAGATGAAGGGCACGCGCTGGCGTTCGATCTTGTCGATGAGAATGCCGCCCAGCAGCACCGCGAGCACCGTGGCGTACTGCGGCAGCGAGGCGAGCCAGCCCATCTCCTTGAGCGAGAAGCCGCGCACCTCCTTGAGGTAGGCCGGCAGCCAGTTGCTGCTGCCCCAGAGGTAGGCCAGCGTGGCCGAGGTCAGCACCGTGACCAGCACCAGGTAGCGCGTGTGCAATGCGCCCTTGACGATCTCGCCGACCCGGCCCATGGCGTCGCCGAAGGACTTGGGCTTCGCCAGGCCGGCATAGGCCGCGGGCATCTTCACGAAGGCGAGCACCAGCGGGATGCCCAGCACGATGTTCAGCACCCCGAGCGCATGGAAGGACATCTGCCAGTCGAAGCTGGCCAGCAGGAAGCCGATCAACGGATAGCCGAGCGCGAGGCCCAGGCCGGTGCCCATGTTGACGAAGGAATTCGGCTTGCCGTTCTCGTGACTCTCGAAATGCGCCTTGATGTAGGACGAAGCCAGCGAGAACAGCGGCCCTTCGGACACGCCGAGCAGAATCCGCGACGCCAGCAGCATGCCGTAGCCGTTGAACCACGGCGTGATGAAGGTGACCACGCCCCACAGCACCAGCCCGAGGATCAGGCTCCGGCGGACCCCGAACAGCGCCGCGCAGAACGGCGTCAGCACGAAAGCCGAGACGCCGTACCCGACCATGAAGGCCGTGGCCAGCAGGCCCTGGCTGACGCGGTCGCCCGGTGCGATGCCGATGTGGTGCAGGAACGAGGCATCGGTGATCAGCACCGCGATGTTGATCCGGTCGACATAGGAGATGGCGACGATCACGAACAGCGTGATGACGCCATACCAACGGAATGCTCTGGGGCGCATGGTTCAGGTTCCTGCCAGGGGCAACGGGAGCCGGGGGCCTAGATGTCCAGCACCAGCGGGCCGCGCTTGCAGCCGGAGACGCAGATCATCATGGTCTTGTTCGATGCCCGTTCCAGCTTGGTCAGGATGCCGTCGTGGTGGTCGATCTCGCCGTCGAGCACCTTGGTTTCGCAGGCGCCGCAGACGCCTTCCTTGCAGCTGTGGTCAGGGTTCAGGCCGGCGTCGATCAGGCTGTCCAGGATCGACTTGCCGGGCGGCACCTCGACCGTCTTGCCGCTCTTCGCGCACTCGACCATGTAGCTCTGGGTCGTGCTCGGCGCTTCGACGTGCAAGGCCGCGAAGCGTTCGATGTGGGCATTCGGGTAGCCCAGCTGCGCGCAGGTCTTCTCGAAGCCGTCGAGCATCGGCGTCGGGCCGCAGCAGTAGTAGTGGCTGTCGTTTCCCTTGCCGCCGAGCAGCGCCGCGAGATCGGGCGGGCCGCCCTGCTCTTCGTCGAAATGCCAGGTCAGCGGGATCGACTTCTCGGCCGCCAGGGCCGCAATGGCCTCGCAGAACGCGGACTCCTTGCGCGAGCGCGCGCAATAGATCAGCTCGACCGGCTGGCCGATGGCCGCGAGCCGCTGGAGCATGCACCAGATCGGCGTCACGCCGATGCCGCCCGCCACCAGCACCGAACGGCCGGCGCTCTCTTCGAGCTTGAAGTTGTTGCGTGGGTGCGAGATCGCGAGCGTCATGCCCACGCGCAGCTGCTGGTGCACGTAGCGCGATCCGCCGCGGCTCTTGCGGTCGTTCAGCACGCCGACGACGTAGCGCTGGCGGTCGCTGGCCGGGTTGCACAGCGAGTAGCTGCGCACCAGCCCGTTGGGCAGGTGCAGGTCGATGTGGGAGCCGGCCTCGAAGGCGGGGAAGTCCACCGCCGGCGTGGCCGGGCGGAACTCGACGCTGACGATGCCGTCCGCTTCGTAGCGCATCGTGTGCACCAGGGCGTTCAGCGTGGGGGAAGACATGGCGGAACCTCGAAGAAACGTTGTCAGTAAGCGATGCGCCGCAGCGCCATGGCGGCCGGCGCGGTCATCAGGCGGCCGTGCCTTCGAGCTGCTGCTGTGCCAGCCCGCGCATGTGGCGGCGCAGGCGCACGATGCCGAGGTCGTGCTGATAGAGCTGCTCGTGCTGGTTGGCGTCGGGCTCCATGTTCTCGATCAGCACGCGATCCTGTTCGAGCACGTGCCAGTGGCGCGCCTCGAGCCGGTTCTTGTAGAGGAAGCGCCAGGTGTCGCGCTCCCAGCCCACCGGCAGCTTGCGCACGCGCCAATGGAAGGCGCACGAGAGCGTCGGCGAGATCGGCGTGTAGCTGCCGATGATGATGAAGTTGCCGCCCGGCCCGCCGGTCTTGGGGTACGGGATCTCGAGGCGCATCCAGTGCAGGCCGGTGTCGGCCCACTCGGTCCAGTCGAAGTTGACGTTGCGCTGGCCTTCCTTCTCGAACACGAAGCCGGTGTCGGTCGCGCGGATGCCGAACTTGGCGGTCGAGTCGCCTTCGGCCATCGAGTGCGACTGCTTGTGCAGGTAGGTGCCGTGCATCGGGTCCATCACGTTGTCCAGCACGTAGCGGTAGTCGCCCTTCCACTCGGCGTAGCAGAGGAAGCTGGAGTACTGCGCGTCGTCGGTCAGCTGTTCGGGCAGCACCAGCGGCGGCGGCGTCTCGACCGACTCCTTCGAGTTGTAGAGCCAGACGGCGCCGGCACGCTCCTCGACGTGGAAGAAGCGCGTGGACTGCGATCCCTCGAGCTTGCAGCCGGGGCTGCCCGGCACGCGGACGGCGACGCCGTCGCAGCGCACCTCGACCCCGTGGTACGGGCAGGAGAGACGGTCGCCCAGGATCACGCCCTGCGACAGCGGCGCACCGCGGTGCGGGCAGCGGTCTTCCAGCGCGTGCAGCTTGCCGCCATGGTCGCGCCAGAACGCGAACTTGCGGCCCAGGCGGCGCAGCGAGACGGGCGACTCCTTGATGAAGCCCGAGGGGCAGATCGGATACCAGAGATCCTTCAGGCCGATCTCGAGCAGTTGATCGACCGGTTCAGCGTGGGGGGTGGTCATGATGGGTCCTTTCGAATGGGTGCTCAGGCGCCGAGCGTCGCCATCTCTTCGCGGTAGATGGCCTCGGTCCAGGCCTTGCCGCTGGGGCTGGCCAGGCCGCTGTCGTTGAGCCGCTCGACCAGGCCGGCGAGGTCGTGGACGCCGGCCGCGAAGGCGCGCTCGATCGCATCGCCGAGCAGGTCCTCGTAGGTGGTGGGGGTGCGCTCGCGCGCCTGGTGGGGATCGAGATAACGGTCGGTCATGGTTCGCTCCATCGGTGGAAGAAGGTGGTTCAAAAGTGGGCGCCGGAAGTCGTGTGCGGTGGTGGCCATGGGATCCCTCTCAGGCTCACTCGGCCACGATGTTGCGGGCCTTGATGATCCTGGCCCACACCGCGGTCTCGTCGCGAATGGCCGTGGCGAATTCGGCCGGCTTCATCGATGCGTCGGTCATGCCCTGCGCCTTGAGGCGCTCGCGCACGTCCGGCGCGGCGAGGATCTCGGCGGCGTCCCTGGCGAGCTGCTCGGCGACCGCGGGCGGCGTCCCGGCCGGTGCCAGCAGGCCATACCAGGAGGTCACGTTCACGCCCTGGATGCCCTGCTCGGCCAGCGTCGGGATCTCGGGCGCGACCGGGCTGCGCTTGGCCTCGGTCACGCCGAGCGCGACCAGCTTGCCGCTCTTGATGAAGGGCAGCGTGGCCGGCAGGTTGCTGAACATCAGCGGCACCACGCCGCCGAGCACGTCGTTGAGCGCCGGCGCGGTGCCCTTGTAGGGCACGTGCAGCAGGTCGACACCGGCCTGCTGCTTGAACAGTTCGCCCGCCAGGTGCAGGCCGCTGCCGACGCCGGGCGACGCATAGGACAGGGTGCCGGGCTTGGCCTTGGCCTGGGCGACGACCTCCTTGGCGGTCTTGAAGCCGGACGCCGGCGTCGCCACCAGCACATTGGGCGCAGTGGCGAGCATCGTGACCGGCACGAAGTCCTTGGCGATGTCGAACGGAAAGTTCGGCATCAGGGTCGGGTTGATCGTGAGGTTGCCGGCCGGCACCACCAGCAGCGTGTGGCCGTCGCCCTTGGCGCGCTTGACCTTGTCGATGCCGATGTTGCCGGCTGCGCCCGCGAGATTCTCGACCACGGCCGGTTGACCGTAGCGCTTGGCGAGCCCTTCGGAGAGCACCCGCGCCAGCGTGTCGACCGGGCCGCCCGGCGGGAACGGCGAGACGATGGTGAAGCGGTCGGCGGCCAGCTGCTTCTGGGCATCGCTCTGCGCCTGCGCGGACGTGATGGCCGCGAACGCCAGCAAGGCGGTGCCGAAAAGAAGGCGCGGAATGGAAGTGCGTCGTGTCATCGGGATGGCACTCACTTCTTTTCGGTCAGGAAGGCCCCCTTGGGGCCTTCGGCGTTCTTCTGCCGGCGCGTATGGCCGTCGAGGCCGCCATCGACCGCCCATTCGGCGAACACGGTCGGGCCCGGCTCGAACTCGCGCGGCTGCCATTCGGCCGTCAACTGGTCCTCGTCGGCGTAGTACTCGATCAGGCCGCCGGCCGGGTTCTTGAAGTACCAGAAGTAGGCGGAGGAGACCGGATGGCGGCCCGGGCCGAGCTGCGTTTCCCAGCCGCGGCGCGAGAAATGCAGGCCGCCGCCGAACACCTCGTGGATGTCGCGCACGGTGAAGGCCACGTGGTTGAGGCCGCGCTTGCCCGAGGGCAGCTGCAGCAGGAACAGGTCGTGGTGGCCGCCTTCCGCTGCGCAGCGCATGAAGGCGCCGCGGTTCGGGTAGCTGTCGGAAGAGACGAAGCCGAAGCGGTTCGCATAGAAGGCACCGGTGGTCTTGACGTCGCTGACGAAGAACACCACGTGGCCGACCTCGATCGGCGTGGCGCGCTCGTACACCGGCGCCGGCTGGTTCACGCGCGGCTTGTCGTTCCAGGTGTTCATCGCGCCGCACTCGATCTCGACCGCATGCTTGCGGCTGACCTGCAAGCGCACGGCCAGGCCGTTCGGGTCGATGCAGCCGATGCGGCGCGCGCCGTCGACCGTGACGTCGACGAAGCCGGGGTCCTTGGCGATCGCGGCCGCATAGCGTGCCAGGTCGGCGTCGCTTTCGACGCCCCACACCACCTCGCGCAGGGTCGGGCCTTCTTCCATGCCGGCCGGCAGGCCCGGCTTGTCCAACGCCGCGACGACCACCTTGCAGCCGTTGAGGCATTCGAAGACCAGTTCGTCGGCGGCCTCGGACTTGAGCACGAGGCCCCAGTCCTGGAAGAAGCTGCGGCAGACCGCGAGGTCGTCGGCCGCATAGGTGACTTGGTCGATGCCCAAAACGCTCATATCAAAATCTCCAATCGCACTCTTCAGTTCCAGGAATACCGCGGAACCGGCTTTGCCGGGCCGCTGGTGTTGCCCCCTGCAAGGGGGTGGGCGGCTACACGAAGTGAGCCAACCTGGGGGTGTGTCATAGGCCTGCCCAAGGGAGCGGCTGCTCGTTGGTGCCCCAGTACATGCTCTTCTGCTCCATGTACTGGAAGATGCCCTCGCGGCCCTTCTCGCGGCCCAGGCCGCTGTCGCGCCAGCCGCCGAACGGGGTCGAGACCGAGAACTGCTTGTAGGTGTTGACCCAGACCGTGCCGGCCTGCACCGCGCGGCCGAGCCGCCAGGCGCGCTTGAAGTCGCGGCTCCAGACGCCCGCGGCCAGCGCGTAGACGCTGTCGTTGGCCTGCTTGATCAGTTCCTCTTCGTTGTCGAAGGGCATCGCCACCAGCACCGGGCCGAAGATCTCCTCCTGGCTGATGCGCGCGCTGTTGGTGAGGCCTTCGAGGATCGTCGGGGTGTAGAAGTAGCCGCGCTCCAGGCCGTTGCCATGCGGCCGCACGCCGCCGGTTCGGATGCGCCCGCCTTCGGACACGCCGAGCTCCACGTAGCGCTCGATGCCCTCGCGGTGCTTGGCCGTGATCAGCGGGCCCATCTGGGTGTTCTCGGCGGCCGGGTCGCCCACGCGCAGCGCATTGGCGCCTTCGGCCAGGCGGGTCAGGAACTCGTCGTAGATCGAACGCGCGACAAACAGGCGCGAGCCCGCGATACAGGATTCGCCCGAAGAGCTGAAGATGCCGTAGAGCACGCCGTTGACCGCGTGGTCGAGGTCGGCGTCGTCGAGCACCATGGTCGGCGACTTGCCGCCGAGCTCGAGCGAGACCGGCATCATCTTGTCGGCCGCGATGTGCGCAATGTGCCGGCCCGTGGTGGTGCCGCCGGTGAAGGACACGCGCTTGACCAGCGGATGCTTGGTGATCGCATCGCCGATCACCGAGCCCTTGCCCGGCAGCACGCTGACGATGCCCTTGGGCACGCCGGCCTCCTCGCAGATGCGGGCCAGCTCGAGCGCCATCAGGGGCGTCACCTCGGCCGGCTTGACCACCACCGCGTTGCCCGCGGCCAGCGCCGGCGCCAGCTTCTGGGCCTCGCTCGCGATCGGCGAATTCCACGGCGTGATCGCCGCCACCACGCCCATCGGCTCGTGCACGCTCATCGTGACGAAGGGGCCGCGAGACGGCGTGATGGTGTCCTCGAGCGTCTCGAGCGCAGCCGCGAAGAACTGGAAGGTGCCGGCGGCGCTGGCCACCAGGTTGCGGGTCTCGCTGATCGGCTTGCCGTTGTCCAGGCGCTGCTTCTGCGCCAGGGTCTCGGCCTGCTCGCGGATCAGCTGCGCCACGCGGTGCAGCACCGTCGCGCGCTGGTGCGGCAGCATCTGCGCCCAGCCGCTGGTCAGGAAGGCGTGGTGCGCGCGCGTGATGGCTTCGTCGACATCGGCCAGGCTCGCGGCCCTGAGGCGCGCGATCGGCTCGCCGGTGGCCGGATAGAGGCTCTCGTAGACGTCGCCGCCGCCCAGGCGCCAAACGCCTGCGATGTTGAGGGGAAGGAGTTCGGAGGAAATCATCGGGGTTCCCTGGTTTCAGATCGCCATGGCCGCGCCACGGTTGCGCAGTGCACGCACGGCGCTGTAGACCGTCAGCGCGGAGGTCTTTGGATTGGCTGCGAGCGGCTTGTTGCGCATCGTGAGTTCGAAGCTGCCGAAGGCGCCTTGGGCCTCGACCACGTGGACGTTGTCGGCCACCGCCGGATCGGCGATCAGGCGCACCAGGGTGCGGTCCAGCCCGAGGCCGGCGAGCGACACGGTGGCGGCCACGTTGGCGTTTTTCGGGTAGAGCGTCGCGGCTTCGCGCGCGCTGCCTTCGAAGATCACGATCTCGCTCGTCAGCGCATCGAGATCGCGGCCCTGCTCGGCCGGCGTGCCCTTCCAGGCGCGCGGCGGCTTGCGGCCGGTGTAGCGCACCTCGTCGAGGCCGCCGATGCGGGCTGCGGCCAGCGCATCGATGGCGCCGATCGCACCGGGGATCAATTGGACCTGCGTGCCGCCCGCGAGCGCGGCGGCTTCCAGCTTTTCGGCGAAGCCCTGGGCCGACAGCGCGCCCACGGAAGCGACCACGCAGGGCGTGCCGCGCTGCAGGGCCGGCAGCACATGCGCCTCGATCGCCGCATGGCCCGCGGCCTCGACGACCAGGTCGATGCCTTCGAGCGGAACCGACGACACGACCTGCGCGCGCGGTGCGAGCCGCTGGGCCGTGGCCTGCGCCGCAGCGAAGGCCTCGGCCGGCACGACGATGGCCTTGACCTCCAGCGCCGTGTCGGCCTGGAGCAGTTCGAGCATCGAGGCACCGATGGCGCCGCAGCCGACGAGTGCAATGCGCGTGATGGCGGACATGCGAAGGGCTCCGCTCACTTGGCCGTGCCGAGCGCAGGAATCTGCGTGATCGTGTTGGTCGGCGGACCCGCGAAGGTGCTCTTGAAGCCGCCGATGGACAGCATGTCGATCTCGAGCAGGAAGGGACCGTCGGTCGCCAGCGCCTCGTCCAGGCGGGCCGGCAGGTCGGCCAGCTTCTGCACGCGGGCGTGCGGCAGGGCGATCGACTGGCACAGCAGGTCGTAGTCGGGCGTATGCAGCTCGGCGTAGCACTGGCGGCCGCCGTACTGCGCGTCCTGGATGTTCTTGATGACCCCATAGCTCTTGTCGTTCATCAGCACGATCACCATGGGGGCCTTCTCCTGCACCATGCAGGCCAGCTCGCCCAGGTTCAGGATGAAGCCGCCGTCGCCGGCCAGGCAGAAGGTCTTGCGGCCCGAACCGGTCACCACCGCGCCGATGGCCGCGCCGATGGCCATGGGCATGCCCTGGCCGATGCCGCCGCCCGTGGCGTGGACGCCGGCGCTGGGTTCGAAGATGCGCAGCTCGCGGTTGCCCCAGGTGCTGTTGGAGACGGTCACGTCGCGCACCCAGTTGAAACTGCGGCCGGCCACCGACTGGATCTGGCGAACCAGTTCGGCGTACGGGCCGAGGCCGTCGCGCAGCGTCGCGACGGCCTGGTCGTGCGCGGCGCGCAGGTCGACCAGCAGCTGGGGGTCGGCCTGGTACTTCGCGGCTTCGAGGCGATCGGCGAGGCCTTCGAGTGCCAGCGCGGAATCGCCGCAGACGAAGGCCTCGGAGGCATAGCAGCGGCCCTCGGCGGCGGCATCGGCATCGATGCGGTACAGGGGGCGCGGGAGCTTCAGCTCGTACTTGAGCGTCTCGTTGCCGCGCAGGCGCGAGCCGACCACCAGCATCGCATCGCAGGTCTGGTAGAGGGACTCGACCGGCTTCTGGATGTTGTAGGCGCCGAGCGAGCCGGCATCGTCCTCGGGCACCGTGCCGCGGCCCTGGGTGGTAGTGACCACGCCGAAGCCGAGCTTCTGCAGGCGCTGGATGGCCGCACGGGCGTGGCGCGCACCGCCGCCGACCCACAGCAAGGGGCGCCTGGCCTTGGCAAGGCTCGCGGCCAGGGCGTCGAGGCCGGCCTTCGACGGCACGGCGGCCTCGATCGGCAGCGGCGACAGGTCGGCCGGCATGGTGGTGAGCGCGGACTGGATGTCGATCGGAATCTCCACGCTGACGGGGCCGGTGGGCGCGGTCATCGCGACCTGCACCGCGCGCTTCAGGGTCCCGAGCACGGTCTCGACGCTGCGCACGCGGAAGGCAGCCTTGGAGATGGCCTTGAGCATCGTGAGCTGGTCCGGTGCCTCGTGGATGTACGACATGCCGCGGTCGATGTAGGGCGTCTCGATCTGGCCCGTGAGGTGCAGGAGCGGCGCGCCGGCGGTCAGCGCCTCGACCATGCTGCCGGCGATGTTGCCCGCCGCCGGGCCGGTGCTGGTCACGCACACGCCCAGGCTCGCGGTGGAGCGCGCATAGGCGTCGGCCATGTTGCCGGCACCCGCTTCGCCCCGCGACGAGATGAAGCGGATCGCGCCGCGCTGCGCGAAGGCATCGAGGATCGGCATGTTGTGGATCGAGATGACGCCGAACGCCGCCTTGACGCCGCATTGCTCGAGGAAGGCGGCGACGACGGCGCCGACCGTGACGGTGTTGTGGGGGTTATGCATGGCGGGAATGGCCTCCGGAAATGTCGATGTGGCTGCCCGTCGTATAGGACGCGAGCGGTGAAGCGAGGAAAAGAATCGCGCGCGCGGCTTCGATCGGAAGCCCCAGGCGACCCAGCGGGATGTGTTTGTCGTGCGCGAGCTGGCCGCTCCAGGCGGCCCAGTCGAGCTCGGTCTGCGCACGGGCCTCGAAGCGGCGGCGCCACTGGCCCGACTCGACCAGGCCGATCAGGATGCCGTTGACCCGCACGCCCTGCGGCGCGAACTCGGTGGCCATCGAGCGCACCAGGCTCAGCAGGCCGGCGCGGGCCGCCGAGGTGGCGACCATGTGCGGCTCGGGCTGGCGCGCGAGCAGCGAATTGGCGCAGACGATCGCCGCATCGCCGAGCACCGCGCGCTGCGCCGTGAGCTGCGGCAGGAAGGCGCGCGTCGGGTGGATCACCGAGAAGAACTTCAGGTGCAGCTCGTCGCTCCAGGCCTGGTCGTCGGTGTCGGCGAAGGTGGACACCCGCCCCTGCCCCGCGTTGTTGATCAGCATCGAGGCCGGGCCGAGTGCGGCTTCGCTCTCGGCGGCGAAACGCTTCACCGAAGCCGCATCGAGCACGTCGCAGGTGCGGGCGAAGAGGCGGGCCTCGGGACGCGCGGCGCGCAGGCCGGCCACCGCGCGGTCGAGCCGCTCGGCGTTGCGGCCGCACAGCGCCACCGCGGCGCCGCAGTCCAGCAGCAGCTCGACGGTCGCCAGGCCGATGCCGGAGGAGCCGCCGGTGACCACGGCCACGCGGCCGGCCAGCGCATCGGCGGCGAAGAAGTTCGAGGACAGGTGAGGCATCGTCATTTTCTCTAGTCGGCTGCGCTCAGGCGCGGTCGCTGCCGCGAAGCGGAATCACCCGGCCCGCGGGGGCCGGCGAGTAGTTCAGCAGGCCGGAGATCTCGTCGGCGCTCTGGCGCACGCGCTGCACCATCTCGTCCATCCGGCTTTCCTCGATGTGGCCCGAGGTAATGGTCGCGCCCAGCGCCGCCACGATGTGGCCGCTGTGGTCGCGCACCGGCGCGGCGATGGTGGAAATGTTGGATTCGAAGAAACCTTCGCCCAGCACGTAGCCGCGCTGGCGGTCGGCCTGGACCATGTCGAACAACTGGTCGACCGAGACCGGCGTGCTCGGCGAGAAGGACTCGAGCCGGCCTTCGGGATAGAGCGCGCGCAGTTGTACCAGCGTCAGGTCTTCGAGCAGGACGCGGCCGAGCACCGTGGCGTGCGCGGGCAGCCGCGTGCCGACGGTCACCGAGCTCGCGAACGGCGTGGGCGGAGCGACCTTCGCCACGTAGACGATCGATCGGCCGTCGCGCACCACCAGGTTGCACGGCGTGCGCAGGTCGTCGCACAGGCGCTGCAGCAGCGGCGTCCCGAGCTGCGTGAGCTCCAGCGAGGCCAGGTATTCGAAGCCCAGGCGCAGCACCGACAGCCCGAGGCGGTAGTCGCGCCCGCCTTCGGCGCGCTCGAGGAAGCCCATGTTCTCGAGCGTGGTCAGGAGCCGGAACACGGTCGAGCGCGGCAGGTCGAAGCGGCGCGCCAGTTCGGGCGCCGAGAGCGAGCGGTTCTCGCGGCTGAACTCGCACAGCAGGCGCAGCCCGCGCTCGAGCGCGGGAACGTTGTAGCGGTCCGCGCCTTCGTCGATCGGATCGATGTCGTTGGTAGCCATGGTGCCTCTGGGTTGTTGTCTGGATCGTCTTCAGGATGCCAGAACGTCGCGCAGCAGCGCCGCGACGGCTTCCGGCCGCTCGACGTAGCTCGCATGGCCCGCATCGGCGATCAGCTCGAGCGCCACGCCGCACTTCTCGGCCACTTCGGCGCAGCCGGCGGGCGGCGTGACGATGTCGAGCGCGCCGCAGGCCACGCGCACCGGCATCGCCGGCGGCAGGTCGGCCAGCAGCTCGCCGCCGCACAGCAGCTCGACCGCCTGGCGGTAGCCGCCCTCGTTCAGGCGCGCCATGTTCCAGCGCACCCACTGGCGCGCCTGTTCGCTCGCGTTGGCGGACAGCAGCCGGGCATCGGCTTGCGCGGCCATGCCTGCAACGCCGGCGCGCGCCAGGCTGTCGAGCCGCTGGGTGCGCACGCGCTGGCGGGTTTCGGCGCGCTCGGGGGCGCCGTAGCCACCCGCCGGACTGATCAGCACCAGCCGCTCGATGCGCGCCGCCAGCGCCGAACCGGGCCGGGCGGCCGCAGCGGCAGTCAACGCGCCGAGCGAATGACCGACCAGGGTGCAGCGGGCGACGCCGAGGGCATCGAGCATCGCGCCGAGCCGCTCGGCGTAGTCGGCGGCCTTCGGCGCCGAGGGTGCCAGCGGCGTCGATGCGCCGTAGCCGGGCGCGTCCCAGGCGATCACGCGCGCCTGCGGTGAGAGCAGCAGCGCGGTGTCGAGCCAGGAAGCGGCGCCCGAGCCGATGCCGTGCAGGCAGACCAGCACCGGCCCCGCGCCGCACTCGCGCACCGACATCACGCTGCCGTCACGCAGCGCCAAGGGGCGCGCCGGGAAGCGCGCCTCGAGGCGCGTCAGTTCGGACGGCGGCAGGATCTGTTGCTCGATGGAAAGGGCGTCGGTCATGGTGTCATTCCAGGAATACCGCGGAACCGGCTTTGCCGGGCCGCTGGTATTGCCCCCGGCGAGGGGGTGGGCGGTCACACGAAGTGGGCAAGCCTGGGGGTGTGCGTCACCTTTTGATCTTGGCCAGCGGATGGTCCGCGGGATAGGTCGGCGTCACCGGCTTCTTGGCGCCCAGCATCACGCACATCAGCGCGTCCTCGTCGCCGATGTTGATCTCCTCGCGGTAGACGCCGGGCGGCACCGAGATCAGGTCGCGGTCGGTCATGATGGTCTCGAAGCGCTCGCCGTCCTTCTCGATGATCACCTTGAGCTTGCCGCGGATCAGGAAGAACACTTCCTCCACGTCGGTGTGCAGGTGCGGCGGGCCTTCGTGGCCGGCCGGGATCACCATGGTCGAGAAGGTGAAGTTCTCGGCCGGCACGGTGTTCACGTCCTGGGCGACGCCGGTGCCCCCGGTGCCCACGTAGCGCATCTGGGCGCGGCGGAACTTGGGGTCGAAGTCGGCCTGGAACTTGAGCGCGTCCCAGTCGTACTTGCGGGTCGAATAGCGCGCGATGCGCGTTTCCATCCATTGCTGCAGGCTGCTGCCTTCAGGCTGCGCCAGGGTAGTGGCGGCGGCGTCGATCTTCTGTTGTTCGGACAAATCGCTCATCGGAAAACTCCTTGGTCGGAAAAAATCAATGCATCACGAAGCCGCCGTTGACGGCGAGCAGCTGGCCGGTCACGAAGCGCGACAGGCCCGAAAGGGAAAAGAGCATCGCGCCGCAGACGTCGGCCGCCTGCTGCTCGCGCGGGATCGCGCGGCCTTCGAGGTATTTCTGGTGGCGGGCCAGCGGCACGTATTCGGTCGCCTCGACCAGCGTGAGGCCGGGCGCCACGGCGTTGACCGTGATGCCCTCGCCGCCCCACTCGCGCGCCAGCGAGCGCGTCATCGAGATCACGGCGCCCTTGCTCGAGGCGTAGGCCAGCAGGTTCGGCGCGCCCCACAGCGCGGTGTCCGACGCCAGGTTGACGATCGCCCCGCGGCCGCCGGCGGCGAGCGCGCCGCGGCAGGCCCGGCTCATGAGCCAGGTGCCGCGCACGTTGACGTTCATCACGCGGTCCCAGGTGTCGATGTCGAGCGCCTCGGCATCGCGGCCGCCCGAATTGGTGATGGCGGCGTTGTTGACCAGGCCGTCGAGACCGCCGAGCGCCGCGGTCGCCGCGGCGGCGCAGGCGTCGATCGATGCCGGGTCCGACAAGTCGACCGCCAGCGCATGGGCCGTGAAGCCGGCCTCGCGCAGCGCTGCGGCTTCGGTCTGCGCCAGGTCCGAAAGAATGTCGGCCATCACCACGCCGGCGCCGGCGGCCGCGATGCACTTGGCAAACGCGAGCCCGAGGCCGCGCGCGGCCCCCGTCACCAGGACCTTGCGGCCGGCGAGCAGGTTGGCGGGCAGTTCCGCAAGCAGGGCTTGCAGGCTCTGGTGATCGGGGGTGACGCTGGGTTCGCTCATGAGGGTCTCTTCCGTATCAATCAGCCTGGATTCCGAGGTCTTTGATGACGCGGCCGAAGCGTTCGAAATCGGCGGCGTTGGTCTTGGCCAGCGTCTCGGGCGTGCCGCCCAGGGGCAGCGCGCCCAGCGTGGCCATCTTGGAGGCGACGTCAGGCATCTTGAGGATCTCGTTGAAGTGGGCGTTGAGCGTCTTCACGATCTCGGGCGGCAGGCCCTTGGGACCGAAGATCCCGTTCCAGGCGACCACCTCGACATCCTTGTAGCCCAGCTCCTGCAGCGTCGGCACGTTGGGCGCGAGCGACGAGCGGGCGCGATCGGCGACCGCCAGCGGCACCAGCTTGCCGCTCGACAGGTAGGGCGCGATCGGGCCGTACGTGACCACGGTCAGCGGCACGTGGCCGCCCAGCACATCGTTGATCGCCGGCGCCACGCCCTTGTACGGCACGTGCTTGATGTTCACGCCGGCCGTCTTGTTGAACATCTCGCCCAGGATGTGCATCGGCGAACCGCTGCCCGGGCTGGCATAGGACAGCGCCTGGCTGCTCTTCGCCGTGACCACCACGTCCTTCAGGCTCTTCGCCCCGCTGGCCGGCCCCGAGACCAGGAACAGCGGCATCAGCGCGGTCTGGATGATGGGCGTGAAGCCGTTCACCACGTCGTAGCCGGCGCCCGCGCCGGTCTTGAGCACGATCTGCGCGATCGAGAAGGTGCTCGGCGCCACCAGCAGCGTGTAGCCGTCGGCCGGCGCCTTGGCCACATAGCTGCTGCCGATCACGCCGCTGGCGCCGGGCCGGTTGTCGACCACCACCGGCTGGCCGAGTCGGGTCGAGAGCTTCTCCGCGAAGAGCCGGGCCAGGGCGTCGGTATCGCCGCCCGCAGGATAGGCGACCACGAGGGTGATCGGCTTGGTCGGCCAGGTCTGGGCCCAGGTCGGGCCGGCCAGGCAGGCGGCTGCGGTGCAGAGCGCGAAGGCCAGGGCGTGGCGGCGTGTCTTCTTCATCATGGGAGGCGCTTCCTTGAAGGGAGGGAGAACTCGCTTTGTTTCGCTAATAAAACACTGATTTATTAATGAAACGATGGAAGGAAGAATAGTAGGTGAAGCGCCTGCAAAACATAGGTGGTAACCCTTAGTTTTGCTGCGGAGCCGGCCGTCCATACACCTGCTGCGCTGAGCAAGACCTGACGTCCAGGGGCGGGACATACCCCGAGCGCGCCGACGGCGGATCGACAGCTTGCCTTCCTACGATGGACGGACCGTGCGGCCGCGGGCCGCACATTCGCAGGAGACACCCATGAGCACAGCCACCCTCGCCAGCGGCCACCCGGCGCCCTCGGCCAGCACTTCCAAGCTCGGCGCCGTGCTGCGCGTCACGAGCGGCAACTTTCTCGAGCAGTTCGACTTCTTCCTGTTCGGCTTCTACGCCACCGCCATCTCCAAGGTCTTTTTCCCGGCCAGCAGCGACTTCGCCTCGCTGATGCTGACCTTCGCGGTCTTCGGCGCCGGCTTCCTGATGCGGCCCCTGGGCGCCATCGTCCTGGGCGCCTATATCGACGAGGTGGGCCGGCGCAAGGGGCTGATCGTCACGCTGGCCATCATGGCCAGCGGTACGGTGCTGATCGCCTTCGTGCCCGGCTACGCCACGATCGGCGTCGTCGCGCCGGTGCTGGTCCTGCTGGGCCGGCTGCTGCAGGGCTTCTCGGCAGGCGCCGAGCTCGGCGGCGTCTCGGTCTATCTCTCGGAGATGGCGACGCCGGGCCACAAGGGCTTCTACACGGCGTGGCAATCGGCCAGCCAGCAGGTCGCGATCGTGCTGGCCGCCGCGCTGGGCTTCGCGCTCAACGAGCTGATGGCGCCGGCCGCGCTGTCCGACTGGGGCTGGCGGATTCCATTCTTCGTCGGCTGCATGATCATTCCGTGCATCTTCGTGCTGCGCCGCTCGCTGCAGGAGACCGAGGCCTTCCAGGCCCGCAAGCACCATCCGACGACGCGCGAGGTGTTCCGGTCGATGGCGCGCAACTGGCGCGTGGTGCTGTGCGGAATGCTGCTGGTCGCCATGACCACCACCACCTTCTACCTGATCACGGTCTACACGCCGACCTTCGGGCGCACCGTGCTGCACCTGAGCGCGCGCGACAGCCTGGTCGTGACCCTGCTGGTGGCGGTCACGAACTTCATCTGGCTGCCGATCGGCGGCGCGCTGTCGGACCGCATCGGCCGCAAGCCGCTGCTGCTGGCCGTCACGCTGCTGGCCATCTTCACGGCCTATCCCGCAATGCACTGGCTGGCGGCGGCGCCCAGCTTCGGCCGCATGCTCGACGTGCTGCTGTGGTTCTCGTTCCTGTTCGGCATGTACAACGGCGCCATGGTCGTGGCGCTGACCGAGGTGATGCCGGTGGAAGTCCGGGTGGTCGGCTTCTCGCTCGCCTACAGCCTGGCGACCGCGGTGTTCGGCGGCTTCACGCCGGCCATCTCGACCTGGCTGATCGAGGCGACCGGCGACAAGGCGGCGCCGGCCTTGTGGCTCAGCGTCGCCGCGGCCTGCGGGCTGGTGGCGACGCTGGTGCTCTACCGCAGGGGGCGCAAGGCTTCGGTCGCCTGAAGCATCGAAGCGCGGACCCCGCTGCGGCAGAATCCGGGGCCATGAGCACCCCCCTCCCCCCGGCCGTGGTTTCGGCCTTCACGCCCACCGGCGCGCTGCGCGCCTCCATCAATCTCGGCAACCCGATCCTCGCGAACAGGGACGCCGCCAGCGGCGAGCCGGTCGGCGTCTCGATCGATCTGGCGCGCGCCTTTGCCGATCGACTGGGCGTCGGCGTCGAGCTGGTCGTGTTCGAGAAGGCGGCCGCCTCCGTCGACGCGGTGCGAAACGACAAGGCCGACATCGGCTTCTTTGCCATCGACCCGGCACGCAGCGAAGGCCTGCGCTTCACCGCCCCCTACGTGCTGATCGAAGGCAGCTACCTGGTGCCGGCGGACTCGGCGATCCGGGGCAACGACGAGGTGGACCGGGAGGGGCAGCGCATCGCGGTCGGCAGCGGCAGCGCCTACGACCTCTTCCTCACACGCGAAATCAGGCAGGCGCAGATCGTGCGCGTGCAAGGAGCCCAGGGCGTGATGGAAAGCCTGCGCGCCGGCCAGGCCGAGGTGGCGGCGGGCATTCGCCAGGTGCTCGAAGCCGAGGCCGCCCGCGACGGCGGCCTGCGCCTGCTGCCGGGTCGCTTCATGGTGATCCAGCAGGCCATGGGCACACCCGTCTCGCGCGGTCCCGACGCCGCCGCCGCCCTGGCCGCTTTCGTCGAGGAGATGAAGGCCAGCGGCTTCGTGGCCGATGCACTGGCCCGGCACCGGATCCAGGGCGCGAGCGTGGCGCCGAAGGCTTGAGGCCGGCGCCGGCCCTTGGGGGCCGCGACCACGCGACGTGAGGGAGCGTGGGGCTCAGGCCGCCGCCGGGCCGCCCCAAGGCGGCCTGCGGCCCCCTCGGGGGGCAGCGACCACACGAAGTGAGGGAGCGTGGGGGTTACAACCCCAACTGGGTCAATAATTGCCGCGCCGGCCAGCGCTCGCGGCGTGCCGGCCAGGCCTGGACCAGTTCGACCATCCGCGCATTCAGCGGCGCCTGCATGCCATGGCTCTGTGCCAGCCGCACCACCTCGCCGCTGAGCACATCGATCTCGGTGCGCCGGCCCCGCGCCAGGTCGTCCGCCATGCTCGATCGCGCCTTGGCGTCGATGCGCAGCATGCGCGCCGCGACCAGCCGGAACAATGGCGTCGGCAGGCGCAGGATCGGCGGGATCCGCGCCGGTGGCACCGCGCCGAGCTGCGCCGGCGCGATGCCGGCCCGCTCGAGCACGGCCAGCGCCTCGTCGATCAGCGCCGCGAAGCAGCGCCGGTAGCCGCGCTGGAGCAATTCGTCGCGCAGCGGCAGCCCCGACAGCGCATTGACCGGATTGTTGAGATTGAACAGCAGCTTGCCCCACTGCACCGGCAGCAGATCGGCATGGAGATCGATCGGGATGCCGGCACGCTCGAACACCGCCACCCAGGGCCGCAGCGCCGGGTCGTCCTGCGCCGCCAGCCGGCCCTCCGTGCCCCGATGGAAGGCGCCCGGGCCGATCTCGGCCACGTTGTAGGGCACCATGGCCGGCAACACGTGCAGGCCCGGCCCGGCCTCGGCGGCGACCCGCGCATTGGAGATGCCGTTCTGCAGCGACAGCACGGTGGTGCCGGCCGGCAGGACGGCAGCGAGTTCGGCCGCGGCTTCGGCGGTCGCGCCGCTCTTGACGGTCAGCAGCACCAGTGCGGGCCGGATGCCCGCGGGCACGACGTCGGACAGATGCAGCTCGGCGGGTGGCACGCGGCCCTGAAGCCCGTCGAGATCGGTGAGCGTGAGGCCGCGCTGCGCCAGTTCGCCCAGCACGCGCGGCCGGCCCACGAAGGTCACGCGGACCTTCGCCGCCGCCAGCCGGCCGCCGATGAACGAGCCGATGGTGCCGGCGCCCATCACGAGGATGTCGACCGCCACGTCGTCCGCCACGGCTAGACGCGTTCCGCGACCCAGCCCTGCACCGACTTCAGCGCCGCCGGCACGCCGGCCGCATCGGTGCCGCCGGCCATGGCCATGTCGGCCTTGCCGCCGCCCTTGCCGCCGACCTGCTGGGCGACGAAGTTGACCAGTTCGCCGGCCTTCACGCGGCCCAGGGTGTCGGCCGTGACGCCGGCCGCGATCTGGACCTTGCCGCCCTCGACCGTCGCCAGCACGATGGCCGCGGTCTTGAGCTTGTCCTTGAGCTTGTCCATGGTGTCGCGCAGCGTCTTGGCGTCGGCGCCGTCGAGCCTGGCCGCCAGCACCTTGACACCCTTGACGTCGATCGCCTGCGCCAGCAGTTCGTCGCCTTTGGACGAGGCCAGCTTGCCCTTGAGCGAGCCGACTTCGCGCTCCAGCGCCCTCACCTGCTCCAGCACCTGCGTGAGCCGGCCCTGCAGCTCGGAGGCGGGCGTCTTGAGCGTCGCGGCCACCGTCTGGACCGTGGATTCGAGCTGCTGCAGATAGGCCAGCGCGTTGGCGCCGGTCACGGCCTCGATGCGGCGCACACCCGCGGCCACGCCGCCTTCGCTGGTGATCTTGAAGAGTCCGATGTCGCCGGTGCGCGAAACGTGCGTGCCGCCGCAGAGCTCGCGGCTGCTGCCGATGTCGAGCACGCGCACCGTGTCGCCGTATTTCTCGCCGAACAGCATCATCGCGCCGGTCTTCTGCGCCGACTCCATGTCCATCAGGCGCGCCTGGGTCGCCTGGTTGGCCAGGATCTCGGCGTTCACGCGGCGCTCGATCTCGAGGATCTGCCCGGGCGTGACGGCCGCGTTGTGCGCGAAGTCGAAGCGCGTCTTGTCGGCATCGACCAGCGAGCCCTTCTGCTGCACGTGCTCGCCCAGCACTTCGCGCAAGGCCTTGTGCATCAGGTGGGTGACGCTGTGGTTGCGCATGGTGGCGGCGCGGCGTTCGGTGTCGACGCGGGCGGCGACGCTGTCGCCGACCTTCAGCGTGCCCTGGGTCTGCGTGCCGTGGTGGCCGTAGACGTCGGCCTTGATCTTCTGCGTGTCCTCGACGCCGAACTGCACGCCTTCGGCGGCGAGCACGCCCTGGTCGCCGACCTGGCCGCCGCTCTCGGCATAGAACGGGGTGGTGTCGAGCACCACGATGCCGGGCTGGCCTTCGGCCAGCTGCTGCACCGGCGCGCCTTCGAAGTAGAGCGCGACCACCGTCGCCTTTTCCTCGAGATGCTCATAGCCGGTGAAGGCATTGCCCGCGCCCGTGTATTCGACGGCGCGCTCCATCTTGAACTTGCCCGCGGCGCGACCCGCGGCCTTCTGCTTCTCCATCGCGGCATGGAAGCCCGCCTCGTCGACCGCCACGCTGCGCTCGCGGCAGACGTCGGCCGACAGGTCGAGCGGGAAGCCGTAGGTGTCGTGCAGCTTGAAGGCGACCTCGCCCGACAGCACCTTGGCGTCGCCGGCCAGTGCGGCGTCGAGGATTTCCATGCCGTTGGCCAGGGTCTCGAAGAAGCGCTCTTCCTCGGCCTTCAGCGTGTCGGTGATGCGCTTCTCGTCGGCCCGCAGCTTGGGATAGGCGTCGCCCATCAGCGCCACCAGGTCGGGCACCAGCTTGTGGAAGAACGGCTTCTTCTGGCCCAGCTTGTAGCCGTGGCGGATCGCGCGGCGCACGATGCGGCGCTGCACGTAGCCGCGCCCTTCGTTCGACGGGATCACGCCGTCGGCCACCAGGAAGGCGGTGGCGCGGATGTGGTCGGCGATCACGCGCAGGCTCTTGTTGCCCAGATCCGGTTCGCCGGTCTCGCGCGATGCGGCCTTGACCAGGGCCGCGAACAGGTCGATCTCGTAATTGCTGTGCACGTGCTGCAGGATCGCGGCCAGCCGCTCCAGGCCCATGCCGGTGTCGACGCAGGGCGCGGGCAGCGGCTTCACGCTGCCGTCGGGCTGCATGTCAAACTGCATGAACACGTTGTTCCAGATCTCGATGTAGCGGTCGCCGTCCTCGTCCGGGCTGCCGGGCGGGCCGCCCGCGATGCCGGGGCCGTGGTCGTAGAAGATCTCGCTGCACGGGCCGCAGGGGCCGGTGTCGGCCATCATCCAGAAGTTGTCGGACATGTAGCGGCCGCCCTTGTTGTCGCCGATGCGCACCACGCGCTCGGGCGGCAGGCCGATGTCCTTGGTCCAGATGTCGTAGGCCTCGTCGTCCTCGATATAGACCGTGGCCCAGAGCTTCTCGGCCGGCAGCTTGTAGACCTCGGTCAGCAGCTCGAAGGCCCACTTGAGCGACTCGCGCTTGAAGTAGTCGCCGAAGCTCCAGTTGCCCAGCATCTCGAAGAAGGTGTGGTGGCGCGCCGTGTAGCCGACGTTCTCGAGGTCGTTGTGCTTGCCGCCGGCCCTGAGGCAGGCCTGCACCGAGGCCGCGCGCACGTAGGGGCGGCGGTCGGTGCCGAGGAACACGTCCTTGAACTGCACCATCCCGGAGTTGGTGAACATCAGGGTCGGATCGTTGGCCGGCACCAGCGAGCTGGAGGGCACGACGGTGTGGCCCTTGGTCGCAAAGAAATCGAGGAACGACTTGCGGATGTCGGCGACGCTGAAGGTGGGCTGGCTCATCTTGGGTTCTTGGCTTGTGCGAAGGCGGCCGGTTGGGGGCAGCCCCTGCATCGAACCCACCTGACTGCTTGATCTGCTGGAGCCTTCGATTATAGGTTTGGGGGCTGGCGGGCCGCTTCGGCACCCTCCAGCATCTCGACCGCGCGCTGGAATTGAAGCTGCTGCACCGCGCGTTCCAGCGCCGCGAAGCGCTCTGCCCCGAGGTGGGTTCGCAAGGACGGGGCGAGTTCGTCGAAGCGGGACATGGCACCCACGCTCTGCCGGCGCAGCTCGCCGATCCAGGCCGCGAGCGCTTCAGGGCCGGGCGGCGCGGTGCCATGGGCCTGCGTCCCACCGGCGGCGGTCTCGAGGAACGGCTGCACCGCAAGCTGCAGCCGGCGCAGCGCCCCGGCCAGCGCGCTCAATGCCACCCGCACTTGCTGCGCTTGCGGGTCGCCAGCCTGCAGCCCTGCTTCGGCCTCGGCCGCGTGGCGCCCCACCGCGTCGATGCCGATGGTGCGGGCGCTGCCTTGCAGCTTGTGCAGCCGCGCGGCCAGCGCCGCGGCCGGGTCCGCGCGGCCGGCGGCGCCCTCCTCCTGCGCCAGGTCGGCGAATTCGGCGAGCAGCCGGCGCAGCGCGCTGGCCAGCAGCCCGCGATCGCCCTGCAGCCGCCGGAACGAATCCACGGTGTCGATGCCTTCGATGACCGGCCAGTCCGCGGGCAGCCGCACATCGACTGCCGGCGACACTGGCCTTTCGAGCGTCCCGCCGCCGCGCGCCCGCTCCACCCAGCGCCGCACGGTGCGCACCAGCGCCTCGGCATCGAAGGGCTTGCTCACGAAGTCGTTCATGCCGGCCTCGAAGGCCCGCTCGCGCTCGGCCACCAGGGCACTCGCGGTCAACGCGATCACCGGCAAGGCCGCGAGGCCGAGCTCGCGGCGAATCAGCCGCGTCGCTTCATTGCCGTCGAGGACCGGCATGTGAACGTCCATCAGCACCAGGTCGAACGACCCGGGCCCTGCCCGCAGCATGTCCACTGCCTCGCGGCCGTCCTTCGCCAGGCCGACTTGCGCGCCCGCGCGCGCAAGAATGCTCTGGCAGACCAGCAGGTTGACCGGGCCGTCGTCCACCACCAGCACCCGGATCCGCGACAGGTCCTGATCGGAGGCGGCGCCTCCCTCCGGCGGCAGCATGTCGCCGGTGGGCGCCGCCACCGCGTCGGCGGCGATCTCCAGCGGCAGCACCACCCAGAATTCGCTGCCGCTGCCCGGCGTGCTGGCAACCCCGAGTTCACCGCCCATCAGCTCGGTGAGCTGCTTGACGATCGTGAGCCCCAGCCCGGTGCCGCCGAAGCGCCGCGTGGTCGACGAATCGGCCTGGATGAAGGGCGCAAAGACGCGGCCCAGCAACTCGGACTCGATGCCGATGCCGGTGTCGAGCACGGTGAAGCGCAGCTGCGCGTGCTGGCCTTGCCGCTTCTCGACCTTCACGCCGAGACAGACCGACCCCGCGGCCGTGAACTTGACCGCGTTGCTCATCAGGTTGACGAGGATCTGGCGCAGCCGCGCCTGGTCGCCGCGCAGCTGCCTCGGCAGCCCGTCCTCGGTTTCCAGTCGCAACGCGATGCCCTTGTCGCGGGCGTTCACGCAGGCCATGGCCATGACGCCCTCGAGCAACTCGCGCAAGTCGAACCCGGATTCGTCGAGCGCCATCTCGCCGGCTTCGATCTTCGAGATGTCGAGAATGTCGTTGATGACGCCCAGCAGCGCGTTGCTGGAGGCATCGATCTTTTGCAGGAAGTCTCGCTGCGTCTCGTCCAGCGAGGTCTGGCGCAACAGGTAGGCCAGGCCGATCACCGCATTCAGCGGCGAGCGGATCTCGTGGCTCATGTTGGCCAGGAACTCGCTCTTGGCCCGGCTCGCCGACTCCGCCTGCGCGCTGCGTTCCTTGAGCGCCAGATTCAGGGCCTCGAGCTGATCCTGCGCACGTCGCATGTCGGTCACGTCCACCGCCACCGAGATGTAGCCCTGCACGACGCCCTGCTCGTCGCGATCGGGAATGTAGTGCAGCCAGTAGTGCGCCGTCGATCCGTCGGCCAGCACGCGGGTGCGCATCACACGCTGGCCCTTGCCGGCGAGGGCCGCGCGGATGTAGGGCTCGTTGATGCGGAACTGCTCGGGGCCCAGCAGTTCCCGCTGCGTGGTGCCGATCATCTGTTCGGGCGCAAGCCCCCGCCAGCGCCGGTAGGCACTGTTGGCGAAGGTGCAGCGCATGTCGAGCGTCCAGTAGGCGACGATCCCCGGGATGTTGTCGGTGACGATGCGCATGAAGCGCTCGTTGCTGCGCAGCTTTTCTTCGGCCAGTTTGCGCTCCGACAGGTCGGAGCCGATCGCGATGAAGCCGATCACCGCGTTCGCGGCGTCGCGCAGCGGGCTCACGCTCAGGTGCACCGCGACGCGGCTGCCGTCCTTGCGCACGTAGGTCCACTCGCCGGGATGCCCGCGGGCAGCGTCCGGCGCGCGGGCGAAGACCTCGCCGACCTCGAGCGGGCGGCCCAGCTCGGCGCCGAGCGCCTCGGCGCGGGCATGGACTTCGGCCGCGTCGTGAAAACGGATCATCTTCGCCCGGTCCACGACCTCGGCCGCCGCGTAGCCCAGCAAGGCCTCGGCGGCGGGATTGAACAGCCTGACCACGCCGTCGACATCGGTCGCGATGATGGCGCTCGCCGCATGGGCCAGGATCGCCCGCTCGCGCGTCGACAGCGCCACCAGTTGCGCCGTGCGCTCGCTCACCTGCTGCTCGAGCGTGGCGTTGAGTTCGAGGATGTGCGCCTTGGTCGCCTTCTCGTGCGTGATGTCGCGCACGGTCTGCGCTACGCCCACCACCCGGCCGTCGGCCGACCGGATCGGGGCGGCCGCCACCGAAACTGCCACCGGCGAGCCGTCGCGGTGCCGCCGTAAGGTCTCGAAGGCGGCGACCGATCGGCCTTCGGCGACGTGCCGCAGCAGCGACTCTTCCTCGTCCCGGTACTCCGGCGGCATCAGCAGGGCCTGGGTGGGGTGCGCAAGCGCCTGGTCGGCGGAGTAGCCGAAGATCTTGCCCGCCGCGTCATTCCATTCGGTGATCTTGCCGTCCAGCCCGCAGCCGATGATGGCGTCGTTGGAACTGGCCACGATCGCGGCCAGCCGCGAGCGTTGCTCGCTCTCGCGCCGCTTGCGGCGCTGGGTCACCTGCTCGATGAAGGACAGCAGCGCCAAGAGCGTCGCCAGCGTCGCGCCGATCAGGAACACCGCCCAGGGACTGCGAAGGTTGAGCTGCTTCAGGAACAGCGGCTTGGCGACGATCTCCACCTGCCAGGTGCGCCCGTAGAGCGCCAGCGGCAGCACGTTCCGGAGCCCGCCGGCGCCGGCGGCCGGCACCTGCGGCGACACGAAGAAGCGATCGGGCCTGCCGTCGTCCCCCGCATCGGCCAGCGCCATGGCGAACTGGCCGTCCTGGAAGTCGAACCCCTTCAGCACCTCGTCGAGGACCAGCGGCGTGTAGATCCAGCCGATCGTCTCGGCGCGCGTCCCGCGCGTGGGCGCCGACCGGCGGTGGCGCTGCTTCAGCGCCGCGAGTTGCGATTCGACCTGGTAGACCGGCAGCAAAAGCAGCACGGACTTTGGCGCATCGCCGCGCCGCAGCAGCGTGATCGGCGCCGACATCACGATCTCGCCGGTCGTCATGGCGCGCTCGGCCGCGGCGCGCCGGCGCGGGTCGGAGGCCATGTCGAGTCCGATCGCGGGAATGCTGGAATCGGAGGGCTCGAAGTACTGGATGACGTAGCGCTCGCCGTCGTTGGGCCCGAGCTGGTGGACCCGGAAATCGGGCTTGCCGTCGAGCCGGGCGGCGGCGACGAATGCGGCCTCCTGGTCGACCGGGACGCGGCGAATGAAGCCGAAGCCGTTCGAGCCGGGGAACTCGCGTTCGATGTCCTGCGACGCGCTGTATTGCGCGAAGCGCAGCCGCGTGATGCCGGCATCCCCGCCGGCGGCGATCACCGCACCGCGCGCACCGCGCAATCCGGATTCGAACGCGTGCATGCGCGCGGCCACCTGATCGACGGCCCGCCGCGACAAGGCGTCGAAGCGCGTGCGTGCCAGCGACTCGTTGTAGCCGACTTGCAGGAATGCGGCGCCGGCGGCCGCGCCGAGGCCGAGGGCCAGCCACGCCAGCGAGCGCGCGGACGCCCGCAGCGACGTGGACATGCTCAATCGGCCTCGCCGACCGCGTCCGTCCCCGCCTGAGCAAACGCGGGGATCGCCAGGCCCGCCTGGGCCCGACCGGCCTGCACCGCCTGGGCCAGGCCCGCTTCGGCGGCACGTTCGAGCGCCGCGCGGCGGTCGTCCGCAGCCGGTGCGTCGGGCTCGCCAGGCACGGCGGCATCGAGGCAGGCGACGCCGGCGCTGCAGGTCACATGGCGCGAAACGGCCGAGCCCTGGTGAGCGATGTCCAGCGCCTCCACGGCCCGCAGCGCCCGATTGGCGACATGGAGCGCATCGTCGGCCGCCGTGTCCGCGAGGATCAGCGCGAAGCGGTCGCGCCCGAGGCGCGCCGCGAAATCGCCGGGCCGGCGGGTGCTGCGCCGCAGGGCATCGGCGACCGCGGCGAGACAGGCCTCCGCAGCCTTGCGGTCGTAGAGCGCTTCATAGGAGGCGAAGAAATCCAGCTCGAGCAGCACCAGCGCGATGGGCCCGGCGGCCTCGGCCGCGCGCAGGATCTCGCGCTGCAGTTGCTCCGCATGCGCGCTGTCGTTGCCGAGCCCGGTCGCCGCATCGATCCTGGAGAGCCGGCGCAGGTCGTCGGCCAGGCGCTTGAGCTTCAGCTGGGTGCCGACGCGCGCCAGCACCTGCGGCGCCTCGAAAGGCTTGCGGATGAAGTCGACCGCGCCCATCTCGAGCACCGCCACCTCGAGCGCGGACTCCTGGTGACTGCTCACGAAGATGACCGGCACATCGGCCAGCGCAACGTCGGCCTTGAGGGCCTCGCAAACCTGCAGGCCGCTCATGTCGCCCATCTGCGCATCGAGCAGGATCAGGTCGGGCATCGCCTCCTTGCAAAGCCGCAGCGCATCGACACCGCTGGTCGCGAACCGGACGGTCGGGTAGTTCGAAAGCATCCGGCTCAGCAGCTGGATGATGGTGGGGTCGTCGTCGACGAGAAGGAGGCTCCCCTCGACCGCTGGTTTCTTCATCGCGGCATTCTGCCGGAAGCCAAGCCGTCGCTGCGGAGGATGCGGCGAAGGTCGGGCTCGAAATCGTCGATTGACAGATAAGGCAAATTTATTACACGATCGTGACAATGTGCAATGAAGACAAAGACGAACGTTGATGGACGACGCATCTCGATCGCGCGCGCAAGCTGTCAGTCCTTGGCGCCTGGCATGGCTGATGGTGACACCGTTGGCCATCTTGCTGTGTCTGTCGAAGGCCGCGAAAGTCTTCCTCGCGTTTTCGTTTCTTGGGAGCGAGCTGGATCCCTCAAGTCCATGGACCGTGCTTCGGTGGTTATGGGGATTTACGTCCCTGCGCTTCGTCTTGGCCTTGCTGGCGGCGATCGCGGTGCAGCGATTGGTCTTCCCGTCCCGTCGTTTTCTGATCGTGCCGATGGCGGCGGCGTTCATGTTCGCGCTGGCACTGTCGAGCGTGCTTGCCAAAGGCTCCGAGAGCCTCGTTCAGACGGTGTCAAGGTGGACGACCACCGCGGTCGAACAAGGCTGGATGGTGATCGCCTGCATTTGGAACGATGCCATCCTCGTCGCAGCCATGGTGCTGGTGGTCGGCGCACTTCTGCAAGTCACGCCCGCGGGACTGCGAAGCTGGCTTGTTCGCATCATTCAAGCGATCGTTGTCTTGCTTTGCGTGCTGGTGGGCATCGACTATGTCTACCAGCTCGCCATGGGTCAGCCCACGAACTCGCGAGTCCTGGTGTTTGCCGCGACCAACATCAGGGACATGGTGCCGTTGGTCAATGCCGAAACCACGCCCTTCCGGGCCATCGTTGTCCTGACAGCCATTGTCCTGCCCACGGTCTGGGCCTGGCGTATGCGTCGCCTGCCTCCTCTGCGACAGGGGTGGCCTCCGGACGCCGCGCTCGGCATGGCAGGGATCGTTGCCGCGGCGGCCTTCGTCCCCACGCCGATCGTCGGCTTTCTGGAGGTGGAGCGCCATACAGAGGGGGTCGTTTCCGCACTCGTCAGGACCATGAAGCCGTCACCCGCGGACGAAATCCGCGCACGCGCTTACGAAGAGTACGGGCGGACGGGCCAGGCCCGGTGGAACAGTTCAAGCATGAAACTGACCCCGACGGGCTCCACTCACAAACGAAACATCGTCATTGTGATGATGGAGTCGGTGCGAGCCGTTTCGACGACGCTTCACTCACCCGAAATTGCGACCACGCCGTTCTTGAAACAGCTCGCTGAAAAGGGAGCGCAAGTCGAGGACATGAATGCGGTCATTCCGCGCACTGCCGCCGCCTGGGTGGCGGTGTTGACCGGCCAGTATCCCGTCACAAACGAAGGAACAGCGATATGGGCGGAGGAGCGGAAAAAAGCTGCGCCCGTATTGCGCGGCTTGCCCACGACGCTGCACGAACTTGGCTATGCAACGAGCTACTTTGCGACGACCGTCAGAGAAATATTCAATGACACCGAATTGCTCGAGGCGCTGGGTTTCGACTCGATCGTGACAGGCAAGGACCTCATGCAACCGGGCATGAAGAACGCAAACTACTTTGGATTGGCAGATGAAGTCATGGTGAGTCCCATCATGGAGTGGACGGCGGCGCAGAAGAAGGCAGGACGTCCGTTCATGACCACGATCATGACGAACGTCGGGCACCACGACTACACGACACCGGACTCATGGGAGAAGATCAAGTTTGAAGGCGTCAATGATCCGGTCCTCACCTCGTACTACAACTGTCTGCGCTATATCGACAGCGTGATGGAAAAGCTCATGCAAGGCTACGCAGAGCTTGGAGTCCTCGATGAAACAGTGTTCGTGTTTCTCGGCGACCATGGCCAGATCTTCGGGGAACACGGTCTGAAGCAGAGTTTCAATGCCATCTACGAACAGGGAGTCCGCGTGCCGGCCATTCTTTACGCGCCCGGCTTGATCGCGCCCAACGGCAGGATCGGCGGCAGCAGACAGCAGATCGATATCGTACCGACGCTCATCGAACTGCTTGGCTATCGCCTCGAGGACGTCAAACTGCCTGGCACGTCCTTGTTGTCGCCCGTGGACCCGAATCGCCGCCTCTATTTCAGCAGCAGTGTCGAATGGACCTTTCTGGGGGCACGTCAAGGCCGACGCAAATACATCTACAGCTTCGATCGCTATCCGATGGAAGTGTATGACCTCGAGACGGACCCCACTGAGGCACACGCACTCAAGGATGTCGATCCTCGCGAGTTGGCGGATATCCGAAAGGACATGCTCGAATGGAAGGTGAACGCCGAACTCGCCATGTATGGCGTGCCGGGCAACGCCCACTCGACGGATCCCCGCTCCATCGCAAGCACCCCGAACGGCCGAGTGACGGCAGCGCGAGGTGATTGATCGAATACAGACCCACTTCCGGCTCACGGGTCGACCGGCCAAGGGGGAGACGTCACTATCTGTGAAGCCGCGCACGCACACTGTCCACTTCGCGGTAAAAGCGCGGCAAGCGATAACGCCAGAGCCCGTGCGCCAGTTCGACAAGCATGTTCTGGTCCGTGATCAGTCCGGGCGACTCCGACATTTCTGCGAACTGCTTGTCGTGCGACACGAACGGTGCATCGATCATATGCCTGGCGAGCCCGCCGGATAGATAGGCAGACTCTGCAAACACGGCCGCCCCGTCAAGGCGCAGTTCCCGGAAGGCCTGCTCCGCAGTGGCGATGGATCGAAAAAAGTCCGACTTGCTTGCGTAGATAAAGGTTTGCCTAATACGCTCGCCACGACCAGGTGGTGTTCTGGACGATCAGATCAAAGGCTTCATCCTTGTGACGACGCATCCAGCGGCGTCCGTCGTCAATCACGATATTGACGCGCGAATCCGATAGCAAGCCTGCCACCTGCGGGTACTGTGCAATGACCTGGCGCCCGTCAGGCAAGTTGGAATCAGCAACAGCAGAAAATTCGCGATCACTATTTGCCATTGGGATGCATCGACAAAGGCATCACCCGTGGCACGTATGAGGGCTGGACTGAACATCCCAAAGGCACCGATGCCCAGTTCTGCCACCGCGAAGAAGCGCAACACCAGCGCGGGGCGATGATCGGCGAGGTTTCCGCCCACCAATGCGCCCAGCCCCAAGCCGAGCATGAACACCGAGACGATGATCGTGACGGAGTCGATGTCGACGCCAAAGGCCGAGAACAGCAGGCGTTGCCAGCAGACCTGGTAGACCAGGGCAGCCACGCCGGAGACGAAGAACAGAGGCGCCAGTCGCGTGGTAATCATGGCCGCATCGTCGGCGGCAACCGACCGTGCTGGCGCGCCCGACCCCTTCGCTCGCGCTTCAGAGATCATCGGGTTACCAATTCTTGTTACGGGCGGCGACCGGCCTGTGGTGTCCTGTGCAAAGGCATCACCTCGGCAACAAATCCAGCCGCAGTGTCGGACCCATAGCCCGTGACTGTGGAACTCATGGAGTTCAGCGGACTGGCATGGAAATCATGTTGGAGCGGGTGAAGGGAATCGAACCCTCGTATGAAGCTTGGGAAGCTGCCGTTCTGCCATTGAACTACACCCGCGGACCGCCCAGGATTCTAGCGCGGCTCCTGATGCCTTCCGGCGCGGATCGGCCGACACGGCAAGCGCCATGGCCGCGCCAGCCTCGTCGCGAAGCGGCCTGAACCCGCGAAAAGGGGCGTCGGCGATCAAAAGTTCACGGTATGCGAGAGGCCTTTATGTTTACTTTCTTCATCCACAAGATACAAAATGTAAGGACACCGAGCGCCCAACCGATGGCGCAAGGATCTTGCCCCTCGCGCAAGACTTCTCCTTCACAACATGGACATGGATTGGAAGCAGCGGATGGAAATTCTTGTCGTCGTCGGCACCCTGTCCGGCCGCGGTGGCATCGAAACCTGCGTGCGATCGCTGGCCGAGGAAGCCCAGGCCAACGGGGATCACGTCCGGGTGCTCGCGCTGTGCGCCAGCACGGTCGACGGTAGCTGGCACCGGGGCCTGGCCTACAGCGAAATCGAGAACGGCTCGACCTCACTCAAGCGGCAGATGGTCTGGGGCCTGCCCGCGGTGATCCGCGCATGCCGACAGCATCCGCCCGACGCGGTGGTGGTGATCTATGGCTCCACCATTGCGCTGGTCAGAGTGGCGCTCGCGCTGGCTCGCCTGAAGCGGCCCGTCATGGCCTGGCTGCATTTCTCGAACGTGCTCAAGCAGCAGACGCGCCTGTTTCGACATGCACACGGCCATATCTGCATCAGCCGCCCGATCGCGGAGGCGATCTCGGCGTTCGACGGCGTCCGGCCCGACAGCGTCCATCTGGTCAACAACGGCACCCGCATGGAATCGGTCGCAAGGATCGCGCGCTCGAAGCAAGGTCCGCTGCGGATCACCCACGTCGGCCGTCTCATGGTGGGCGAACAGAAGCGCACCGACGACCTGCTGCGCGCGCTCGCCGAGGTCCGGGGAGACTGGCGGCTGCAACTGGTCGGGGCCGGCTTCCACGACAGCGACGGCCCCCGGCTGAAAGCGCTCGCGGTCGAGCTGGGCATCGCCGAACGCATTGAATGGTCGGGCTGGCAACCGGATCCCTGGGCGGCGCTCGACGAGGCCGACCTCCTCGTCCTGTGCTCCGCCTTCGAAGGCTTTCCGATGGTGCTGATCGAGGCGATGGCGCGCGGCATCCCCTGCATCAGCAGCGACTGTTCGTCCGGCCCCTCGGACATCATCCGGACGGGACACAACGGCTGGCTCTACCCGGTGGGCGACAACGCCGCGCTGACCGCCCGCATCCAGGCCTTGGTCGACGACCGCTCGCTGCTGCCGCCCGCCGATGCCGTTCGCGCCTCGGTGCAGGCATTCAGCAACCCGAAGGTTTTTCAGCGGATCCGGAAGGCGATCGAAGACACGATCCAGCGCCAGCGCGGCGCCACGCTGAGTGCCGGTTCGTGAACGACTGCGCGCATCCACGCGACCACGGCTGCAAGTTCCCGCGCCCCAACCGCCCGTCGCCGCCTACAATCCGCCCCATGGTCTTCCCGGTCCCCCATCCCGCCGACTGCCGCGCCGCAGTGCCTTCCGCTTTTGCGGCAGGCCTTCGCGCGCCCGCATTCGGCAACGGGGCGACGCTGCTGGAACCGCGCGAGCCGGCCGCAGACTCCTCAGCCCGGCGATCCCCTCTTTCTCCCTTCTAGCGCAAACCATCGATCGCCGGGCCTCTGCCCCGCGCTGTCGCGACCGCCCCACTCATCGGGGCCGGTCGCATTCGACTGGAGTGCTTCATGCCTGCAAAAATTCACGGAGAGCGCATGCTCACCGAACTCGATCACGTTCGCCTGGCCAAACTGATCGACGGCAAGTCCCTTCCCGAACTCGAGGACCTGCTGGACGCGACCGATGTGGTGCGCTCGTGCGACGTCGCGCCAGACGTCATCACGATGTATTCGCAGTTCTCGATCGTCGACGCCCATTCGGGGCAGCGTCAGGAGCTGACGCTCTGCTATCCGCGCGACGCCGCACCCGCCGCCGGCTTCGTCTCGGTGCTGTCGCCGGTCGGCACCGGCCTGATCGGCCTGCGAGCCGGCGCCACCGCGAAATGGCAGATGCCCGGCGGTGACGAAGGCGGCGCCCGGGTGGCCGAGATCCTCTTCCAGCCAGAGGCTCATGGCGACTACACGACCTGACTGGGCGGATCCTCCGGCAGCGAGCGCGCCGCGCGCCCTCGATGAAGACGAACTGGCGCGCTATCCCCTGCGCCAGTCGCTGGCCGCGGCCCCCGAGACACTGGCGGCGCTGAGGCGAAGCGGCCTGCTCGAATGGCTCTCCAAGCCGGAGTGCTGCCTGCTGGTGGACGACGAGGACCGCATCACGATCTGCGCCGCGCACGAAGACGCGCTGGAACAGGCGGTGGCGTTCATCGTGCAGGCGCACGGCGCGTCGGTGAAGCTCGACGCGCCCCAGGTGTACGGCGTGCCCGACCGCCAAGGCGGCAGGCCACTGCAGCCCCTCATGTTCGTGCGCGCCCAGGTGCCGCGGGTGCAGGCGGTGCGCGCGCTGGAAGAACTGGTGCGCCGGCACGCGATCATCCTGGAAAACGACCTGCAAACCGACTGCGTGGTGCTGCGCGCGGAAGTGCGCCTGGCCGACTTGCTGGGCTACCCGGCGTTCCTGCGCGAACTCACGAGCGGCACCGCGGCGCTGTGGATCTGGCTGCTGCGCTACGCGCCCGAGCGCGCCTGAGCCCGGGCCGGCCGAGCGCGCGGCGCCGAGCGGACGGCGGCTCACTCATCGAAGCCGGTCAGCAGGTCCTGCAGGTCGTCGTCGAAGCCCGTCACGGGTTGTGCCTTGGCCAGCGCCATCCAGACCGGGAACGGCATCCGCGGCAGGGCACGGTGCACGGCCGAGCGCGCCACCACCAGCCGACCCTGCTGCGCGACCAGCACGCCGCACTCCGAGGGGATCTCGTCCGGCTCGCCGATCGGGCGTCCCTTGGCGTCGCAGCCCAGCACGTACCAGCACTCGCCGCCGAGGTCGAGATAGGCGGCCCGCTTGTCGGGCTTGCGCAGGTCGCTCAGCAGGTCGGCGCGGTTGACCTTGACCTCGTGCACGATCGGCTGCGCGTAGGCCTCGACGCTGGTGTTGCGAATCGAGAAGACATCGGGCCGGGCCACGCACCAGCGCGGCTTGTCGCCCTCGGCCGCGCCGGGCAGCCGGGCCCGCAGGCTCAGGCCGCGCCAGGCCAGGCGACCGGCGCGCGTCATCTCGCGCGCGACCTGTTCGACCAGCGCTTCGTGCCGCGACATCGCGGCCCGGTTGACGACCAGCGTGCGCGCGAGCTGCGCGATGCCCGCATCGGTCAGGCGCAGGGTCTCATGGCCCTGCGCCGAACGCACGCGCGCGAGCAGCCCCGCGGCCAGCAGGTCGACCTCGATGGCGTCGCCGCACGGCCAGCCCGCCGAGCGATGGATCTCCCGCAGCCGCCGCGCATGCAGCCGGCCGGGCGCCAAGGCGCCGGGCGGCGGGTCGGCGACCGGCGCCGGTGCGCCGGGTTCGACCCGCGGCGGATCCGTGGGCGGGGGGTCCACCGCGGGCGCCGGTGGTGGTGTCGGAGGTGGCGGTGTCGGCAGATCGGGCGCAGGCGGCGGCGGTCCGATGGGCGCGCCGGCACCGGCGCCCTGCAAGGCGAAGGAGGTCATCGCGCTAGGTTAGCGAAAAGCCGCCACAGGACGAAGCCCGCGCTGCGTCCAGGCGTTTTGTCTCCCCTAGAACAACCCCAGGCCGGCCGCCATCATCAGCGCGATACCGGCCGAGACGCTCGCCCAATGAGCGGCATTGGCGAACAGGTCCCAGCCGCAATACCTGTCCTCGGCGCCGCGCGCGAAGAACTCGGCGATCGGATCGACGCCCTCGCCCTCGCCGTCGCCTTCGAAGCTCGTACCTTGAAAGTCCGGGATCATGACTGCCACCTCGTGCATGGATGCTAGGCCGATGCCGCTCTTGCTTCGATGAAAACGAGGTGTTGCATTGATGCGGTGAAAACATCAATGGATGGAAGCGCCTCGAAACGCATCCGCGCGGGACAACCCTGCCCATCCGGGCAGTAGCGCCGGCCCTTGTGGCTTCCCACAATGAAGCCATCTAAGGAGTCCCCATGGCCGACACGATCTCTTCATCTCTCGAACACCTGTCCACGGCAATGGCCGAGGCGGTGGCCGCTGCATCCGCCAGCGTGGTCGCCGTGCACGCCGGGCGTTCGCGCTCGAGCGGGTTTGCCTGGCGCGACGGGCTGATCGCCACCTGCGAGGAGTCGCTTCCTGACGACGCCGACGTGATGGTGGTCCTGCCGGGCGGCGCCGGCGCGCGGGCCACGCTGGTCGGGCGGGATGCCGGCACCGACATCGCCCTGCTGCGCATCGACGGCACCGCGCCTGCGCCGATCGCCTTCGACGCGGCCCCGGTGCGCGCCGGGTCCATCGCGCTGGCGGTCGGATCCTTCGCCGGAACACCGGTCGCGGCGGCCGGGGTGGTCTCGCTGTCGGCCCCCGCGTGGCGCAGCCTGCGCGGCGGCGAGATCGACGCGCGGATCGAACTCGGGCTGACGATCCGGCGCATTGCCGAAGGCGGCCTGGCGCTCGATGCGCGGGGCCGGGCCATCGGCATGAGCGTCTTCGGTCCGCGGCGGCGCGTGCTCGTGATCCCGGGCGCGACGATCGATCGCGTGGCCGCGCAGCTGGCCGCCCACGGCCGGGTGCCGCGAGGCTACCTGGGCCTGGGCCTCCAGCAGGTGAAAGTCGAGCCCGACGGCATCGGCGCGATGGTCATGGGCCTCGACCGCGACGGACCGGCCGCGACGGCCGGACTGCGCCAGGGCGATGTGATCCTGGCCTGGGACGGCGAGCCGGTGCGCAGCGTGCAGATGCTGCTGCGCGCGCTGGGTCCGGCCAGCGTCGGTTCCGTCGTGACACTGTCGCTGAGGCGGGCCGGCGAACCGGTCGAGGCGCAGGTCACTGTCGGGGAAAGGCCCGCCGATTGAGCCGGACGAGCCTCACGGAGCCGATCGTGATCGCGGTCGATGTCGCCGACGCCGAGTTGTCGGAGCGGCTCGTCGCGTCACTGGCGGACATGCCCGGGCTGCGCGTGGCACGGCAAGGCGAGCCGGCCGACGTCGTCGTGGTGCCCGCGGAGCCGATGGCCGGCGCCGACGCCGACATGGCGCTGACACGGCGGGAACTCGAAGTCCTGGCCCTGATGGCCGAAGGCGCATCGAACAAGGTCATCGCGCGGCGCTTGGGAATTTCGGTCCACACCGCCAAGTTTCACGTCGGCTCGCTGCTCGACAAGCTGGATGCCACCGGCCGCACGGATGCGGTGGCGCAGGCGGTCCGGCAGGGTGTCATCCATCTTTGAGGCCCACATGCTCGACCAGAACGCACCGACTTCCACCGGCAGCAGCGACTGCGAGCCGACCCAGGAAGCACTGATCGACGCCTATTCGCACGCGGTCGCGACGGTGGCCGACAGCGTCGGCCCGGCCGTCGTGCGTGTGCAGGGCGGCACGGCCGGCCGGCGCGGCGGACTCGGCTCGGGCGTGGTGATCGCGGGCGACGGGCTGGTGCTGACCAACAGCCACGTCGTCGGCGGTGCGCGCCGGGTGCGCATCGGCCTCGCGGACGCCGGCGACAGCGAAGCCGAGGTGCTCGGCGACGATCCCGCCACCGATCTCGCGCTGCTGCGCGTGGCGCTTCCGCGCGGCGCCGCCACCGCGACGCTGGGCGACTCGAAGCGGCTCAAGCGCGGCCATCTGGTCGTGGGCATCGGCAATCCGCTGGGCTTCGAATCGACCATCACGGCCGGCATCGTCTCGGCGCTGGGCCGTTCGCTGCGCTCGCAGAGCGGGCACCTGATCGACGACGTGATCCAGACCGATGCGGCGCTCAATCCGGGCAATTCCGGCGGCGCGCTCGTGGCCGCATCGGGACAGGTGGTGGGCATCAACACGGCCATGATCGCCGGCGCCCAGGGACTCGCGTTCGCGGTGTCCAGCAACACGGCGCGTTTCGTGATCGGCGAGTTCGTCGCGCACGGCCGCGTGCGGCGCGCGCATCTGGGCATCGCGGCGCAGACGGTGCCCCTGTCGCGTCGCGTGGCACTGGCGATTCATTCGGGTGCCCACGCCGTGCGCATCGGCGAGGTGCAGGCCGGCGGCGCGGCGGACCTCGCGGGCCTGCGCGTAGGCGACATCCTCGTCGCGCTGGACGACGTGGCGGTGGCGGGCGCGGACGACCTGCTGCGGCTGCTGGGCGCGGACCGCATCGGGCGGCCCGTGGAGGTGTCGCTGCTGCGGGAAGGCCGGCTCATCACGCGGACGGTGACGGCCCAGGAGCGGCCCGGCAACGCGACCTCCGGACATCGCGCCCACCGGCCCTAATGGAAGTCCCGGCTCTTGTTGCTTTCCGCCAGCCGCCCGAGCAGTGGCGTGAGGTCCCTGAAGCCGGTCGCCACCAGGTGGCGCACCTCGCCGCCGCTGTCGACGTCGCGCTGCCAGGTGCCCTGCACCGCCAGCAGCTGCGCCTTGAGCAGCGGCTCGCGCCAGGCCTCGACCACGTGGTTCCAGACGATCACGTTGACGTTGCCGGTCTCGTCCTCGAGCGTGACGAAGATGGTGCCGTTGGCGGTCTGCGGCCGCTGGCGCCCCTTGACGATGCCGCAGGCCCGCACGGTCCGGCCGCTGGGCAGCGGGCGCAACTGCTCCGCGCTCATCAGGTTCATGCGGGCCAGCCGCGAGCGCAGCAGCGCGAGCGGATGGCGGCGCAGCGTGAGGCCGAGCGAGGCGTAGTCGCCGACGATCTCCTCGCCCTCGGGGGCGGCGGGCAATTGCAATGCGGGCTCGTCGATCGGCACGCCCTTGAGCAAGGCGGGCGCCCGGCGCTGCGCGGTCGCATCCCACACCTGCTGGCGGCGATGACCCGAGAGCGACATCAATGCATCGGCCGCGGCCAGCGCGGCCATGTCCTTGCCGTCGAGTTCGGCGCGCAGCGCCAGGTCTTCGGTGCTGGCGAAAGGCGCCTGGGCGCGGGCGGCGAGCAGCCGCTTGGCGCCGGCCTCGCTGAGGCTTGACACGCGGCGCAGGCCCAGGCGCACGGCAGGCGGGTTCGCGTTGCCCAGGCGTTCGGCATGGCGCGCCTCGGTGCCGGGCGGTGCCCGCGGCGCATCGGGCGCGCGCGCTTCGAGCGTGCTGTCGAGGTCGCTCGCCATGACATCGACCGGCCGCACCTCGACGCCATGGCGCCGCGCGTCCTGAACGAGCTGCGAAGGGCTGTAGAAGCCCATCGGCTGGGCATCGAGCAGCGCGGCCAGGAAGCAGGCAGGCTCGTGACGCTTGAGCCAGGCACTGACGCAGACCAGCAGCGCAAAGCTGGCCGCATGGCTTTCGGGAAAGCCGTAGTCGCCGAAACCGAGGATCTGCTTGAAGATCGCTTCGGCAAAGGCGGCGGGATACCCCTTGCCGGTCATGCCCGTCACGAGCTTGTCGTGGAACTTCTCGAGGCCGCCCTTGCGCTTCCAGGCGGCCATGGCACGGCGCAGCTGGTCGGCCTCGTCGGCCGTGAAGTCAGCCGCGATCATGGCGATCTGCATCACCTGCTCCTGGAAGATCGGCACGCCCAGCGTGCGCTCCAGCGCCGGCCGCAGTTCCTCTTTCTCGTAGCGGATCTCAAGCCCCTGGTTCAAGCGCTCGCGCTGCTTCAGATAGGGATGCACCATGCCGCCCTGAATGGGTCCGGGGCGAACGATCGCGACCTCGATCACCAGGTCTTCGTAGGTGCGCGGCTTGAGTCGCGGCAGCATCGACATCTGAGCCCGGCTCTCGATCTGGAACACGCCGACGGTGTCGGCGTCGCAGATCATGTCGAACACCTGCGGGTCGTTGTAGGGGATCTGGTGCATCTGCAGCGCGGTGACGCGCCAGCGGTTCATGAGATCGAGGCTGCGGCGGATGGCGCTGAGCATACCCAGCGCGAGCACGTCGACCTTGAGCATGCCCATGGCTTCGAGGTCGTCCTTTTCCCACTGGATGACGGAGCGGTCCTTCATCGACGCCTTTTCCACCGGCACCAGCCGCGTGAGCCGGGTGTGGGTGAGCACGAAGCCGCCGACGTGCTGGCTCAGGTGGCGCGGAAAACCCTTGAGGGCGCGCGTGAGATCGATCCACTGGCGCAGCTTGAGTTCGTCCTCCTGCACGCCCACGCGCTCGGACGCCGCCTGCAACTGCTCGCCCAGCACGGTCTCGTCGAACCAGTAATGGTCCTTGGCGAATTCGTCGACCAGCCGCGCATCGATGCCAAGCGCCTTGCCGACGTCGCGCAGTGCGCTGCGCGCGCGGTAGCAGATCACGACCGCGGCGATGGCGGCCCGCTCGCGGCCATACTTCCTGTAGATGTACTGGATGACCTCCTCGCGCCGCTGGTGCTCGAAGTCGACGTCGATGTCGGGCGGCTCGTTGCGGTGGCGGCTCAGGAAGCGCTCGAACAGCAGGTTGCCCGTGTCGGGATCGATCGCGGTGATGCCGAGGCAGTAGCAGACCGCCGAATTGGCCGAGGAGCCGCGGCCCTGGCAAAGGATTTTTTCCTGCTTCGCGAAACGCACGATGTCTTCCACCGTCAGGAAGAACATCTCGTACCCGAGTTCATGAATCAGATCGAGTTCGCGCCGGACCTGCCGGCACACGCGCTCGGGAATGCCCGAGGCATATCTTTCGAGCGGGTATCGCTCGAGCGCGCCTTCCCAGGTCTTTCGTGCCAGCGTCTGTGCCGGTGTCTCGTTGCAACCCACGCTTTCGAGCGGGTACTTGTAGTTCTCGCGGATCACCTGGGGATCGAAGCGGCAGCGATCGGCCACTGCGAGGGTGTTCGCGAGCATGCCGTGCGCATAGAGCCCGGCCAGCCGCACGCGCGGCCGCAAATAACGCTCGGCATTGGACTGCAATGCAAAGCCGCATTCGGCCACGGTTTTCCCCACGCGCACCGCGGTCAGCACGTCATGCAGCGGCTTGCGCTGGCGCGAATGCATGTGAACGTCGCCGGCTGCCACGAGCGGCACGCCGGCACGCCGGCCCGCTTCGAACAGCGTGACGAACCAGAGGTCGTCGTCGAGTTCGTTGAGCATCTCCAGGGCCAGCCAGAGGCTGCCTTCGAACAGCGCCTTGGCGGCCATCAGGTCGTCGTGCAGCGCATCGGCGTCGGCCGCCTCGCCGGGTTTTCGGTCCGGCACGAAAAGAATCTGGCAGTGCTGCAGCGAGGCCATGTCGCTGCCTTTCCAGCTCACGCGGTATTCGCCCTTGGGCAGCTCGGTATTGCGCGCCGCGGTGATGAACTCGCAGAGATTGCCCCAGCCTTCGAGGTCATTGGCGATGACCACCAGCCGGAAGCGCTCGAAGCGGAACTCGCTGCCGAACAGCAGCCGGAAATCCGGGTAGCGCGGGATCGGCGGCTCCTCGGGATGCTCAAGCTCATAGGCGTCGAGCTTGGCCGGGAGATCGCGCAGGCCGACATAGGCGCGCACCACGCCGGCCACCGAGCACTCGTCGGTGATCGCGAGCGCCGCGTAGCCCAGTTGATAGGCGCGCTCCACCAGGTCTTCGGGCGTCGATGCGCCGCGCTGGAAGCTGAAGTTCGTGAGGCAATGCAGCTCGGCGTATTTCATGGCTCGCCCCCAGGTTGGGCTCACTGCGTGTAGCCCGCCCACCCCCTGCCGGGGGCGCAGTCAGCGGCCCGGCGAAGCCGGTTCCGCGACTGCCCACGAACGGGCGCGCTGCGCGCAGCCGGAGAACAAGCACAGCGTTGTCTTTGATTGGCCGGCGCATCCAGGCCCGTTGGTGAAACACCGCGGAACTGGCTTTGCCAGGCCGCTGGTGTTGCCCCCGGCAGGGGGTGGGCGCCCGGACACGCAGTGCCGGGCAACCTGGGGGCGAGCCACATGTCAGGCATAGAGACCTTGCAGATACCAGCGCACCTCGCCCGCCGTGAAACAGGCGGCAGAACGCTCGCGAAAGATCCACACCAGGCCGGCCTCGGGACTCTCCGCGACGTAGTAGTCCCGCACCGCGGGCCGGCCTCCATCCTGCACGCCGCCCCACCAGCCGGCCTCCACCCGCTGGGGGCCGATCAGTTTGCGCAGCGGCCCCCGGTAGCAGGGGCGCTCGCCATCCATCTCGAGGCGCTGGGGTTCGGGCAGCAGCCATGCGGGGTAGAGCGCATCAGGCTGCTGCTGCGATGGCGATGGCGGCGTGGCCGTCTTCCTTTGCAAGGCCGGTTGCCACGCCTGCATGCGCTCCGCCCGGTGATCGGCCTGCGCCGCGGACACCAGCACCTGCTGCGCCCCGAGCCGGGCACTGAGCCGCTCGACCAGTTCGTGCAGTTTGTCGCCCTTGCGGTTGTCCTCGGGCAGGAAGCTCGTGCTCGCACCGGCCCAGGGCGTGGTTTCGAGCGTGCGCAGGCGCAACCAGCTCGCCGGCGCCGCCAGGGTCGTGAGCGCCAGCCGCTCGGCCATCAGGCGGCGCAGGTGCGCCATGTCCTGCGTCGGTTCGGCCGTGCGGACCGTGATCTGCTGGTGCGGCGGCAAGTCGACACCATTGAAGCGCTTGAGGTCGAGCGTCCATTGCAGCTCGAGCGACACCGCGCCGCGCTGCCGCGCGCGCAGCCAGATCTGCAGCGCCGCGAGCAGGCGGTTGGCCGACCACATGAGTTCGCTGGCGCCCTCGGCCAGCGCCGGCAGCTCCAGCTTCTGCTCGAACACATCGGGCAGCGTGAGCCAGCGATGGCTTTCGGGACGCAAGCCCCACGCCTCATCGAGCGCCGCGCGCAGGTCCTTGCCGAAGCGGCGCGTGAGGCCGCCGCGCGGCAGCGCCGCCACCTCGCCCCAGGTGCGGCAGCCGAGGTGCGCCAGCACGTCGAGGTGATCGCGCGCGGCGCTCAGCGTGTCGAGCGGCAAGCCCCCCGGCAGCTCGGCCGGAGGCTGCCGGCCGCACGCGAACATCCGCAGCCGCGCGAGCGCCACCAGGCTGGTCGCGCCCTGGGCCTGCCGCACGCGCACCGGCGCCGCAGGATTGAGGTGCACGATCTGGCGCATCAGGCCGAGCCGCCCGCCCCACAAGCGCTCGCAAGCCGACACCTCGAGCAACAGCGCTTCATCGACCCAGGCGACGCGCGGCGTGAACTGCAGGGCCCACCAGCCGAGCGCCTCGGCGGACGGAGGCTGCACCTCGGCCTCGGGGTCAGACCGGCGCCGGGCCGCCCCAAGGCGGTCTGCGGCCCCCTCGGGGGGCAGCGAACCACACGAAGTGGGGAGCGTGGGGGCCAGTTCAGACCGGCGCCGGGCCGCCCCAAGGCGGTCTGCGGCCCCCTCGGGGGGCAGCGAACCATACGAAGTGGGGAGCGTGGGGGCCAGTTCAGGCTGCCATCGCAATGCGATCCAGTGCATGTCGTTGTTCCTGATGGAATTCGAGGCGCACCACCTTGGCACCTGCCGGCGCCTGCGCCGCGCTCTCCTGCTGACGACGCAGCTTGCGCCGCAACTGGCTCGCGGCGAGCAGCGCCGTCATGCGGTCGCTGCGTGCCGGCAGCTGGATCGGCGAAGCCAACGGCGGGCCGCGGCGCTTGAGGATGTGGACGTCGATCTGCGCAGGGTCGTCCTCGCAGGTGGCCAGTTGCAGCCGCAAGCGTGCCGGCGAGGTGGACGCAGCCGCCGTCGCGGGCCGGAACACGAACAGCAGCGACTCGTGCTGCGCCGCCGCCAATTGCAGCCGCCGCAACTCGCCCACCCGCGCCTGCGGCAGCCATGCCAGCACGGCAGCGACGTCGGCGCAGCGCAGCGCCTGTTCGCAGGCCCAGAGCCGCGCGGCCGACGCCTCGCTGCGGATCCACAACAGCGATTCGACTGGCAGGCCACCCGCCGCCAGCGAGGGCCCGAAAGGCTCGTGGGGCGCACCGATCAGCGCCACCGGGCCGGTGCCTCCCTGCACGGCTTGTGCGAGCGCAGGCAGCAGCAGCTGCCACGAATGCGCCTCGGGAGAAGACTGCAGCAATTCGGTCATCGCCCCGACCGGCCAGCCGCCCCCGGGCAGTTGCGCATCGAGCGCGGCATGGCCGGTGCCGACGACCTGCGCGTCGGCCACGCCCAGCTCATCCCCGCGCCACATCTTGTGGCGCGCGGAAGAGGAAAAAGAGTCGAGGGAAGGAAGGCCCATGATGGATCGAATGGCTGTATTTTTATACAGTATTCTTGCGATCCGCCAGCGTTTTTTATTTCCATGCCGACCTGGGCGCAGGGGCATTGGCACGAGTTTCCAGTCAATCGATCACCATCTGCCTCACAGATGTCGGCCCTGACCTGAGCCCTCCATGCCCACCGCACCCGCCCTCACCCGCAGCCAGTTGCTGCGCCTGGGCGTCGCCCTATCGCTCTGCGCCACATTGCCGATGCGCGCGGCAGCGCAACCCCGGGAGGCCAAGCGCATGAACACCCGCCCCATCCCCGCCACCCGCGAAGCCCTGCCCGTGGTCGGCTGCGGCACCTGGATCGGCTTCGACGTCGCTGCCGGCAGCGCCGAATACCAGCGCCTTGCGGGCGTGCTCGATGCCTTGTTCGTCGCCGGCGGCACGGTGCTCGACAGCTCGCCGATGTACGGCCGCTCCGAAGCCGTGACCGGCGACCTGCTGGCGGCGTCGAACCAGCGCGCCAGGGCCTTCCTTGCCACCAAGGTCTGGACGACCGGCCGCGATGCCGGCATCGCGCAGATGGAGCAGTCCTTCGAGCGCCTGCGCACCGATCGCATCGACCTGATGCAGGTGCACAACCTGGTCGACTGGCGCACCCACCTCAAGACCCTGCGCGGCTGGAAGGACCAGGGTCGCGTGCGCTACATCGGCATCACGCACTACACCGCGTCGGCCCATGCCGAGGTCGAGGCGGTGCTGCGTGCCGAGAAGCTCGACTTCCTGCAGATCAACTATTCGATCGACCAGCGCGAGGCGGCCCAGCGCCTGCTGCCGCTGGCGGCCGAGCGCGGCGTGGCCGTGATCGGCAACCTGCCCTTTGGCGGCGGCGGACTGCTGCGCCAACTGCGCGACAAGCCCCTGCCCGGCTGGGCCGCCGAGATCGGCTGCACGAGCTGGGCACAGGTGCTGCTCAAGTTCGTGCTGAGCCACCCCGCCGTGACCTGCACGATTCCCGGCACCGGCCGGCCGGTGCATATGGCGGACAACGCGGCAGCCGGTGCGGGTTCGTTTCCGGACGCGGCCTTCTGGCGGCGCCATGAAGCTTCGCTGCGGATCTAGGGTCTGTGAACAGGCCTAAGCCAGAAACCGCAGCAGCGCCGCGTTGACCTCGTCCGCCCGCTCGAACTGGGCCCAGTGCCCGGCTCCCTCGATCACCACGCCTTCGCGCCCCGGATGATCCGCGGCGAGCTGCGCCACCACCGACCGCGCCTGCGCGGTCACGTCGTGCTCGCCCCACAACAGCAACTGGCGCCCGCCGATCGCATCCAGCGCGGCCTGCAGCCCACCGGCCAGCGAGACCTCCTTGCTGCGAAAACGCGTGCCGTGGCAGGAGATATCGTGGATCGCGAAGGCCAGCGCATCGATCGCGGCCCGGTCGTGCAGCATCAGCGCGGCAAGGTTGTGCAGCAGCGCGGCGCGCTCCTGGTCGCGGTCCTCGGCGGCGCGCCAGTTGACCATCTCCACCGTCATGCGCCGCAGCGTGCCGTGACCGCCGCTGCCGATCAGCGCCAGGCGCCGGATGCGGCCGCGGCGCTGGCCGAACCTGGCGGCGATCAGGCCGCCGAACGAGAAGCCGCCAAGGTCGATCTCGGCCTGCGCACCGACCAGGCTGGCCAGCGTTCCGGACAGCGCGTCGAGCAATGGATCGACCGCCGCCTGGCCGGCCGGCGGCTCGGGCGGCGCGTCGGATTCATTGAAACCCGGCAGGTCGGGCAGCCACAGCGTGCGCGAGGCCGACAGCGCCTCGACGTTGCGCAGCCAGTGCATCCAGCTGCCATGGCCGCCATGCAGCAGCACCAGCGGCGGCTGCGTGGCATCGTCGCCGAAGCGTCGCCAGCGCACGCGCACGCCGTCATGCACGGCATCGTGATGGGTGGACAGCGCGTCGATGCGCGCGATCAGGCCGAGAGCGTCGGCTTCGGCCTGGGGATCGAAGGTCGAGAAATAAGGCACCCGTGGATTGTGCCGCGCAGTGGCCCAAGCTCAGGCCTGCGCCTTTCCGAAGCGGAAGCTCGACACCGAGATGCCCCCCATGAACGCGTCCTCGTGATAGATGCGCTCGCCGGCCTCGCCTTCGGCGGCACCGACCGCGACCATCAGCGGGATCAGGTGCTCCTCGCGCGGATGCGCGATGCGCGCCGCGGGCGCAGCGGACCAGTGAAGCAGCTGCTCGATGCGATCGCCGGGCGCCGCGCCGACCACCGCCTCGTCGAGCCAGTCGTCGAAGGCCTTCGACACATCGCGCGCCTGCGGACCGAAGTTGCGCAGGTTGTGATAGCTCAGGCCGCTGCCGACGATCAGCACGTTCTCGTCACGCAGCGGGGCAATGGCTCGCCCGAGCGCGATGTGCTCGGCCGGATCGAGCCCGCGCCGCAGCGACAGTTGCACCACCGGCACCTGGGCCTTCGGATAGATCGCGGCCATCGGCGAGAAGGTGCCATGGTCGAAGCCGCGCTCGGCATCGAGCCCTGCGGGCAGGCCCGCCGCCTCGATCAGCGACTGCACGCGGCGTGCGAGCTCGGGCGAGCCGGGCGCGTCGTAGTGCACCTGGTAGGTGTGGGCCGGGAAGCCGCCGTAGTCGTAGATCATCGGCGGGCGCGGGTTGCCCATCACGGTGAACGCGGGCTCTTCCCAATGCGCCGACACCATCAGGATGGCGGCCGGCGTACGGCCGATCTGGCGCGGCATGTCGGCCAGGGCGGCTTCGAGCTGGTCGTAGGCATGGCCCATCTCCTTCTTCATCCAGGGCCAGGGCCCGCCGCCGTGCGAGATGAAATAGGTGGGCAGTGTGGACAGGGTGCTCATGGAATGCTCCTTGAGCGCCAGTCTAAGGATTTCCCTTCAAGAAATCGATAGGCTAGGATTCATCGATTCATTTCCCAGGAGGAAATCATCGATGGACCGCCTGACCAGTCTTCGCGTCTTCAGGGAGGTGGTGGAGTCGGGCAGCTTCGTCGCCGCCGCCGAGCGGCTCGCGATCTCGGCGCCGATGGCCAGCAAGCATGTGGCGCAGCTGGAAAAGTCATTGGGCGCACGCCTGCTGCATCGCTCGAGCCGGCACCTGAGCCTGACCGAGGCCGGCCGGGCCTGGTACGAGCAAAGCGGCCGCGCGCTGGATCTGCTCGATGCCGCGGAAAACGCCATCGGCCAGAAGAACGACGCGCCGCGCGGCCAGTTGAAGGTCAGCGCGCCGGTGTGGTGCGCCACGCCGCGCTTCGCCGACGTGTTGGCCGGCTACCGTGAACGCTGCCCCGAGGTGCTGGTCGACATGCACCTGGAGAACCGCAAGGTCGATCTCGCGGCCGACGGCTACGACCTCGCGCTGCGCGCCACGCAGGAGCCCTCCCCGGCGCTGATCGCACGGCCGTTGTGCCGGCTGCAGTTCCATCTGGTCGCTTCGCCGGAGTGCATCGCGCGGGCCGGCATGCCCGCGGTGCCCGCCGACCTCGCGAAGCTCGACGCCATCGTGCCGAGCTACGTGAGCATCGAGGGCCTGGCACTCAAGGATGGCCGTGGCCGCCAGGCGCCGCTGCGGTTGCAGCCGGTGATGAGGTCCGACGACACCACGCTGACCCTGCATGCCGTGCGGGCCGGCATCGGCATGTCCTTCCTGCCCGAATGGCTGGTCGACGAGGACCTGGCCCAGGGCCGGCTGGTGCGGCTGGTGCCGGACTACGCGGCCCCGGCGGTGACGCTGTTCGCGGTCTATACCAGCCGGCAGTACATGGCGCCCAAGCTGCGCAGCTTCATCGACTTCGTCGGCGAGCGGCTGGGCGCCTCCTAGCCCGCGCGAAGGGCGCGCCGCAAACCCTTGCCCGTGCGCAACGCCCTGCCCGCCGGTACAGTGACGCCTCACTGGAGACTCCCCGCTTGTTCCGTTACTTCGAAAAACTTCTTCCCGCCTATCCCGCCGCCGAACCCGCGCTGCCGCCGCGCGGCCTCTTCGCCTTCCTCTGGGCCTGCACCCAGGGCCTGCGCGGCAAGATCGCCGCCATGGCCGCGCTCACGGCCGCGATGTCGGCCTTCGAGGCGCTGCTGTTCGCGATGCTCGGGCGCATCGTCGACTGGCTCGGCGGCCAGGTGCCGGCGCGGCTCTGGGAAGAGCGCGGCACCACGCTGATGTGGCTGGGCATCGCGCTCGTCGCGAGCATCGGCGTGGTGGCGCTGCAGACCATCGTCAAGCACCAGACGCTGGCGGTGAACCTGCCGATGCGGCTGCGCTGGAACTTCCACCGCCTGATGCTCGGCCAGAGCATGGCCTTCTACCAGGACGAGTTCGCGGGCCGCATCACGGCCAAGGTCATGCAGACCGCGCTGGCGGTGCGCGAGACCATCTTCGTGCTGGCCGACGTGCTGGTCGCGATGGTCGTCTACGTCGCCACCATGATCGTGCTGGCGGCGGTGCTCGACCGCCAGCTGATGCTGCCCTTCCTGGTCTGGCTGGTGCTCTACATCGGCTCGCTGGTCTTCTTCGTGCCGCGCCTGGGCAAAGTGGGCAAGGCGCAGGCCGACGCACGCGCATCGATGACCGGCCGCGTCACCGACGCCTACACCAACATCGCGACCGTCAAGCTGTTCTCGCACACCCAGCGCGAGGCCGGCTTCGCGCGCTCGGCCATGAAGGAATTCATGGGCACCGGCTATGCCCAGATGCGGCTCGTGAGCGCCTTCGAGATCGTCAACCACACGCTCAGCATGGGCCTGACCGCCGGCATGGCGGGCATGGCGCTGTGGCTCTGGTCGCAGGGCGCCGTCGGTGTCGGTGCGGTGGCCGCCGCCACCGCGATGGCGCTGCGGCTGCAGGGCATGTCGCACTGGATCATGTGGGAGATGACCAGCCTGTTCGAGAACATCGGCACGGTGCAGGACGGCATGAACACGCTGTCGCGGCCGCGCACCGTGCTCGACGCACCGGATGCGAAGACGCTCGTGGTGCCGCGCGGCGAGGTGCGCTTCGACCATGCGAGCTTTCGCTACGGCGACGCCGGCCGCCGCGTGATCGACGGCCTGGGCCTCACCGTCAGGCCCGGCGAGAAGATCGGCCTGGTCGGCCGCTCGGGGGCCGGCAAGTCGACGCTGGTCAACCTGCTGCTGCGCTTCCACGACCTGGAGAGCGGCCGCATCCTGATCGACGGCCAGGACATCGCCCACGTGACGCAGGACAGCCTGCGCGCGCACATCGGCATGGTGACGCAGGACACCTCGCTGATGCATCGCTCGGTGGCCGACAACATCGCCTACGGCCGGCCCGATGCCGGCGAGGCCGCGATCCGCGCCGCCGCCGAGCGCGCCGAGGCGCACGACTTCATCCAGACGCTGGGCGACGCCAATGGCCGGCGCGGCTACCAGGCGCACGTGGGCGAGCGCGGCGTGAAGCTCTCGGGCGGCCAGCGCCAGCGCATCGCGATCGCCCGCGTGATGCTGAAGGATGCGCCGATCCTGCTGCTGGACGAAGCCACCAGCGCGCTCGACTCCGAAGTCGAGGCCGCGATCCAGGCCAGCCTCTACCGCCTGATGGAGGGCAAGACGGTGATCGCGATCGCGCACCGGCTGTCGACCATCGCGGCAATGGACCGGCTGATCGTGCTCGACAACGGCCGGGTGGTCGAGGAAGGCGATCACAGGACGCTGCTGGCCAAGGGCGGGCTCTACGCACGGCTCTGGGCGCACCAGAGCGGGGGCTTCCTGGGCGACGGCGACGATGACGATGACGAGGAAAGCGATGCGATGGCGGCGGAGCCGTCGACGGTCTGACTCGGGAGTCCTACAGCCGGCCGTGACGGCCGCCGACATCGACATCGCGGCGAACCGGCACAGTGGAGGGGTCTTCAACCCAGAGGAGTTTCCACCGTGAATTCCATCATCTACATCGTCGGTCTGGTCGTCGTCGTGGTTGCCGTGCTCTCGTTCTTCGGTCTGCGCTGAAAACGCCGCTTCCTCTCTTGCGCTCTCCTGTGGCGGTTCACGGGGTCGCTTGCGACCCCGTTCTTCATGGGGCGAGGGCTGGGCATCGCCGGGCATAATTTCGCGCTCCCCCCGGTGCGCCGGACCTGTTCCCCGATATGAAGGAAGCCGTTGAATCCTGTTGCGCCCCACTCTACGCTGCAGGATGCGGCGATCACCGAGGCGGTGAAGCTGATCGAGGAGTCCGGCCCGCTCGACGACGCGCAAGCCGTGCGCGAGGCGATGAGCCTGCGACCCGACACCGCGGGCCGCATCGCCGAGCGCGCGCGCATCCTGGGCCGGCGCGTCGGGCTGCAGGGCGAGCTGTCGCGCGCACGCGCCTGGGCGCCCTGGGTGCTGCTGGGCCTGGTGGCGCTGGTCGTCGTCGCCGGCCTCAGCATCGCGGGCAACGTGCTGGGCGGCGGCGAGCGGCGGATCAACGTCGTGGTGGCGCTGGCCAGCCTGCTGGGCCTGCACCTGCTCACATTGCTGCTGTGGCTCGTCGGGCTCGTCGTGCCGCTCGGCGCCTTCCGGGCCTCCTTCGGCTGGTTCTGGCTCACGCTCACGACCCGGGTGGCCGGAGGCCAGCACGGCCAGGCTCCGGTGCTGCTGCGCGCCGCGACACGGCTGCTGGCCCGCGCCCGGCTGCTGCCCTGGGCCCTGGGCTTCGTGAGCCATGCGGTCTGGACGCTCTCGTTCGCCGTGGTGCTCGCGGCGCTGCTGTTCGCGCTCGCATTCCGCAACTACACGCTGAACTGGGAGACCACCATCCTCGATCCGGCCTTCTTCGTGCACAGCGTGCAGTGGCTGGGGCGGGCGCCGGCCTGGCTGGGCTTCCCGGTGCCTGATGCGCAAGCCGTGCTGTCGCCGCTCGCCGCGGCGTCGGGCCAGCGCGCCTGGGCGCTCTGGCTCACGGGCTGCATCGTGGTCTATGGACTGCTGCCGCGGCTGGCCTGCGCGCTGCTCAGCGCGGCCGTCTGGCTGGCACGCCGGAAGGCGTTGCGACCCGATCTGTCGGAGCCCTACTTCCATCGGCTGCTGACGCGCTTCGAGGCCCTCGAGCCGCGGCAGATCGTCGATGCCGACCCCGGCAGCATCCCTCACGGCGCGCCGGCGCACCTGTCGGCCGGCGACACCCTCGACACCCTGGTCGCGATCGGGTTCGAACTGACCCCGGAACAGCATTGGCCGCCCGCCGGACTCGACATCCCCGGCATGCGCGCGCTGCGGATCGACGGCAGTGCGGCCCAGCGGCGCGAACTGCTCGACACACTGGCCGGTCTGCGGCCACGCCGGGTCCTCATCGGCTGCCGCGCGGCGTCCAGCCCGGACCGCGGCACCGAGCGCTTCGTGCGCGAGGTGATGGCCCTGTGCGGCGAATGCCGGCTGTGGTTGCTCGGCGCCGCGGCGGACGATGCGGCCCGCCTGCGCTGGCAGGCCTGGCTGGCCGATGTCGGCCTGGACGGCCTGTGCGCCGACGCCGCACCGGAGGCCGTGCTGCACGGCTGGGCATGACGGCGCCGATCCGCATCGCCGTGGTCGGGCATGCCAACGCCGGCAAGACCTCGCTGCTGCGCACGCTGACGCGCCGGGTGAACTTCGGCGAGGTCTCGGCGCGCCCCGGCACCACGCGGCACGTCGAAGCCGTCGACCTGCAAGTCGACGGCGCGGCGGCCGTGCGCTTCTTCGACACCCCCGGGCTCGAGGATGCGGTCGCGCTGCGCGAACTCATCGATGCGCTCGACAAGGCCGCGACGCCGCCCGAGCGCATCCGCCTGTTCCTGCAGGACCCCGAAGCGCATGGCGTGTTCGAGCAGGAGGCGAAGGTGCTGCGCGCCTTGCTCGAGGTCGACGCCGCCTTCCTGGTGATCGATGCGCGCGAGCCGGTGCTGCCCAAGTTCCGCGCCGAGATCGAACTGCTGAACGCCTGTGCGCGGCCGGTGCTGCCGGTGCTGAACTTCGTGCGCGATGGCGCCAGCCGCGAGGCGGCGTGGAAGGAACTGCTGTCGGCCTACGGGCTGCATGTGGTGGTGCGCTTCGATGCGGCGGCCCCCTTCGTCGGCGCCGAGCACGAGCTTTACCGCGACCTCGCGACCCTGCTGCGCGACCGGCGGGCAGCACTCGATCGGGTGGCGGCCTTCCTCGACGCCGAGTTCGCGCAGCGCCGCGACGCCGCGGGCCGGCGCATTGCCGAATTGCTGGTCGACGCCGCATCGATGCGACGCACCGTTTCGGCCGGCGAGTTCGCCGACCCGCCGACCCGGCAGCGGCTCATCGCCGCATTGCAGAAGACCGTCTTCGACAAGGCGCAGCGCTGCGCCGACGACCTGCTGGCGCTCTATGGCTTTCGCGAAGGCGACGCCGACGAGTCGCCGCTGCCGCTGGTCGAAGGACGGTGGGCGATGGACTTCTTCCATCCCGAGGCGATGAAGGATGCCGGGATCCTGCTCGGCAAGGGCGTGGCGGTGGGCGCCGCGGCCGGAGTGGTGGCGGACCTCGCGCTGGCCGGCCTCTCGCTCGGCGCCGGCGCGGCGCTGGGCGGCGCCATCGGTGGCGCGGTCTCCCAGGGCCTGGGGCCGTTGGGCCGCAAGCTGGCCAACAAGCTGCGCGACCTCCACGAGCTGACGGTCGAGGACCGCGTGCTGTTCGTGCTCGCGGCCTGGCAGCTGCAACTGCTGCGCGCGCTCGAGCAGCGCGGCCATGCCGCGGTCGACCGCATCGCCGCCGGCGCCAGGGAGCCGGCGGCGGCGGGCCAGCGCGCGCTCGCGGACCTGGTGCGCGCCGCGCAGCCGGCACGCAGCCACCCGGAATGGGAAACCGGCACGCGCCTGCGCTGGCGCGAGGCGCCGCAGCGGCAGGACCTGGTGGCGGCGGTCGCGCGGCGCGTTCCGCCCGCCATCGAGGCACTGGAAAACAGCTGAGGCCGCTGCCCGCCCACCTGACACACGGACGGAATCCGGCATCATGGCGGGATGGAAAACATCCCCCCTCGCCCGCTCGCGATCGTCAAGGTCGGCGACACCTTCGACGCCCTGCGCGCACAGCGCGGCGACTTCGAACACTGGATGGCGGCCGGCCTCGGCGACACCCGGCTGCCGGTGGTGGTGCTCGATCCGCGCCGCGGCGACACGCTGCCCGCGCCCACCGAGATCTCGGGCGCCATCGTGACCGGCTCGCATGCGATGGTCTCGCACCGCGAGCCATGGAGCGAGGCCACCGGCGCCTGGCTCGCACAGCTGGTCGGCCACGGCACGCCGGTGCTGGGCGTCTGCTTCGGCCACCAGTTGCTGGCCGATGCGCTGGGCGGCGAAGCCGGCGATCACCCGGGCGGCCTGGAGATCGGCACGGTCGAAGTCGAGCTCCGGCCCGAGGCCGCCGCCGATGCGCTGATGCACGACCTGCCGGCCCGCTTCGAGGCCCAGGTCGTGCATCGGCAAAGCGCGCTGCGGCTGCCCGAAGGCGCCGTCCGGCTCGCTGGCAATGCCTTCGAGCCGACCCAGGCCTTCCGGGTCGGCGAGAACGCCTGGGGCCTGCAGTTCCACCCCGAATTCGACGCCGAGATCATGCGCGGCTACGTCGACCATCTGGCCGACACGCTGCGCGCCGAAGGCAGCGACCCGGCGGCGCTGCGCGAACGCGTGGCCGCCACCGCGGCGGCGGCACAGTTGCTCGGCCGCTTCGCCCGCATCGCCGAAGCCCACGACGCCTTGGCGACAGCGCCCCCGGGTTAGCACGTATCGCGGTCGGGGGCCCGCAACATGTAATCGACGGCTCGTTTCCACTCCGAAGCCTCGATACATGAATGCCATGACAAGTCCGCGCTGCGCTCCCGGCGCCTCCAGCGCCGTTGCCCTCGCGCTCGCTGCCCTGCTCGCCGGCTGCGCCAGCACGCCGGCCCCCGGCACGCGCAGCGTGACGATCGAACGCACCACCTATGGCATTGCCCACATCACCGCGCCCGACTACGAGGGCGTCGCCTACGGCGTGGGCTACGCCCATGCCCAGGACAACGTCTGCCAGACCGCCGAGCACCTGCTGACCGTGCGCGGCGAGCGCTCGCAGTTCCTCGGCGCCGAAGGCACGGGCGAGCTCGGCCTGGGCCGCGCGCCGAACGCGCAGATCGACCTGTTCATCCGCGCGCACATGGACGACGCCGCGCTCGCACGCGCCGCCGCCGATCTCAAGCCCGACGTGCGCGCCTCGCTGCGCGGCTATGTCGCCGGCTACAACCGCTATCTGCAGGACGCCGGTCCGAACGGCCTGCCCGAGGCCTGCCGCGGCAAGCCCTGGGTGCGGCCGATGACGCAGGCCGACCTGGCGCGCACCACCGAGATGTCGATGATCCAGGGCGGCATCGGCGCGCTGGCCGGTGCGGTGCTGGCCGCCGCGCCGCCGGCGCCGGGGACCAAGACCTCGACCGCCCCGGTCGACCTGCCGCAGGCCGTGGCGGAGATCTCGCGCCACAGCTTCAACGCCAATCCCGAAGGCGGCGAATTCGGCTCCAATGGCTGGGCCTTCGGCCGCAACGCCACGCCCGACGGCCGCGGCCTGCTGCTGGGCAATCCGCACTTCCCGTGGACCGGCACCAACCGCTTCTGGGAGCTGCACCTCACGATCCCGGGCAAGCTCGACGTGATGGGCGCGACCGGCGGCCTGAGCCCGGTGGTGTCGATCGGCTTCAACAAGGACGTGGCCTGGACCCACACCGTCTCGACCGGCAAGCGCTTCACGCTCTATGAACTGAAGCTCGACCCGGCCGACCCGACCGTCTACATCGTGGATGGCCAGCCGCGCAAGATGACCGCCAAGACTGTCGTGCTGCCGGCCGCTTCGGCCAAGGCCGGCACGCCACCGGCGCAGAAGACCTTCTATGCCACCGAGTGGGGGCCGGTCATCTCGATGCCGCGCGCCGGCCTCGACTGGAGCGCCACCAAGGCCTACGCGATCCGCGACGTCAACACGCTCAACACGCGCTCGGCCCAGAGCTGGATGCAGATGGCGCTGGCGCACAACGTGGCCGAGCTGCGCGCCGCGATGGGCAACCAGGGCATTCCGTGGATCAACACCCTGGCGGCCGACCGCGAGGGCAATGCGATGTACGCCGACCTGTCCGTGGTGCCCGACGTGTCGGCCGAACTGCTCAAGTCCTGCGCCCCGTCGCCGGCCGCCGCTGCGCTGCTCGCCGCGGCCGGCCTGCCGGTGCTCGACGGCTCGCGTTCGGCCTGCGCCTGGACGCGCGACCGCGCCGCCGCGATGCCAGGCGCGATCCCGCCGGCGCGCATGCCGGTGATCGTGACGCCGGACTGGGTGCAGAACAGCAACGACAGCTTCTGGCTCAGCAATCCGCGCATCGCGCCGCCGGCCGGCATCTCGTCGCTGGTCGGCTTCACGGGCACGGCGCAGCGGCTGCGCACCCGCAGCGGCATCATGGAAATCGAGGGCCGGCTCGCCGGCAGCGACGGCCTCGCGGGCAACAAGATGGGCGGCGCCGAGCTGCGCAGCGTGATCTTCCGCGACAGGAACCTCGCCGGCATGCTGGTGATGGACGATCTCGCCGCGGCCTGCGGCGCCAACGTCGCGGCGCTGACGCCGGACCAGGCGCAGGGCTGCCGCGTGCTCGCGGCCTGGGACCGGACCAGCAACAGCGCCTCCAAGGGCGCGCCGCTGTTCCGCGAATTCTGGCGCAAGGCCAAGGAGGTGCCGAAGGTCTGGCGCGTGCCCTTCGATCCGGCCCGTCCGGTGGTCACGCCCAGCGGCCTCGACATGGCCACGCCGGCCACGCGCGATGCCGTCTTCAAGGCGCTCGGCGATGCGGTCGGCATCGTGCGCGTGGCCGGCTTCGCCGTCGACGCTCCGCTGGCCGTGGTGCAGGCGCGCATGGTGCGCGGGCAGAAGGTCACGATCCCCGGCGGCGACGAGTTCGAAGGCGTGCTCAACAAGGTGGAAAGCCAGGGCCAGGCCACGCTCGACCCGAAGGGCTACAACATCAACTACGGCAGCAGCTACATCCAGACCGTGGGCTTCGACGAGCGCGGCCCGGTGGCGCAAGCCCTGCTGACCTATGGCCAGAGCAGCGATCCGGCGTCGCCGCACGCCTACGACCAGTTGCCGCTGTTCTCGGCCAAGAAATGGCATCCGCTGCCCTTCCACCGCGCCGACATCGAGGCGCAGCGCGTGGGTGCGCCGCTGCAGCTGGCTTATTGAGCGCGCAAGACCGGGGCGCGGAGGGGCCTTTCGAAACCGGCCTCCCGCGCGGCATCGGAATGCAACTTCCCGCGTCCGCCCGGTTACGCTCGGGTGCGTCGCAGTTTGTCCACGGAAGCCACCATGCCCACTCCAGCCCCCGCCCCCGCGCGCAAGCACTTCTCGATGATCCGCGGCTTCCACCTGGCCGATGCGTTCACGCTCGGCAACGCGGCCTGCGGCGTCGGCGCCATCTTTCTCGCGATGGCCTACATGCGCAGCCAGTCGCTCGCGCACTTCCTCTGGGCGGCGGCGCTGGCGCCGGCCGCGTTCGTGTTCGACGTCTTCGACGGCCGCATCGCCCGCTGGCGGCAGACCCATTCGGCGCTCGGCCGCGAACTCGACTCGCTGGCCGACGTGATCTCCTTCGGCGTGCTGCCGGCCGCCCTGGCCTTCGCCGCCGGCCTGGACGGCGGGTGGGACTGCGTGCTGCTGATCTATTTCGTCTGCTGCGGCGTCAGCCGCCTGGCGCGCTACAACGTCACCGCCGAAGCGCTCTCCGAGGGCGCCGACAAGGTCAAGTACTTCGAGGGCACGCCGATTCCGACCAGCGTGGTCCTGGTCGGCGTGCTGGCGCTGGCCGCCTGGCAGGGCCGCATCGGCGATGCGATCTGGGGCGGCGCCTGGATGATCGGGCCCTGGATGCTGCACCCGCTCGCCCTGCTGTTCGGGCTCTCGGGCACGCTGATGGTCAGCAAGACGCTGCACATTCCCAAGCTGTAGCGGCGCCAGGGCCCGGCCCCGATCTGCCTAGAATGGCCGAACTCTTTGCGGGAAACGCGCCGTGTCCACCTTTGCATCACGCGTCCTCATCGTCTTCCTCCTCGGCTTGCTCGTCACGGGCTGTTCCAGCCTGCCCGCGAACGTCGACCGGACCGAGACCCAGGCCGTCGCCGGCACGAGCGACACCCGACTGGCCAAGGCCTTCGGCCCAGCCGTGTCGGCCCATCCCGGACGCTCCGGCATCCATGCGCTGGCGGCGGCGGAAGATGCCTTCGCCGCCCGCATCCTGCTCGCGCGCCATGCGGATCGCAGCCTCGACCTGCAGTACTACATCTGGCGCAACGACATCACCGGCAAGCTGATGTGGCAGGCCGTCTGGCAGGCCGCCGAGCGCGGCGTGCGCGTGCGCATCCTGCTCGACGATGCCAACACCAGCGGGCTCGACCCGACCCTGGCCGCACTCGACGCCCATCCCAACATCGAGATCCGCCTCTTCAATCCGTTCGCGAACCGGGGCTTCCGGGTCAGCGACTTCGCCTTCGATTTCTCGCGCGTCAACCGGCGCATGCACAACAAGTCCTTCACCGCCGACAACCAGCTGACGATCGTCGGCGGCCGCAACATCGGCGACGAGTACTTCGGCGCCAACATGGAGCTGGGCTTCCAGGACCTCGACGTGATGGCGGTCGGGCCCGTGGTGCGCGAGGTCTCCAGCGCCTTCGACCTGTACTGGAACAGCGCCTCGGCCTACCCGGCCGCGCGCCTGCTCGCACCGCCGCCCGCGAACGCCCGCGCCGAACTGCAGGCGGGATGGGACACCCTGCACCAGGACCCCCAGGCGCTGCGCTACCGCGAGGCGGTGCGCCAGACCCCGCTGGTGCGCGAACTCGACGATGGCCGGCTCACGCTCGACTGGACCACCGCGCACGTGATCCACGACAACCCGGCCAAGGTGCTGGAGCCGACCCATCGCCGCGACCTGCAGATGTCGCCGCAGCTCGAGGCGGCCTTCGGCCATCCCAGGCGCGAGCTGGACCTGGTGTCGCCCTACTTCGTGCCCGGCAAGGACGGCACCCGGTCGCTGGTGACGATGGCCAGATCGGGCGTGAAGGTGCGCGTGCTGACCAACTCGCTCGCGGCGACCGACGTCAGCCCGGTCCATGCCGGCTACTCCAAGTACCGCAAGGAACTGCTCGAAGGCGGCGTCCGGGTCTACGAGCTGAAGCCCGGTGACGCGGTGCCGCCGCCGGACAAGGAAGACAGCAAGGCCCGGGGCCTGCCGGGAAGCGGCAGCTCCGGCAGTTCGGCCGCCAGCCTGCACGCGAAGACCTTCGCGGTCGATCGCGAGCGGATCTTCGTCGGCTCCTTCAACCTCGACCCGCGGTCGGCGCGGCTCAACACCGAGATGGGCGTGATCATCGACAGCCCGCAACTCTCGAGCCGACTGGCCGAGCAACTCGACACCGCGGTCCCGGCCAAGGCCTACGAAGTGCGCATCCAGCCGGATGGGCATGGCATGGAATGGATCGACCGCACCCCGCAGGGCGAGACCCGCTACACCACCGAGCCCGGCGCCGGCGCGCTCAAGCGGGCGTGGATCGAACTGCTCGAGACGCTGCCGTTCGAGTGGCTGCTGTAACCCTTCACCCCGAGACCCGAAATCGATGAATCCCGGCCTCCGCCTGCTCGCCACCCTCGCCGAAGCGCATCCGCTCGCCCCGGCCTGCGACCACTTCTACTTCCTGCGCCACGGCCAGACCGAGTGCAATGCGCGCCGCATCTTCCAGGCGGCCGACGAGCCGCTCAGCGCACTGGGCCTGCAGCAGGCGGCACGCGCCGCCGAGCTGCTGGCCGGCGAGCCGATCCGCAGCATCGTCAGCAGCAACGTGCATCGCGCGCTGACCACCGCGCACACCGTATCGGCACCGCACGGCATCGCGCCGCTGGTGCATGAGGGGCTGCGCGAGCGCCACTTCGGCGCGCTGATCGGCAGTTCCTCCGCCCACATCGACTGGGCCTGCGCGCCCGAGGGCGGCGAGGCCCTGCCCGAGTTCGTCGAGCGAAAGCGCGCCGCGCTCGAACAGGCGCTGGCGCAGCCGGCGCCGGTGCTGGTGGTGGCGCACGGCGGCTCGCTCTACGTGCTGGCGGCGTTGCTCGGCGTGCCGGTCGACCTGGGCCTGATGGGCAACGCGCAGCCGCTGCGCTTCGAACGGGACGGCGCCGCATGGCGCGTCAGATCACTGCTGCAGCAGGTCGACGGCGACGCCGCCATCGCCTGAAGCCCACTTCGCGGATCCACCATGGACTTCAAGGACTACTACAAGACACTCGGCCTCGAGCGCGGAGCCTCGGAGGACGAGGTGCGCAAGGCCTACCGCAAGCTGGCGCGCAAGTACCACCCGGATGTCAGCAAGGAAGCCGACGCCGAGCAGCGCATGCGCGACGTCAACGAGGCCAACGACGTGCTGCGCGACAAGGAGAAGCGCGCCGCCTACGACCAGCTTGCCGACCACGTGGCGCGCGGCGGCAGTCCCGACGGCAGCTTCCAGCCGCCGCCCGGCTGGGACGAAGGCTTCGAGTTCCATCGCGGCCCGAACCAGGGCCCGGCCGACCATGCGGACTTCAGCGAGTTCTTCTCGTCGGTGTTCGGCGCCGCCGAGCGTCGCGACGCCGAGCGCCGCCACTACCGCGCGCGCGGCGAAGACCACCACGCCGCGATCGAGATCACGCTGGAGGATGCGCTCAACGGCGCCGAGCGCGAGATCTCCCTGCGCTCGCAGGAGATCGACGCCCATGGCCGCCCCCAACTCAAGACCCGCACGCTCAGCGTGAAGATCCCGGCCGGCGTCCGCCCGGGCCAGTACATCCGCCTCGCCGGCCAGGGGATGCCCGGACATGGCGGCGAGCCTGCGGGCGACCTGTATCTCGAAGTGCGCATCGCGCCGCACAAGCTGTACCGGATCGAGGACCGCGACCTCTACATGACGCTGCCGATCACGCCGACCGAAGGCGCGCTCGGTGCGCAGGTCAAGGTGCCGACGCCGGGCGGCGGCGTGGTCGAAGTGACGGTGCCGCCCAATGCGCGCAACGGACTCAAGCTGCGCCTGAAGGAGCGCGGCCTGCCGGGCAAGCCGCCGGGCCATCTGTATCTGCTGCTGGAGATCGCCTTGCCCCCGGCCAGCACCGAGGCCGCGCGCAAGGCCTATGAGCAACTCGCACAGGCCGCGCCCTTCGATCCGCGCCGCCATCTCGGAGTGTGACGATCATGACTTCCTCTGTGTCCATCACGACCCTGAGCGCCTCGCACCCCCTTGCCGCCAGCGAACTCGCGCATGCCTGCGGCGCGCAGATCGAATGGGTGGTTCAACTGGTGGAGGTCGGCATCATCGAATCGCGGACGCCGGCCGAGCAACCGGACGACTGGCGCTTCCACGGCAGCGACCTGCAATCCGCGCTCGAAGCCCGGCGGCTGGAGCGCGACTTCGGCGTCGGCCTCGAGGCGGCGGCGCTGATCCTCGACCTGGAGCACGAGGTGCGGCGCCTGAAGGCCGTGCTGCACGCGCAGGGCCTGGGGCGCGAAATCTGAGGGCGCCCACCCGGCCCGGCTACTGCATCGTCTTCAGGTTCCCGATCCGTACCAGCATCTCGGTGAACATCTGCATGTCCGCATCGAGGTCCGCGACCTCCTTGTATTCCTTGGCGTTGTGCGCCGTGTACTTCTTGCCCGGCATGGCCGGACCGAAATTGATCGCGTTGGGCATCAGCTTGGCGGTGGTGCTGCCCGCGGTCGGCACCGGAAGGGCTTCGAGGCCGGTGGTGTCGCCGAAGATGTTCAGCAGCGTCGACAGCCACGCGCCCTTGGGGTCGCGCGCCATCCAGTCGCCCTGCTGGTAGTCGATCTCGGCCCGGGCCTGGCTCGCCGCGGCCCAGGCGTTGATCTTTTCCTTGATGCTGGCGGTCAGCTGCTCGGGCGTGCTGCCGCGCGGCATCCGCACATTGGCGGTCACTTCGAGCTTGCCGTCCTTCTCGCGGATCAGGTTGGGCGACATCGTGAGCGGCCCCATGAAGTCGTCCTTGTAGCCCACGCCCATCTTTTCGCCGAGGTAGCCCGTGCCATAGAGGTCGACCAGGTACCTGACGGCCTTGGTGTAGTGATTGCCCGCCGTCACGACGCCGGACTCCTGCAGGAAAAGCGCGAGCCGCGGCAGCGGGTTGATGCCCTCCTCGGGGCGCGAGCCGTGCGCCGACACGCCCGTGACCTTCACCTCGATGCTGTCGGCGCCCTTCGCGATGTCGATGCCGAACCTGCCGCCCTGGCTTTCATACTTCTGCAGGAAAGGCCCCTTGACGAATTCCAGCCTCGTCGCCACCTGCGCCAGATCGCCGCCCTTCAGCGTGGCGGTCGCGGTCTGAGGCACCGCATTGGCTGCCGACGCGCCGGCCATCGCGGTGATGGCCGTGCGCGCCGCGCCGCTGCCGTCCGCTTCCTCGACCGGGAAGAAGACCTTCAGGGCACCCGAGCCCTTCTCGGCAACCACCGCCGGGTACTTGCTGTCGAGCACGATGTTGTATTCGGGCAGCGGCGTCTTCGCCCGGTAGTACTTCATGCCGTCGCCGCCGGTCTCCTCGGTGGTCTCGATCATCAGGCGGATGGTGCGGGCCAGCGGCAGGCCGCTTTCCTTCACCGCCTTCATCGCATACAGCACCGCGGCGATGGAACCCTTGTCGTCGATGGTGCCGCGACCGTACAGCGTGTCGCCCACGCGCGTCATCTTGAAGGGGTCGAGGCGGGTGCCGTCGTCGAGCACCCACTCGTCGGCCACGGCCGGCACGACATCCGCGTGGGTCAGGATGCCGAACTCGTCGGGGCCGCGGCCCGGCAGCTTGACCTCGAAGATCCGGTTGTCGACATTGCGGTACTGCAGGCCGAAGTCCTTGGCCATCTTCTCGATCAGGCGGCCGAACTCGATGATCTGCGGGCTCTCGTGCGGCGGCACCTTGTCGTCGCGAACGGTCGGAATCGCCACCATCGCCTCGATCGATGCGAGCACGGCTTTCTGGTTGTGCAGCCGGTTGTAGAGGCCGAGCAGGCGCGCGATCTGCGTCAGGTCGTCGCCCGAAAGCGGCCGCTTCGCTTCATAGGCTGCAATGCTCGGCCGGAGCTTGGGATCGGCCTTCGCGGCTTGCGCGAGGAAGGCGCGAAAGCTCGCCGACGGCGCCGCCTGCTGGGTCGCGGCGAGGCGCTCGAGCTGGGGTTTCTTGAGGGTGTCGGCGAGCACCGGTGCAGCGAGGGCCAGCGCCAGGCCCATCGAGATGGCGCAAAGGGTCGATCGGTTCATGGCGAGGGTCCGGAGTCGAAGGTGGGGTACAGGCTTGCAAGTCTACGGCCGGCACCGGCCGTGCCGGACCACGTAGGCGCCGGCTGGCAGACATCAAGTGGCCGAATGTGGAAAGTACGGCTTGCCCCCGCCACCCGAGGAGTTCCGATGCCGGTGATCTGCGCCACTTGCCAAACCGAGAACCGCGATGCCGCAAATTTCTGCCACGGCTGTGCCCGCAAGCTGCCCCGCTTCGCCGCCACCGGGCCTTCCCTGCTGGACGCCGTGCGACCGAAAAGGCTGACCGGCTCGCCGGAGCCGAGTGCCAGGCAGGATCGGGCGGTGCAGCCGAACGAATCGCGTGGCTTCTGGATCGGTCTCGGGCTGCTGCTGCTCGCCACCGCGCTCGGCTTCGGGGGCTGGGTCGCCCATGTGACGCGCAAGGTCCCACCGCCGCCCGCATCCGACGCCGCGCAGGCCGTGGTCGCACCACCCGCGCCCGCGGCGTCTGCGCGGCAGCAAGACCCCCAGGGTCCGGAACCCGTGCCGCTGCCATCGTCGCTGGCGGCGGGCGAGTCGGAGGTGGGCGCCGACCCGCCTGCAGCGCCGCCAGGCTCGGCCGCGCCGACGACAGCGCCCGCGCCGCCCCTGCACCGCCAGCCGCCGCGCGTCGCCATGCCGACGCCCAGGGCGGGCCTCGATCCTCGGCGCGGTTGCGAAAACCTCAACTTCTTCTCCGCCGCGCGCTGCGAGGCCGCGCATTGCGACCAGCCGGCGTACACGCGCCATCCGCGCTGCGACGCCGTGCGCGAGGATCGCCGGCGCGACCAGGCCCGGCGCAACCCGACGCTGGGCTATTGAAGTCCGGCCACCGACCTGCAGGCCCTGCTTGAGGGAGCCGGGGGGCCCGCTCAGGCCGGCTTCGCCTGCACCAGCTTGATCACGCTCGAGAAGTCCAGCGCCCCATGGCCGCCGAGGCTGTGCGCGGCATACAGGTTGCGCGCCAGTCCGCCGAGCGGCGTCGAAGCGCGCACCGCGGCCGCGTTCTCCTGCGCCAGGCCCAGGTCCTTCAGCATCAGGTCGGTGCCGAAGCCGCCCGCATAGCCCTTGGAGGCCGGCGCGTTTTCCATCACGCCCGGCAGCGGGTTGTACTTTTCGAGCGCCCAGTTGCCGCCCGAGCTGCGCCGCATGATCTCCGACAGCACTTTCGGATCGAGCCCGTTGGCGACGCCCAGCGCGATGGCCTCGGAGGTGCCGATCATCAGGATGCCGAGCAGCATGTTGTTGCAGATCTTGGCGGTCTGGCCGGCGCCCGCGGCACCCGCGTGGAAGATGTTGGCGCCCATCTTCTCGAGCACCGGACGGGCCCGTTCGAGGTCGGCCTCCGAACCGCCGACCATGAAGGTCAGCGTGCCCGCGATGGCGCCGCCGGTGCCGCCCGACACCGGCGCATCGATCACCGCCACGCCGCGCTTGGCGCCCGCCTCGGCCAGCTTGCGCGAGGTCGCGGCCGCGATGGTGCTGCTGTCGATCACCAGCGTGCCGGGGGCGATCTTGTCGAGCAGGCCGTCGCTGCCGAGGTAGAGCCCTTCGACGTGCGCGCTGGCCGGCAGCATGCTGATCACCACCTCGGCGCCGGCCACCGATGCGGCGGCCGAGGCGGCAATGGGCAGGCCCTCGGCCGCGAACTTCTTGCAGGCCTCGGCAGAGAGGTCGAAGGCGCTCAGCGTATGGCCGGCCTTCTGCAGATTGAGGGCCATCGGGCCGCCCATGTTGCCCAGGCCGATGAATGCAATCTTCATGTCGTGTCTCCGTTCTTGTGGAAATGCGTGTTCGTCTTCAGGTCAACCCGACCAGCTCGGGCGCCATCTCGCCGCGCGGGCGCAGATGGTCTTCGACGAAGGCCGGCGTGATCTCCTCGAGCGTGGCGGGGTTCCACTTCGGGTTGCGGTCCTTGTCGATCAGCACGGCGCGGATGCCCTCGGCGAAATCCTTGTGGGCACAGAAACCCAGCGAGGCCCAGTACTCGAGCCGGAACACCTCGGCCAGCGACATGCGCTGCACGCGCTGCCACAGGGCGAAGCTCAGCGCCGCAGAACTCGGTGCGCCCTTGGCGAAGGTCTTCGCCGCGGTCTGCAGCCATGGGTCGTCGCTTTGCAGATGGCGCAGGCGCTTGGCGATGTCGAGCAGGTCGTCGCCCGCCATCAGCGCATTGATCGTGTCGAAGTGCTCGCGCAGCTTCGAGGCGGGCAACGCGGCGCCCTCGCCGGCCTGCGCCAGCACGCGGGACAGCGTGGCACGGTCGGCCTGCGATTCCGCCTGCCATGGGGCCGAGGCGATCGCCTCGAGCACCTGCGCCTTGTTCTCGTGCGGCACCAGCAGATCGGCCAGGCCGCAGAAGAGCGCGTCCGCGGCATTGAGCGGGGCGGCGGTCAGCGCGAGGAACAGGCCGACACGCCCGGGCATGCGCCGCAGGAACCAGCTGCCGCCGACATCGGGGTACAGGCCGATGTTGATCTCGGGCATCGCGACGCGGCTCTGCGCCGTGACCACGCGGTGCGAGGCACCGGCCATCAGGCCGACGCCGCCGCCCATGACGATGCCGTGGCCCCAGCAGAGAAAGGGCTTCGGGAAGTTGTGGATCAGATCGTCGAGCTCGTATTCCTCGCCGAAGAAGCGCTCGGCGTACGCGTTGCGCTCGGGGCCGCAGTCCAGCAGCGTCTGGTAGAGCTGGCGCAGGTCGCCGCCGGCGCAGAAGGCCTTTTCGCCGGCCGCATCGAGCAGCGCGCCGACGATGTTCGCATCGGCCGCCCATTCGCGCAGTTTCGGCGTCAGCAGACGCACCATCGCGACGGACAGCGAATTGAGCGAAGCCGGCGCGTTGAGTGTGGCGACGCCGAAGCGCTTGCCGTTGGCGGCCTGGATTTCGTTGAAGAGAACGACGGAGTCAGTCATCGGATATCGCAATCGCCTTCGAGAAGTTTGCGCGCGACGATCACGCGCATGATTTCATTGGTGCCTTCGAGGATCTGGTGCACGCGCGCGTCGCGCACCAGCCGCTCCAGCGGGAATTCGCTCAGGTAGCCGTAGCCGCCGTGCAGTTGCAGCGCGTCGTTGCAGACATTGAAGCCCGCATCGGTCGCGAAGCGCTTGGCCATCGCGCAATAGGTGCTGGCGTCGGCATGGCCGGCGTCGAGCTTGCTCGCGGCCAGCCGCACCATCTGGCGTGCAGCCACCAGTTCGGTCGCCATGTCGGCCAGCTTGAACTGCAACGCCTGGAAGCTCGCGAGCGGCTTGCCGAACTGCTGGCGCTCGTGCAGGTAGCGCCGGGCGGCGTCGAGCGCGCCCTGCGCCGCACCGACCGAGCAGGTCGCGATGTTGATGCGCCCGCCGTCGAGCCCCTTCATCGCGATGCGGAAGCCTTCGCCCTCGCTGCCCAGCAGGTTCTCGGCCGGCACCCGCACGTTGTCGAAATCGATGGTGCGCGTGGGCTGGCTGTTCCAGCCCATCTTGTGCTCCTTCTTGCCGTAGCGGATGCCGGGCGCATCGGCCGGCACCGCCAGGGCCGAGATGCCGCCCGCGCCGCCGCCGCCGGTGCGCGCCATCAGCACCAGCACATCAGTCGACCCGGCGCCCGAGATGAAGGCCTTGCCGCCGTTGATGACGTACTCCCCGCCCTGCAATTCAGCCCGCGTCTTGAGCGATGCGGCGTCCGATCCCGCGCCGGGCTCGGTCAGGCAATACGAGGCCAGCTTGCGCCCGCTGGTCAGGTCCGCGCCCCAACGCTCGCGCACGGCCGGACCGCCCCAGGTGCCGAGCATCCAGGTCGCCATGTTGTGGATCGTGATGAAGGCCGTGGTCGATGGGTCGACCGCGGCCATCTCCTCGAACACCAGCGTCGCATCGAGGCGCGGCAGCGCCAGGCCGTCGATGCTCTCGGGCGCATAGAGCCCGCAGAAGCCGAGCTCGCCGGCCTTGGCGATCGCTTCCCTGGGGAAGATCGCCTCGGCGTCCCAGCGCGCCGCATGCGGCGCGAATTCGTTCAGTGCAAAGTCGCGCGCCGTCTGGGCAAAGGCGCGCTGCTCTTCCGAAAGTTCAAAGTTCATGGCAACCGACGAAAAGCTCACAGCCTAATCGGGAAACACCGCGGAACCGGCTTTGCCGGGCCGCTGGTGTTGCCCCCGGCAGGGGGGTGGGCGGGCTACACGAAGTGAGCCCAACCTGGGGGGGAGCAACAGTGCCACCGCGGAACCGGCTTTGCCGGGCCGCTGGTGTTGCCCCCGGCAGGGGGTGGGCGCCCGACACGAAGTGCGGGCAACCTGGGGGCGAGCTTAAGCTCACTTGAGACTGATCGTGGTGTTGAGGCCGTGGGCGGTGCTGTCGTCGAACCAGCGTTCGGTCACCGTCTTGGTCTGCGTGTAGAACATGATCACCTGCTTGCCGTACGGGCCCAGGTCGCCGAGCTTGGACGCGCGCGAACCCGTGAACGAGAACATCGGCACCGGCACCGGGATCGGCACGTTGATGCCGACCTGGCCGACATCGATGTCTTCCTGGAACCGGCGCGCCGCAGCACCCGACTGCGTGAAGATCGCGGTGCCGTTGCCGTTCGGGTTGGCGTTGATCATCTCGATCGCCTCGTCGATGCTGTCGGCGTTCGCCAGGCACAGCACCGGGCCGAAGATCTCCTGCTCGTAGATGACCATGCCGGGCTTGACGTCGGCGAACACCGTCGGGCCGACGAAGTTGCCCTTCTCGAAGCCGGGCACCGTCGGCTTGCGGCCGTCGAGCGCCAGCGTTGCGCCGTCGGCCACGCCGCGTTCGATCAGGCCGTTGACGCGCTCATAGGCCGCGCAGGACACCAGCGGGCCGACGTCGACGCCCTTCTCGGTGCCGGCGCCGATCTTCAGCGTCTTGGCCTTCTCGACCAGTTCGGGCACCCACTTCTGGGCCTCGCCGACCAGCACCGCGACCGACACCGCCATGCAGCGCTGGCCCGCGGCGCCGAAGCTCGCGCCGGCGATCGCGTTGAGGGTCTGCTCCTTGTTGGCGTCGGGCATCACGATGGCGTGGTTCTTCGCGCCCATCATGCATTGCACGCGCTTGCCGGCCAGCGTGGCGCGGTTGTAGACGTGGGTGCCGACCTTGGTCGAGCCGACGAACGAGATCGCCTTGATGTCCTTGTGATCGCAGATCGCGTTGACCACCGCCTCGCCGCCGTGCACGACGTTGAGCACGCCGGCCGGAATGCCGGCCTCGAGCGCGAGTTCGCACAGGCGCATCGTGACCATCGGGTCCTGCTCGGAGGGCTTCAGCACGAAGGTGTTGCCGGTGACGATCGCCATCGGGAACATCCACAGCGGGATCATGGCCGGGAAGTTGAACGGCGTGATGCCGGCGCAGACGCCGAGCGGCTGCAGCAGCGTGTAGGTATCGACGCCGTTGGCGACGTTGTTGGCCAGCTCGCCGAGCTGCAGGTTGCCGATGGAGGCCGCGTGCTCGACCACCTCGAGGCCGCGGAACACGTCGCCCTCGGCATCCGGCAGGGTCTTGCCCTGCTCGGCCGTGAGGATCGCGGCCAGCTCGGCCATGTTCTCGCGGATCAGTTGCTGGTACTTGAGGAAGATGCGGGCGCGGGCGCCGATCGGCGTCTTGCGCCAGGTCTTGAAGGCCTCCTTGGCGGAAGCGACCGCGGCATCGACCTCGGCCGGCGTCGCGAACGGCACCTTGGCGAGCACTTCCTGCGTGGCCGGATTGACGATGTCGCGCCACTCGGTGGTCTTCGACTCGACGAACTTGCCGCCGATGAGCAGCTTGACGGTGGCGACCTGGGTCGCGGGCGTGGTGGTGGCGTCCATGTGAACTTGTCTCCTTGGGGAATAGGGGTGCAGCAGGGTGATGCTAGCTTTGCACTTTTGCGATGGCAATAGACAAATTCGCACCTCCGATCTGCATAATTGCAGATCATGGATTGGGACAACCTGCGCTTTTTCCTCGAGCTGGCGCGCTCGGGCACGCTGGTGGGCGCGGCCCGCCGGCTCGCGGTCGACCACACGACCGTGGCGCGGCGCATCCAGGCGCTCGAAAAGCAGGTCGGCACCGCCCTCTTCTCGCGCGAAGCCGACGGCCATCGCCTGACCGAGGCCGGCCGGCGGCTGCAGCCGCAGGTCGAATCGATGGAAAGCGCCTTCATGGCCGTCGAGAGCGCCGCGCCGGGATCGCAAGAGGGTCTGTCGGGGCTGGTGCGCATCGGCGCGACCGAAGGCTTCGGCACCGTCGTGCTGGCGCCGAAGCTGGCGCTGTTTGCGCAAGCGCACCCCAAGCTCGTGATCGACCTGCTCGCCATGCCGCGCCTGGTGCACCTGTCGCGGCGCGAGGCCGACATCGTGATCTCGCTCGAACGCCCGGCGCGCGGGCCCGTGGTGGTGACCAAGCTCACCGACTACGTGCTGCACCTCTACGCATCGAAGGACTACCTCGCGCGGCGCGGCGCGATCCGCACCCGCGAAGACCTGCGCGGCCACACCTTCATCAGCTACGTGGACGACCTGCTGTTCAGCAAGGAGCTGCAGTATCTCGACGAGCTCTACAAGCCCGATTCTTTCGCGCTGCGCAGCACCAGCATCCTCGCGCAGCACCAGGCCGCCCTGGCCGGTGCCGGCATCGCGGTGCTGCCGGCCTTCATCGCGGGCCGCGACAAGTCGCTGCGCCGGCTGCTGCCGGCCGAGGCCAGCTTCACGCGCACCTTCTGGATGTCGGTGCCGGCCGAGACGCGGCATCTCGCGCGCATGAAGGTGGTGTGGGATTTCCTGCGCGAGACGGTCGTGGCGCAGCGGGAGGTGTTGATGCCGCCGGGGTCGGTGGGCTGAAGGCTTGCGGCGGCCCCCAGCGCATCCTCAATGCGTTTGCGCGCGCGCGCCACTACGGCTCGTCGGTGAGCCGTAGCACCACCCGACCCTCGATTTCGCCCTTGCGCATGCGATCGAGGATCAGGTTGATGTTCTCGATACGGTCCTCGCTGTACACGGTATGCACCTTGCCCTCGCCGGCAAAGGCCAGCGCTTGCTGCAGGTCCTTGTGAGTGCCCGCGATTCATCGATCACAAGCGGCTTGCCGAGAGGGGCGAGGGCAAATACCGACGTTGCATTTAGGTACGAGGGCCGCGGTTTGGGCCGAAGCCGAAGCCCGCCCGGAAACTCGGGTCGATCAAGGCGAATTGCCACGTCACCGGCCGATCCATGTGCCTGGCGCCGGTCCAGGAACTGACAAACGTCAATTCACAAGCATGCGTGATGGGCAGACAATTTTCCCCAGCGTCGTGTCAGAGGCCTCTCACCGTTTCTGGTTCGGTCGAGAGCGAACATCTTGGATCTCTGGAGGGGATATGCGTGCAATGACCATCCGATTCGTGCGTGCCGTGATGCTCGCCGCTTCGTTGCTCCCGGCTCTGACGGGCGCGCAGTCACCGCCGAACTTCTCCAGGGAGCAGCTCGACCAGATGATGGCGCCCATCGCGCTGTATCCGGACGAACTGCTGTCGCAGGTTCTGATGGCCTCGACCTATCCGGCCGACATCGCCGATGCGGCCAAATGGTCGAAGGCGAATCCGACCCAGAAGGGCGATGCGGCGCTGAAGATGGTCGCGAACCAGCCCTGGGACCCGAGCGTGCAGTCGCTCGTGGCATTCCCGCAGGTGCTGCAGACGATGGGCGATCAGCCTGATTGGGTGCAAAACCTGGGCGATGCCTTCCTCGCCTCGTCCAAGGACGTTCTCGACTCCGCCCAGCGACTGCGCGGCCAGGCCCAGAAGACAGGCAGCCTCAAGAGCACCGAGCAGCAGAAGGTGATCGTCGAGCAGGAGCCCCAGACGCAGCAGACGATCATCAAGATCGAGCCCACCAACCCGGAGGTGGTGTATGTGCCGGCGTACGACCCGACCGTGGTGTATGGCGCCTGGCCCTATCCGGCCTATCCGCCCTACTACTACCCACCTGCGCCTTACTACTATGGCTACTACGGCGGCTACTACCCCGGCGCGGCGCTGGCGACGGGCATCGCCTTCGGTATCGGTGTCGCCGCCACGGCGGCGCTCTGGGGCAACTGCAACTGGGGAGGCGGCAACGTCAACGTCAACGTGAACCGCTACAACAGCGTGAACACCAACCGGCAACTCGCCGCGAACCAGACGAACTTCCAGCACAACGCGGGCAACCGGCGCGGCGTTCCCTACCGGGACTCGGCAAGCCGGCAACAGTTCGGCAAGGACGTCGCCGGCGCGAACCAGCGCAACGATTTCCGCGGACGCGATACGGCTGCTCGTGACGCGCAGCGCCAGCAGGCGCAATCCCAGTTGCAGCAGCGCGGGATGGACCCGGCCCAGGGCCGAAACCAGTTGCGCAACGACCCGGGCACTCGCGAGCGCGCGCAGGCGGCTGCGCGAGACACCGGCCGCGATCGAGCGGGTGCGGGCCCCGGTGACCGCGCGGGCGACCGGGCCGGTAGCCGAGCCGGTGACCGCGCTGGTGATCGGGCCGGCGATCGAGGCGGAGCAGGAGCAGGAGCAGGAGCAGGAGCAGGAGCAGGAGCAGGAGCAGGAGCCGGAGCAGGCGACCGCGGCGGCGCGGGCGGGCGCGGTGGTGCCGACCAGGGACTGTCGCGGACGCAGCACAGCGGCGGCGACAACGCATTGCGGGGTTCGGGCGATGTCGGTGGCCAGACCCGCCAGCAGGCCAGTCGCGGCGACGCGAGTCGCCAGTCCATGTCACAGAACCGGGGCGGAGGCGGGGGGGCACAGATGGGTGGCGGCGGTTCGCACATGGGCGGTGGTGGAGGCAGCGCCCGCATGAGTTCTGGCGGAGGCGGCGGTGCACGCATGGGCGGAGGCGGTGGCGGTGGCGGCGCCCGCATGGGCGGCGGCGGCGGCGGAGGCGGCGGGCGCGGCGGCGGCGGCGGCGGTCGTCGCTGAATGGGAGGCCCACATGACGCAATCCACCTGTTCGGGAGTCCAGACGATGTCCTTCGCCGCCCTATCCCTGAAAACGCTTGCGGCCTCCGTGGCGCTGTCGCTCGCCTCGGTCGCTTCATTCGCGCAAAAGGCCTATCCCACGCCCGATGCCGCGGCGCAGGCTTTCGTCGATGCCCTGTCGCGCAGCGACGTCGAGGCATTGCGCAGCGTGCTCGGACCCGAATGGCGGCGCTTCGTGCCGGAGGGCACCGTCGACCAGGATGACGTCTATGAATTCCTCGGTGCATGGGCCAAGCAGCACAAGGTCGTGCTCGAACAGCCGGACAAGGCGCTGCTCGCCGCCGGCCCCGGAGACTGGACACTGCCCGTGCCCATCGTGAAGAGCGCCGCCGGCTGGCGCTTCGACCCGAGAGCGGGCGTCGATGCCATGCGCACCCGTCGCATCGGCCGCAACGAGCTCCATGCGATGCAGGCCGCGCTGGCGTACTTCGACGCCCAGAAGGAGTACGCGCAGCAGGACCGCGACGGCAACAGCGTGCTCGAGTACGCGCAGAAGTTCGTGAGCTCTCCCGGCAGCCACGACGGCCTCTACTGGCCGGGCGCGACCGGTCAGGACCTGAGCCCGCTCGGACCTCTGTATGCCGGGCAAAGAGGCGGCGAGGGCTACCACGGCTACCACTTCAAGATCCTCAAGGCCCAGGGCAAGGACGCGCCGGGTGGCGCCTACGACTACGTGATCGGCAACCGCATGCGAGGCGGATTCGCCCTCATTGCCTGGCCGATCCGCTACGGCGACACGGGCGTGATGAGTTTCATCGTCAACCACGACGGCGTGGTGTACGAGAAGGACCTCGGCCCCGGCGGCGAGACCGCTGCCCAGGCCATGACGCGCTTCAACCCGGATGCAAGCTGGCGCAAGGTCGACGCGCCTGGCGGTTGATCAGGGGCTCGCGTTCCCGATACCTCTTCACCTGGAAGCCGAGTCATTCGCCGCTCCCTTGTGTGTGCCGGCGAAAAGTTGTCAAGCGTTGCGGGTCAACGTCTCTGTGGGTGGTGTTTCATGGTCGCCTCTGATGTCGGACGGCCTCGAAGCCAGCGCCTATGGCCTATGGTCATGCGATGCAAAAAGGTCTAATCTTTGCGCCGCCGCGTCCGTACGCGGGCGATCCGCAGCTCAGGGCCGGCGCGTCCGGCTGGGGCAACAACAACAACAAGGGCCTGTGGGCCCCGAGGAGACGCAATGACATCCAAAGGTCTGGCGGCCGCATGGGCCGCGTGTGCAGTGCTGCTGGCTTCCTGCGGCGGGGGCAGCGGTGGCGGAGGCTCCGGATCGGGCGTCAGCGCCGGCACGGGCAGTGCGAAAGTCAGCGCCGAGAGCGACACCGCGCAGCAGGCGAAGGTGCCCAACGACAAGGAGAACGGCAACAGCGTGCGCCTGCGCGTGCTGTCGAGCGCACCCGAGTACGTTTCGGGCGGCGATGCGCGCATCGAGGTGCGCGCCGCGCCGGGCCTGCGCGACCAGCTCGAGCTGTGGCTCAACGGCATGCGCCTCGATGTGACGCTCGCCGAAACCGCGGCCGGCCTCGAAGGCGTGATCGGCGGCCTGAAGCTGGGGGCCAACACGCTGGAAGTCCGCCATCGGAGCGGCAATGGCCAGCCGCGCGACCAACTCACCCTGACCAACCACCCGATCACGGGCCCGATGTTCACCGGGCCGCAGCAGACGCCCTTCGTCTGCACCACGATCCAGGGGGCGGTGGGCAGGCAGCCGCGGGTGGACAGCGCCTCGCCGCCGGGTTACCCGGTGCGCGATGCCCAGAGCACCCTGCTGGGCTACAGCCGCGACTGCTCGATCGATACCTTCGTGAGCTACCAGTACCGCAGCACGGCGGGCGGGCTCAAGCCGCTGCCGGCCGACGGCTCGCGGCCGTCCGACATGGCCCAGGCGACCTTGGCGGACGGGCGCACGGTGGACTTCGTCGTGCGGCGCGAGATCGGCAGCATCAACCGCTTCCTCTACAGCATCGCGATGCTGGCGCCCATGCCGGCGGCCGACAACGGCACGCAGACCGACACCTCGCTGTGGAACGGCAAGCTGCTGTACTGGTTCCAGGGCGGCGTGGCCATCGGCCACAGCCAGGGCACGGTGCATGGCGGCTCGATGAACCTCGACGTGCTCGGCCGCGGCTGGGCCATCGTGCACTCCAGCGGCAACAACACCGGCACGCACTACAACATGAACCTGGCCGGCGAGACCGCGATGATGACCAAGGAGCGCTTCATCGAGCGCTACGGCGTGCCGCTCTACACCGTCGGCCTGGGCGGCTCGGGCGGCGCGATCCAGCAGTACGTGATCGCGCAGAACAACCCCGGCGTGCTCGACGGCCTGCTGCCCGTACAGAGCTACCCCGACATGGTCACGCAAACCATCCACGTGGGCGACTGCGAACTGCTGGAGCACTACATGGACGCGACCGACCGCGCCAACGGCAAGTGGCGCGTGACCAAGAACCGCAGCTGGCTGGTGGGCATGAATGCCGAGGAGAACCCCGACGGCGGGCCGAACACGCGCGTGAACGATGCGCTCGCGCCGCTGAAGATCGCGCTGGGCTACAGCACCGCCAAGGGCACGACCGAGTGCGTGCCGGCCTGGCGCGGCCTCACGCCGCTGTCGATGAACCCCTGGTACGGCCAGGCGCCCAACCAGCAGCTGTACGAGCCGCAGAGCGACATCGCGGCCATCCGCTGGACCCACTACGACGACCTGCGCAACGTCTACGGCGTGGACGCCAACGACGCGGCCCGGCCGACCTGGGACAACGTGGGCGTGCAGTACGGCCTCAAGTCCTTGCTGGCGGGCCACATCGCGATGGACGAGTTCGTGCACCTGAACTGGCACGTGGGCGGCTGGAAGCATCCGAGCGCCATGGTGCAGGAAGGCTTCCCCTTCTTCGGCACGACGCAGGCCGAGATCAGCAAGGCGCTGACCCAGGCCGGCTATTTCGACCCCTGGAGCCGGCGCAACATGCGGCTGGCCGCGGCCGATGCGCCGGCGCCGCGCACGGCGGGCGACCCGATCGCGATGCGGGCGGCCTACACCTCGGGCCATGTGTTCACGGGGCGCCTGGATGTACCGGCCATCGATCATCGCCAGTACATGGAGCGCGAGCTGGACATGCACAACAGCCACCAGTCCTTCGCCGTGCGCCGGCGCGTGCTCCAGAAGATGGGCCACAGCGACAACCTGGTCGTGTGGTTCACCAACACCATGCCCGGCACGCCCAAGGCCAGCCAGTCGATGCAAGCACTCGACGTGATGGACGAGTGGCTCGCGAACATGCGCAGGAACCCCGCGGGCGGCATCACTGGCAACAAGCCGGCCGAGGCGGTGGACGCCTGCTTCGACCTGCAGGGCCAGCGCATGAGCGCGGGGGCCGGCGTGTGGGGCGGCATCCTGGACAGCCAGCCCGCGGGCGCGTGCACGCAGGCCTTCCCGCTCTACGGCACGTCGCGCACCGTGGCCGGTGCGCCCATCGAGGGCGGCATCTACCGCTGCGCCCTCAAGCCGCTGGACCAGGCCCTGGCTGACGGCACCTATGGCAATTCGGCGCCCAGTGCGCAGCAAGTCGAGCAGCTCAGGCGCATTTTCCCCGAGGGGGTGTGCGACTACACGCAACCGGACCAGGCGCGGCCCGCTGCCGGGTGAGCGCGGGGGTCAGGCACGCGCGCGTTGCGGACCGCCCAGCTGGAAGACGCCGACGACCCGCGAGAGGCTGCCCGCCTGTTCCTGCAGCGAGGCGGCGGCGGCCGCGGCCTCTTCCACCAGGGCGGCGTTCTGCTGGGTCACCTGATCCATCTGCGTGATGGCCTGGTTGATCTGCTCGATGCCCGAGGTCTGCTCCTGGCTGGCGGCGGTGATCTCGCCCA